>NZ_PITY01000015.1:0-115385 GCF_017577275.1 Thermobifida sp.
GCCCGCGAGGCCCTGGAACGGGCCGCCGCGTCGGGGACCCCGGTCGCGCGCCCCGCCACCGGCGGCCCCCGGCGGCAGCGGGGCGCCCGGCCCCGGCTGCGCCTCGACCCCTACGCGCACGGCGTGCACGTCGCGCTGCCCGTCATCGGCGACAGCGACGACCACATCGTGCGCTGGCGCATCACCACCGACAGCGGCACGTACCAGGTGCGCGGCCACGGCCGGTGGGCCGCCGCCGCGGGCACCGCCTCCCCCACCCTGTTCCCGCTGCCCGCCCCCAGCCGCACCGTCCGCGTGGAACTCGGCGACACCGGCTTCACCGAACACCTGCCGCTGGTCGACCCCGAGGACCCGCTGCTCGTCTTCACCGACGACGGCGACCCGCTCGACCCCCGGCTCGCGCTGCCGCCCGGCCGCCTGTGGCTGCTGCACCCCGCCGACCGGGCCCTGCTGCGCTCCGGCGGCGACACCGGCGACGACCTGGTCGGCGACACCCCCTACGGCTGGGAGGGGTGGACACTGCTGCGGGTGACCCTGCGCCGCGGCGACCGGATCGGCCTGGAGGGCTGCCCCGAGCGCCTCGTGCACGGCCGCGCCCGCCCCCACCTCGACCAGTCCGCTCCCGTGCGGGGCGTGTCGACCACGTCCGGCTCCCCCGTCCACGCCGACCTGCCCGTGGTGGTGCTGCCCGACGCCGAGGGCGAGGCCGTGGACTGGCACATCGACGTGCTGCACGCCGACACCGGACGGCTGCTGGCCGGCGCCACCGGCCGCAGCGGGCAGCGCGTCAGCCCGCTGGAGGGCCTGCCCCGCCCCGTGCTCGGCTCGTTCCTGGTCACCGTGCGCGGCCCTCTCGGCCGCGGCCTGCGCCGCCACCTCACCGTCGCCGAAGGGCTCACCGCCCGCTACGAGCCCGCCTTCCGGGCGCTCACCCCCACCGGGCTGGAACCGGTGGACGCCGTCCTGGCCGGACCCGACGGGCTGGACGTCGAACCGGAGGCGCAGCGGCTCGGCTCCGGCGAGGCGACGCTCGCGGCGCGGCTGCGCACCGCCGCCGCCGAACTGGCCGTCACCGTCCGCCCGCCGCACCTGGCCGTACTGTGCACCGGCGACCCCAGCCCCCAGTGGCGGCCCCAGCCGCTGCGGCTGGCCACCGAGACCGTGACCGGGGTCGGCGACCTGCTGCTGCGCCTCCCCGAAGGCGAGGAGGACAGCGGGCTGCCCGGGCCGCTGTCGGTGATCTCCGGTGAGGACGTGGTGCAGCGGGTGGAACCCGCGGCGCACCGGGGCGGCGCCACCGTCCGCTACCCGATCGCCCAGATCGGCGACACCGCCGCCGCCCACCGGCACCTGCGGATCGCCGCCCCCTACCGGGACCGGGTCCTGCACGTCGCCGTGGTCAGCCCGCGCCGCCTGGCCACCGGGGCGCACCAGGAGGACGGCGCCGTCGTCCTGGCGGACTTCCCCGGCATGCCCGGGGTCGATGCCGCCCTCTACCCGCACCGCGCGCCGTGGCGGCCGCCCCGGGTGGTGCCGGTGTCCAAGGACGGCCGCATCGCCCTGCCCGAGGACCTGCGCGACGGCGGCCCGCTGGAGGTGCTGCTGGCCGTGGACGACCCGTGGTCGGCGGCGGAGTGGCCCGACTGGCCCGACCGGCGCGACGCCAACCGGCTCACCTGCCCCGCGCCCGGCGTCCCCGACTCCGACGACCCCGAGGAGGTGCTGCTCTCCCGGGTCCTCGCCGGGGAGGCCGACGCCGACCGGCTGCGCGGCACCGACGAGACCGCCGCCCGGCTGTGGCGGGTCGTGGGCCTGGCCGACCGGCTCGTCTCCGTCGGCGTGGACCGCGCCGCCGTCGACGCCTGTGCCCGCGCCCTCGGCGCACACCCCGTCACCGCGCTGCTCGCCCACGGCTCCGCCGGACTGGACCCCGCCGACAGCGTCCGCACCCTCATCGCCAGCGGCCTGGCCGCCGCACCCCAGCACGACCGGGTCACCGTGGACGAGGCGGTCCGGCTGTGGCAGCGGCTGCCCGCCGCGGCCGCCCTGGCCACCAGCGACCTGCTGCCCCGCATCCCCACCGACCCCGCCCGGCAGCGGCCCGAGCACGCCGAACTGCTGGAGGAGCTGGAGCACAGCTGCGGGCCCGCCGCCGCGCAACTGCTGGCCGGCGACGCCGACCCGCACGCCCGCGTCGGCCGCTTCGACGCCTCCGCCGAACACCTCGCCCGCATGCCCGAGGCTCAGGTCAGGGCCGCGTGGCGGGCCGCCGGAGTGGTGCCCCGGGCGCTGCTGGACGCCGACAACCGCTCCCAGGCCGCCCTCGCCCTGTTCGGGGTGCGCAACAGCACCGCGCTGCACAGGGTGCGCTCCCGGGCGGCCACCGTCCTGAAGCTGACCGCCGCGGTGTGCGACCGGCTCCCCGACGCTTACCGGACAGCGGCACGCGCCCTGATCGACAGCCGCCGCCCCGACCGGCCCGGGTCCTGGCGCGACCTGCCCGCCCTGTCCGCCGCGCTGGCCACCGCCGCCCGCCTGGCCGCCCGGGACGTGGACGACTGCCGACGGCTGGTGGAGCGCTACCGGCAGGAGTGGGCGGAACTGGCCGCCGCGGCCCCCGACCTCGCCGCCGTCGACCTCGTCCTCGCCGAACTCACCCTCGCCGGAACCGAACGCGCCCGACTGTTCAAGGAGCCGACCGCGTGACCACCACCCTGGACCCCATCGGCGTCAGCGCCCTGATCAGTGACAGCTACCGCCGCTACCTGCGCTCCCTGCTGCCGCTGCGCGACCGCGGACTCGCCGACGCCCTGGAGGAGCAGATCAGCAGCAGCCCGCTGCTGACCAAGGGGCCGCTGCTGGAGGCCACCCCGCCCTACCGGACCGGCGCCACCCCGCGCCAACTGGTCGCCGAAGGCGTGCTGTCGCCCTCCTTCGCCGCGCCCGGCGGCCCCGCGATCCACCTGGACCGCCCCCTCTACCTGCACCAGGAGCAGGCGATCCGCAAGGCCCGCGCCGGACGCAACCTGGTGGTGGCCACCGGCACCGGGTCGGGCAAGACCGAGAGCTTCCTGCTGCCCATCCTCAACGAGCTGGAGGAGCAGCACCGGCGCGGCGAGCTCGGGCCGGGCGTGCGCGCGCTGCTGCTGTACCCGATGAACGCGCTCGCCAACGACCAGCTCAAACGGCTGCGGGAACTGCTCTCCGGCAGCCCGCACATCACCTTCGGCCGCTACACCGGCGAGACCAAGGACAGCGACCGGCAGGCCCTCGACTCCTACCACCGCCTGCACGGCCAGCGCGACCCGCTGCCCAACGAGCTCATCAGCCGCGAGCAGATGCGGCGCAGGCCGCCGCACCTGCTGCTCACCAACTACGCGATGCTGGAGTACCTGCTGCTGCGCCCCGCCGACCTCGACCTGTTCGAGGGCGAGCACGCCGGGCACTGGCGGTTCGTCGCCCTGGACGAGGCGCACGTCTACGACGGGGCCAAGGCCGCCGAACTGGCGATGCTGCTGCGCCGCCTGCGCGACCGGGTCGCCCCCGGCCGCCGCCTGCAGTGCATCGCCACCAGCGCCACCGTCGGCGACGACCCGCAGGCGGTGATGACGTTCGCGTCCCGGCTGTTCTTCGACGCGCCGTTCGAGTGGGACGCGACCGACCCCGACCGGCAGGACCTGGTGACCGCCGCCCGCCGCACCGACGCCCCGGGCCGGCCGTGGGGGCCGCTGTCGGCCGCCGACTACGCGGCGATCGGCCGCGCCGCCGACCCCGGGGCCGAGCTCGTCGCCGCCGCCCGGCGGCACGGCGTCCCCGACGGCGACGCCTACCGGGTGCTCGCCGCCGAACAGCGCATGCGGAAACTGCGCGCCCTGCTCGCCGACGGCGGCCCGCAGCCGCTGGAGGACCTGGCCGTGCGGGTCTTCGCCGGAGAGCACGACGGCACCGTGCGGCCCGCCGCCGCGCTGGCCGCCCTGGTCGCCCTGGGCAGCCGGGTGCGCGACCCCGACGGCAACCCGCTGCTCTCCGCGCGCTACCACCTGTTCACCCGCGCCACCGAGGGCGCGTTCACCTGCCTGTCCGGGAAGGGGCCGCACGTCTGGCTCTCCCGCCACGAGCACTGCCCCGACTGCCACGCGCCCGCGTTCGAGCTCGCCGCCTGCAAACGCTGCGGCGACGCCTACCTGGTGGGCACCACGGCGGCCGAGGACGCGGCGGTCCGCTTCCTGCCCCAGCGCCGCCCCCAGGACCAGGTCCTGTGGCTGCACCTGGGCGACTCCCCGATCGCCGTCGACGACGATGACGACACCCTGGAGGAGCCCGTCGCGCGGACCACCCCCGAGGACGACCACCTGTGCGTCGGCTGCGGCGCGCTCGGCACCGCGGCGCGCGCCTGCGTCTCCGGCTGCCCGGGCCGTGCCGTGCGCGCGGTGCGGAAGCTGCGCAGCAGGAACGGCCGCCCCAGCGGCTGCCTGTCCTGCGGGGCGCGCGGCCTCGACACGGTGCGCCGCCTGGAGAGCGGCAACGAGGCCGCGGCGGCCGTGGTGGCGACCGCGCTCTACCAGGCGCTGCCCGAGGACGCCGACGCCGGGCGCGCCGACCGCCCCGGCGGGGGCCGCAAACTGCTCACGTTCAGCGACAGCCGCCAGGCCGCCGCGTTCTTCGCGCCCTACCTGGAGCACAGCTACTCGCTGCTGCAGCAGCGGCGGCTCATCCTCGAGGGGCTGGAGCACGGCTTCGACGCCGCCGACGACTTCCGGGTCGACGACCTGATCGGCCACACCGCGCGGCGGGCCGCGCGCGCCGGGAGCTTCGAGCGGCGCGTCTCCCGCCAGCGCCGGGAGCACGCCGCCGGCCTGTGGGTGATGCGGGAGCTCGTCGCCACCGACGACCGGCAGTCCCTGGAGGGGCGCGGCCTGCTGCGCGTCCGCATGGAACGCCCCGAGGGCGTGCGGCTGCCCCCGGCGCTGACCCGGATGCTCGGGCTGGACGAGGACGAGGCGTGGGACCTGCTCGGCGAGCTCGTGCGCACCCTGCGCCAGCAGGGCGCGCTGACCATGCCCGAGGGGGTGGCCCCCGACGACGAGGCGTTCGCGCCCCGGCGCGGCCCCGTCTACGTGCGGGAGAGCGGCCCCGCCCCCAAGCGGAAGGTGATCTCCTGGCTGCCCGGCCAGGCCAGCAACCGCCGCGTCGACTACCTGCGGCGGCTGCTGGACCGGCTCGGCGTCGCCGACCCCTCGCTCACCCCCGAGGACCTGCTGCGCGGCGCCTGGAAGCTGCTCACCGGGCTGGGCGGCGGGCGCGAGGGCGAGGGGTGGCTGTGCTCGGACAGCGACCGCGTCCTCGGCACGGTGTGGCGGGTCGACCACACCGCCCTGCTGCTGGCCCCCGTGGGCGCGCACGCCCCGCTCCACCAGTGCGACAGCTGCCGCCGCCTGCACCCGGTGTCGGTGCGCGGGGTGTGCCCCACCCTCAACTGCCCCGGCACGCTCCACCCGTTCACGCCGCCCGCCCCCGAGGCGGACGACGACCACTACCGGCGCCTCTACCGCAGCCTCAACCCGGTGGTGCTGCGCGCCCAGGAGCACACCGCGCAGTGGTCCACCGAGGAGGCCGCCCGCATCCAGGAGGACTTCGTCGAGGGCCGCGTCAACATGCTGTCCTGCTCCACCACCTTCGAGCTCGGCGTGGACGTGGGCGAGCTCCAGGCGGTGCTGCTGCACAACATGCCGCCCACCACCGCCAACTACGTGCAGCGCGCCGGACGCGCCGGGCGGCGCACCGACTCGGCCGCGCTGGTGGTCACGCACGCCCAGCGCCGCTCCCACGACCTGTTCCGCTACCAGGAGCCCGAGCAGATGATCGCCGGGCAGGTGCGCGCGCCCTACGTGCCGCTCGCCAACGAGCGCATCGCCCGCCGCCACGCCCACTCGGTGGCGCTGGCCGCGTTCTTCCGGCACTGGCACCGCGCCACCGGGGAGGCCTGGGCCACCGTCGGCGCGTTCTTCCTGCCCGGGGAGAACGGAGCACCCGCACCGGTGACCCGCGTGGCTGACTTCCTCACCCCGGTCCCTGAGGAGATCAGGGCCGCACTGCGGCGCATTCTGCCGAGCAACGTGGCCGCCGACATCGGGGTGGACGACGACCGGTGGGTTGCCGAACTGTGCGAACACTTGGAGCAGTTGCGTCTCGAAGTCGACCAGGACGTCGCCGACTTTGAACGCCGCCGCGTGGCAGCCTTTGAGAAACGCAACGACCTGCTGGCTGGGCGGTTCGGGAAGACCATCAACACCATCGTGCGCCGCTCGCTGCTCAGCTTCCTGGCGACCCGCAACGTGCTGCCCAAGTACGGATTCCCCGTCGACACCGTGGAACTGCGCACCCACCATGCCGAAGAGCCGGTGGGCAGCAAACTTGAGCTGGCCCGCGACCTCACCTCAGCGATCTACGAGTACGCGCCAGGCGTGGAGATCGTGGCGGGCAGCAGAAAATGGCAGTCGGGCGGGGTGTACCGGCTGCCCGGGCGGGAGCTGCGCCGCTTCTCCTACCGGGTGTGCGACACCTGCGGCTACTACGCGGAGAGCACGGAACGGCTCGCTGAAGTCTGTGCGGCCTGCGGGACCGCAGCCACCGGCACGCCCACCGAGTACTGCATTCCCGAGTTCGGTTTCGTGGCCCTGCCCAAGACGGAAGCCGCGGGCCTAACTCCGCCGCAGCGGTCCTGGCACGGCTCTACCCACGTGCTCCGGCTCGCGGTCGACCCCGTGGAACGACGGTGGCCGCTGCCCAGCGGAGGCGAAGTGGTGTGCCTGGCAGGCAGCCGCGGGGAACTCGTGGCGCTCTCCGAAGGGCCGTCTGGACGCGGATTCTGGATCTGTGAATGGTGCGGCTGGGGCGGCAGAGCAGCCCAGAAGCGTCCTAAAGAGCACACGCACCCGCTCAAAGGCATCCCGTGCACCGGCCCGCTCAGCCGCCTGTCCTTGGGGCACAAGTACGAAACCGACCTCGTGGACATCACCTTCCACGGGAAGCTGAACATCACCACAGCGTCGCCCCAGACCCGGTATTCGCTGCTGTACGCTCTGCTGGAAGGCGCGTCAGCCGCGTTGGAGATCAGCCGCGACGACATCGACGGCACCCTGTTCTTCCAGGCCGGGCAGACCACCAGCCTGGTGCTGTTCGACACGGTGCCTGGCGGGGCAGGCGGCGCCGTCCGGATTGCCACGCACTTCCGCGAAGTGCTGCTCGCCGCCCGGAAACGGGTGGAGAACTGCGAGTGCGGGGAAGAGACGTCCTGCTACGGGTGTCTGCGCACCTATCGCAACCAGACCCGCCACGACCTGCTGGTGCGCAGGGACGCGCTCGCCGCGCTGCACTCGCTGACCTGACCGGTCGGGGAGGGGGCACGGCCCCCGCGGAAACCCGTGTTCAGAGGGTTTCCGCGGGGGCCGTGCATGCCGTCACGACTCTGCGCGGAGAATCTCCAGCGACTTCGCCAAATCCTCCGGATACGAGCTGGTGAACTCCACCCGGCGGTACTGCGTGGGGTGGGTGAACGCCAACCGGATCGCGTGCAGCCACTGCCGGTGCACCCCCAGCCGCTCCGCCAACGTGGGATCCGCCCCGTACAGGGTGTCCCCCACGCACGGGTGGCGGATCGCCGACATGTGGACGCGGATCTGGTGGGTGCGGCCCGTCTCCAAGTCGATTTCCAGCAGGCTGGCCGCGCGGAACGCCTCCAACGTGGTGTAGTGGGTCACCGACGGGCGGCCGCCCGCCACCACCGCGAACCGGCCGTCCCCTGACGGGTGCCGGTCGATCGGCGCGTCGATCGTGCCGCGCAACGGATCAGGGTGCCCCTGCACGAGCGCGTGGTAGACCTTCTCCACTGTGCGCTCCTTGAACGCGCGTTTCAGCGAGCTGTAGGCGATCTCGCTTTTCGCGACCACCATCAGCCCCGTGGTGTTGGCGTCCAAGCGGTGCACGATGCCCTGCCGTTCGGCGGCACCACTGGTCGCGACCGCGACCCCTGCGGCCAGCAGCCCGTCCACCACGGTCGGCCCCGACCAGCCGATCGTGGGGTGGGCGACCACGCCCGCGGGCTTGTCCACCACGACAATGTCGGCGTCCTCGTACACGATGCGCATCCCCGGCACCGGCTCGGGACGCGGCGCAGGGGGGTTCGGGGGCGGGGGCAGGGTGATGTCCAGCCACGCCCCGGCGTTCACCCGGTCGGACTTCGCTGCTGGCGCACCATCGACCAGCACATTGCCTTCAGCGATCAGCTCGGCTGCACGGGTCCGCGACAGGCCGAAGAGGCGGGCGATTGCCGTATCGAGCCGATCGCCTTCCAACCCGTCAGGTACCGGCATGCTCCGGTGATCACTCACGCTTCGTCTCCTCGCGTCGCACCGCGTTTGTCGTCTGTCTCGCGCGTGCCGTCAATGTTGATCCCACGGAAAGCCAACAGCACGGCGAGGACACCGCCGCACACGATCGCGGAGTCGGCGATGTTGAACACCGGCCAGTAGGGCACCTGAATCCAGTCCACGACGTGACCGTGCAACGGGGACGGCGGATGGAACAGCCGGTCCACCCACGTCCCTGGCGCGTCCGGACCCACGAGTGCCGCCGGTATCTCCCGAGTGTCAGGACGCCACACGCGGTCGATGAAATTGCCTATGGCGCCACTGAGGATCAACCCCAGCGACACCGCCCATCCGGCGCTGCGCAGCCGAGGTGCCGTCCACAGGATGGTGCCGATGACCGCCACCATGATCAGGCTGAACACCCAGGTCATCCCGGTACCGATGGAGAACGCTGCCCCCGGGTTGAACACGAGTGTCAGCTTGAGCAGGCCGCCGAGAAGCACGATCGGGTCGCGGGGGGAGAAGTACGCGAGCGCGATCTCCTTGGTGACGAAGTCGGCAACCAAGGGCCCGGCGGCAACCGCCAGCAGCAGCCCTATCCGGCGCGGGCGGTCCTGTGGGGACGCGTTCTCAGCCTCAGTACTCTCGATGCCCTGAGCGGGGTCGACGTCACTCAGCGGGAACTCCTCAACGTGGGATACGGCGTACCGCCGCCTCCGTGGTCTCGCGGCCGTCGGTGTTCCGTCCGCGTGGCGTGCGGGCCAGCCCTCATTCTATGCGCCAACCTGATTCCCTCATCTGGCTGCGCAGCGGCCGTTACTCTTCGACGTGCACGAACCCGCCGTATTCTTCGGCGAGCGCGGCAAGCCCTTCCTCATCCATGACGGCGGGAGCACCGTCCGGGCCGGTGCGGACTTCCACGATCCAGTCCACGTCTTCGGCGTCGTCTTCCCCCGCGTACATGTCCCGGTGCACGGTGCAGGGCGCGTACCCCTGCTCTTGCAACTGCTCGGCGAGTTCTTCCGCGGCGTCGCGTTCCGCCAGCGTCACCAGGACGGCTCCCTCGTGGGTCGCTCGGGTCACCGTTTCCTCCTCGGTCTCGCGGTTTTCGGCGCAAGTATGCCCCGGTCACGTTACAGCCGGAAAACGGCGGCCGGACGGTGCTGCTTCCTGGGATATCCTCAACCCAGCAAGGCGTTGATGGGGACGAGTACCGGCGGACACAGCCATGAGCGACCCGGGGACGGTGGAAGCCTGGGGGTATGACCGCACGGGAAGATCACCCCGGAGCCGCCGGAAGAACGGCGTCTGTGCGGACGCTCAGTAGAACCGGCCGATCAGCAACGAGTGGGGCGCGCGGCAGGACGACGGCCGCGCGGCCAAGGAGGGTGGTACCGCGGGGCGTCTGCCTCGTCCCTCCGTCAGGTGACCAGCACCCCTGATGGAAAGGTACGCCACGTGTCGAAGGAGTCGACTCGACCGTTCCCCACGCTTCCCGCCCAGATCGACCTGCCTGCGATGGAGCACGAGGTGCTGCGGCGGTGGGAAGAACACAAGATCTTCGAACGGTCCCTAGAGCAGACACAGGGCGGCCCGACCTGGGTGTTCTACGAGGGTCCCCCGACCGCGAACGGGACGCCCGGCGTGCACCACGTCGAGGCGCGCGTATTCAAGGACGTGTTCCCCCGGTTCAAGACGATGAAGGGGTTCTACGTCGAACGCAAGGCCGGGTGGGACTGCCACGGCCTGCCCGTTGAGGTCGCCGTCGAAAAAGAACTGGGGATCTCCGGCAAGAAGGACATCGAGGCGTTCGGGATCGCCGAGTTCAACGCCCGCTGCCGCGAGTCGGTGCTGCGGAACGTGGACGCGTTCACCGAGATGACGCGGCGCATGGGCTACTGGGTCAACATGGACGAGGCCTACCGCACCATGGACCGCGAATACGTGGAGTCGGTGTGGTGGGCGATCAAGCAGATCTGGGACAAGGGCCTGCTGGTCCAGGACTACCGGATCAGCCCGTACTGTCCGCGTTGCGGCACCACCCTGTCCGACCACGAGCTCGCGCAGGGCTATGAGACAGTCACCGACCCGTCGGTGTATGTGCGGTTCCCGCTGACGTCCGGCCCGCTCGCCGGGCAGGCCGCGCTGCTGGTGTGGACCACGACCCCGTGGACCCTGGTGTCCAACACGGCTGTGGCCGTGCACCCCGAGGTGGACTATGTGGTGGCCACGGACGGTTCTGAGCAGTTGGTCGTGGCCGAGCCGCTGGTGGGTGCGGCGCTGGGTGACGGCTGGACGCTGACCGGGCAGCGGTTCAAAGGCGCGGAGCTGGAACGCTGGACCTACCAGCGGCCGTTCGAGCTGGTGGAGTTCGACTCCCCCGCGCATTTCGTGGTGCTCGGCGACTATGTGACCGTCGAGGACGGTACCGGCCTGGTGCACCAGGCGCCCGCGTTCGGTGCGGACGACATGCAGGTCTGCCGCGCTTACGGGCTGCCCGTGGTCAACCCGGTGCGCAACGACGGCACGTTCGAGGAGCACCTGGACCTGGTGGGCGGCGAGTTCTTCAAGACCGCGGACGCTGCCCTCGTGGCGGACCTGAAAGACCGCGGCCTGCTGTTCAAGCACCTCGACTACGAGCACAGCTATCCGCACTGCTGGCGTTGCCACACTCCGCTGATGTACTACGCGGTGCCGTCGTGGTACATCAAGACGACCGCGATCAAGGACCAGTTGCTGGCGGAGAACGCCAAGACCAACTGGGTTCCGGCGAACGTCAAGGACGGACGTTACGGGGAGTGGCTGCGCAACAACGTCGACTGGGCGCTGTCCCGCAGCCGCTACTGGGGCACACCGCTGCCGATCTGGGAGTTCCCGGACGGTCGGCGGATCTGTGTGGGCTCCTTGAAGGAGCTGAGCGAGCTGAGCGGGCAGGACTTGTCCGACCTGGACCCGCACCGCCCGTACGTGGACGACATCGTCATCCCCGACCCGGACGCGGACCCGTCGCTGCCGCTGGAGCAGCGGGTGGCCCGCCGGGTGCCGGAAGTCATCGACGTGTGGTTCGACTCCGGTGCGATGCCGTTCGCGCAGTGGGGTGCCCCGCACCGCAACCAGGAGAAGTTCGAAGCAAACTTCCCCGCCCAGTACATCTGCGAGGCGATCGACCAGACCCGCGGCTGGTTCTATTCGCTGATGGCGGTCAGCACGCTGGTCTTCGGCCGCTCCTCGTACGAGAACGTGGTCTGCCTGGGCCACATCCTCGCCGAAGACGGCCGCAAGATGAGCAAGCACCTGGGCAACATCCTGGAGCCGATCCCTGTCATGGACCGGCACGGCGCTGACGCGCTGCGCTGGTTCATGGCGGCCAGCGGTTCGCCGTGGATGCCGCGCCGGGTCGGGCACACGGTCCTGGAGGAGATTGTCCGCAAGGTCCTGCTCACCTACTACAACTCGGCGTCCTTCTTCACCTTGTACGCGGGTGCGGGCGACGGGTGGAGCCACGAGCAGTTGGCGGACGCGCCGGCGCCGCAGGACCGGCCGCTGCTGGACCGCTGGATCCTCTCCGAGCTGCACTCGCTGATCAAGACCGTGGACGACGCGTTGGAGCGGTTCGACACGGCGCTGGCGGGCCGGGCGTTGACCACGTTCATCGACGACCTGTCCAACTGGTATGTGCGCCGGTCGCGCCGCCGGTTCTGGGCGGGTGCGGGCACGCCTGAGGGGGCTGCGGCATTCGCGACCCTGTTCGAATGCTTGGAGACCCTCACCCTGCTGATGGCGCCGATCGTGCCGTTCATCACCGACCACGTGTGGCAGGCGCTGCGCCGTCCGGATGCTCCGGAGTCGGTGCACTTGGCGTCGTGGCCGAAGGCCGACGAGTCGCTGATCGACCCTGCGCTGTCGGAGCAGATGGCGCTGGTGCGCCGCCTGGTGGAGCTGGGCCGGGCGGCCCGGGTGGACTCGGGGCAGCGGGTCCGCCAGCCGCTGGCGCGGGCGCTCGTGGGTGCCCCGGGTTTTGCGGAGCTGCCGGAGCAGTTGCGCGCGCAGATCGCGGAAGAGCTCAACGTGGTGCAGCTCGACCCGCTGTCGGTGGTCGGCGGCGACCTGGTGGACTACTCGGTGAAGCCGAACTTCCGTGCCCTGGGCAAGCGGTTCGGCAAGACCACGCCGCGGGTCGCCCAGGCGATCCGGGAGGCCGACGCTAAGACGCTGGTGGAGCGGCTGCGCGCGGACAATGCGGCGACCGTGGACGTCGACGGGGAGCAGGTGGTGCTCTCCGCTGACGAAGTGGTGGTCACCGAGCAGCCGCGGGAAGGCTGGACGGTGGCGTCGGAGGCCGGTGAGACGGTGGCGTTGGACTTGGAGTTGACGCCGGAGCTGCGCCGGGCCGGTGTTGCCCGCGAGGTGATCCGTCTGGTGCAGGATGCGCGCAAGTCCAGCGGGTTGAACATCTCCGACCGTATCCACCTGTGGTGGTCGGCGACCGACGAGATGACAGCGCAGGCCATGGCTGAGCACGCGGAGGCGATCAGCAGCGAAGTGCTGGCGGTGTCCTTCACCGAGGGCACTGGCGACGCCGACGCCTACGAGGTCGTCTCGGAGGAGTTCGGGATCACCCTGCGGCTGCGGAAGGCCTAAGACACGTCGCACGGGGCCGTGGACCTTTCGGGTTCACGGCCCCGTTGTCGTGGAGTCGTTTCCTCAATCCGACCGTCGGCGGGCACCGCGGCCCCGGTGGGGATACTCGCGGGGGCGGGTGGGCCGGGACGGCGACGTCTCAGGATGTGGCGTCGTCTGCAGCGGCGGTGGTACTGCCGCGAGGCGGGTCGGCAGGGTCGGAACCGTCCTCGGAGTCGGTGGATGTGTCGGATCCGGTCTGGTCCGGTTCCGTCTCAGCGGCAGCCGCTTCCGTGCCCAGGTCGCTGCCCGTGGGGGTCCACCGGGCGGCGAGCTCGGCGATCGCCGCAGCGGAAACGCTCTTGTTTTCGTACTGCTCTTGGGATGGCAGTGTGAAAGGCGGATTCCATTCGGCTGGTTCGCGGAAGGTGATCACGGCCGTCTCGTCGACGTCCGGATCAGTGTCGTCCGCAGGATCCGCCGGGGAGTCGTCGTGGTCGGCGCTGCCGGGCGCGGCGCCGTCGTCACCGGACGGATCGGATTCGGCGGTGTCAGCGCTGCCGCTGTCTGCGGCCTCGGACTCCTCGTCGCTGTCTGCAGTCTCGGAATCCGGTTCCGCGATGGCGGCGTCGACAGACGCGGTGTCCTCGGACTCGCCGTCGTCCGCTTCCGCGTCCCGCTCGGAGTCGACTGTCAGCTCCTCCGCAGCAGAGTCCGGGGTTTCCTCGCTGTCGGCTGCAGGACCGTCGGTGTCGACCGCGGTTGCCCCGTGCAGCTGGTCGGCGAGGACAGGGAGCTCCTGGGTGGCTTCCATATCCGGGGAATGCTCTGCCGCGCTGTCGTCGGAGTCGCTGTCGGAGCAGGGAGGTTCCGCGACAGTCTCCACGGGCGGGTTTTCGTCGACCGGGTCGTCGGTGTCGACCGGGTCGGTGTCCTCCGCCGTTCCCGCCGCACGGTCCTCCGGCTCGGAGGCTGGGACGGCCTCGACTGCGTCGTCGGCGTCCTCTTGGGATGCCGCGGCAGTGGGGGTGTCGTCCGCAGAGCTGCCGCTGCTGGATTCGGCGGATTCGTGCTGCTCCTCCTGGGGAGGCTCGGACAGCGTAGCGTCGCGTGCCTCCGCAGGGGGTGGAATGGATGCCTCCCGCACCGGTTCGGAAACCGGCGCGGGGACGGAGATCCCGACTACCGCGGTCCTGTCTCCGTCGTCCTGGACTGCCACGGGAGGGCTGCCGACGCTGGTGGTCGGGGCTGCCACCTGGCCGGTAGCCGCTGCCGTGCCCAGAGGCGGGACGGACGCCTTCCCCACATCGTCCGTCCGTACCGGTCCGGTCACGGCCCCGGGGAGTCCGGCACTCCGGTGATCGGGCAGTGACTCCGCACGGCCCGGCCCAAACAGGGCTTTCCTGTTGCGGACGAACTCCACCGCGAGCAGTACAGCGGCGAGCCCGCCGAGACCGAGCGCGATGTTGACCAGAGTCAGCTCTGCGAGGGCTAGTGCTGTGCCCATCACGACGAACGCCGCTATGACCAGCACCAGGCAGACGATGATCACCGGGTGAGCGCCTTACTTAGGAATCGAGAGAACGGACAGGACCGGGGTGACCGTCGACCGTCACTCAGTGGCGATCGTGCGGATCACCCGGGTGGTAGCCATGCGGTGCCGGTTCGGGTGACGCGAACGGGTTCGTGCTCCCCGTGCCCGGGTTGGTGTGCTGCAGCGACGGGCTACCTCCCGTGGGAGCAGACATGGTCTGGAAACCGCCCGTGGTGTTCGGGTTGTTGCCGTAGTCGGGCGCTCCCTCGTTGAGCTCCCGCAACTGCCGTTCGAAGTACTCCTTGAGCCGGCTGCGGTACTCGCGTTCGAAGTCCTTGAGCGCGGCGACCTTGTGCTCCAGCTCGTCGCGCTGCTGCACGAGCGAGCCCATGACCTGGCGGTGGCGCTCCTGGGCATCCCGATCAAGGTTCTCCGACCGGGCGCGAGCCTCGTTGATGATCTGCTCGGCCTGGCGGCGGGCCTTGCTGAGGATGTCCTCGGCCTCGTGGCGGGCCCGGCCCAGGGTCTCGTCGGCCTCGCGGCGGGCGTCCGAGATGGCCTGGTCAGCGGTCTGCTGTGCGAGAGCCAGCACCCGTGCCGCGGTGTCCATGTTGTCTTCGCCGCCGGGCAGGCCCATGGCGGCTGCCGGGGCAGGCTCAGGCTGCCGCATCGGCATTTCAGGCTGGGGGGCCTCCTGAGGAGCGGGGGGCTCCTGGGGCTGGAAGTCGTTCATTCCCGCAGGGGGAACCTTGCCGCGCAGGCACTCAGCGAGTTTGCCGCGCAGTTCCTCGTTCTCCTGGATCAGACGGTCGAGCTCAGCCTCAACCTCGTCGAGGAAGGCGTCGACCTCTTCTTCGTCGTATCCCGGTCGTAGCCGGGTTGTACTGAATTGCTTATTGCGTACATCCGCAGGTGTCAGCGGCATGTTCGTCTCCTTGGCGCGCTTGGACTCTGTCCGTAGGGACGCTACCTGATCGTGACCTTATGGCACTCCAGATCATGGTTAAGACGCATGTATTGGAACCGGAGCCTACCTTCCTGCCTCTCGGATCTTGCTACACGGTCATGACAGACGCCACGATCTGGAGGAGGATCATCACCACAAGGAACAGGATCATGAAGCTCAAGTCGAGTGCGACACTCCCCAACCGGATGGGTTTGATGAAGCGGCGCAGGAACTTGAGCGGTGGGTCCGTGATCGTATAGGTCGTCTCGGCCAAGACCAATACCAACCCGGCGGGCCGCCAGGATCGGGCATACATCTGAACCAGGTCGAACACCAACCGTCCGATCAGCGCGATCAGGAAGAGGTACAGGACGAAGATCAGAACGTTGCCGAGCACGACTTGGACGATGTTCACTCTCGTACTCCGGCTGCCTCGCTGGATGTGTGTGCTGCTCTAACTCTGATTGAAGAACCCTCGCTCCGCGATACGTGCCTTGTCTTCAGCGGTCACCTCAACATTAGCCGGAGACAACAGAAACACTTTATTCGTCACACGCTCGATGCTTCCGTGCAGGCCGAAGATCAAACCCGCCGCGAAGTCGACCAGTCGCTTAGCGTCGCTGTCGACCATCTCGGTGAGGTTCATGATCACCGGAATACCTTCACGGAAATGCTCTCCGATGGTACGCGCTTCGTTGTACGTGCGGGGATGGAGTGTCGTAATACGGGCGAGATCTGCGGTAGCGGGCGCCGGAGCGGGGGAACGTCGCTCATTTCGTGACGGAGAGTGATCAGAGGAATCCGTCACAACATTGTTTCGAGAGTCGTCGCGGGGACTACGATTCCGACTGGGCCGCTCGTCGAGAGGCTCGTCGAAGTCCTCGAAGTCATCGTATTCGTCCGCGTAACGGTGATCGTAACGGTCGTCCTCCACGAGGCCGAGGTAGACCGCCATCTTGCGCAGCGCGCCGGCCATCTCTTGTCCTCCGTCGTCCCTGTGGTGATTCACCGCAGATGACTTGCCGATGGATTCGGTCCCCGTCCACCCCTGAGCGGAGGAGGGAACAGCGTATGCCCCAGGGTTCATCTGGGGACATTACCCCACGATCAACCTCCGATTGCCAAGCAACGCCGTACCTATTCTCAGATGTGTCGCTCCCCGCTCAATTGCGGCTTCTAGGTCTCCGCTCATCCCGGCGGAAATCACCGTGGCATGAGGGTAGCGAGCTTGGAGTTCCTCAGCGACCGTTTTAAGCCGGTCGAAGGCTTCTCGTGGATCACCCTGGCGCGGTGCGACGGCCATCACACCTCCCAGGGCAAGTCCTTCCTCGGCTTCCACTGCCTCCGCGAGGGCGGGCACGTCACCGGGGTCGGCACCGCCCCGGGGGCCTAGGACGCCCTGTTCGGAGTCGGGGTCCAGGTTGACTTGGATGAGGCAGGTCACCGTACGTTCCGCGGCGCGGACCCGGCGTCCCAGCTCAGTGACGAGCCGCATCCGGTCCACGGAGTGGACCACGTCAGCGTAGCGGGCCACCGAGCGGGCTTTGTTTGTCTGCAGTTGACCGACAAAATGCCAGGTGAGATCGAGATCACGGCATTCGGCTGCTTTCGGCGCCGCCTCCTGGTCGCGGTTCTCGCCGATGTCGCGGATACCCAGTTCCGCGAGAAGACGCACGTCAGAGGCCGGATACTGTTTGGTCACCGCGACGATGGTGATCTCCTCGGGCTTGCGTCCTGCCGCCGCGCAGGCGGCAGCGACCCGCTCGCGGACCCGTTCCAGGTTCGCGGCGAGCTCTGCGCGTCGTGCCTCCCCGCTCATGGGACCCTCCAGACATATCCGGCGAACCGTCCGGTGGTCGCGTCTCTGCGGTAGGAGAACAAGTCGGCGCTCTCCCGAGTACACCGACTGTCATGAGTGATATTCGTCACGCCCAAGTTCGTCAACTGTGCGGTGACTCCGGCTCGAATGTCTAGTCCTGGTGTGCCTTCCGCGGTTGTGCAGCGGGCTTCTGGAACCGTGCGGGCCACCCTGTCCTGCAGGTCGCGGGGCACCTCGTAGCAGCGGCCGCAGATCGCGGGCCCCAGGAGGGCAACACACCGCTCGGGGCGCGCCCCGTGCCGGGCCATCTCCGCCACCAGGGCAGGCACCACTCCCGCCGCCATGCCCGGGCGTCCCGCGTGCGCCGCGCCGATCACCCCGGCTGCGGCGTCCGCGACCAGCAGGGGCAGGCAGTCCGCCACCAGCACCGCCAAGGCGAGGCCTGCTTCCGGGGTGACGACTGCGTCGACGTCCCCCGCCTGGCCGGATCCGGTCACGGTCACCGCGGTGGCGCCGTGCACCTGGTTCATCCACACCACGCGGTCGGGGGAGATCCCGAACCCGAGGGCGGCCCGTTTCCGGTTCTCCGCCACCGCTGCAGGGTCGTCACCCACGTGGTCGCCCAGGTTCAGGGTCGCGTACGGCTCCCCGCTGACTCCTCCGGCACGGCCGGTGAATCCGGCGTGTATCCCGGGGGCCAACTCGACCACGGTGCCCGTCACGGGGAGCACCTCCTTATCCGATTCGTGGGGGAGCGAACGGTGCGGCCGGTCCGCGAGGACCGGCCCGGATGCGGCTATTTGAGGAAGTCGGGGACGTCGAGGTCGTCGCCTTCGTCGAAGACGACGCGGCGTCGCGGTGTGGGGATCTCACCGCTGCGGGAGAACGGGCTGTCGGAGACCCGGGGACGGGTGTACCCGCCCTCCCCTCCCATGGGGTAGAGGCCTCCGGGCCGGTAGGGCCGGTCTTCGTCCCGATTCGCCGGCGTGTCCTTGGTCTCCTTGGCCTCGCTGGCTGCCGCGCTGTCCGACTGCGGTTCCTCTGTTGCGGCCGGTTCCGCTGCCGTCTCAGCCCCGCTGTCCGGTTCCGTCGTGGGACGGGGGTCGCGCGCCAGGCTCGGCGTCGGCGGTTCGGAGCGGGGCGGCTCCACGGTACGCAGCGGCGGCGGAGGAGGCGGTGGCGGGGTGAACCGCTCTGGCGCCGCGGGCGTGGTCGGTGCGCTGACCGCACGGGAGGGGGTGGGGGATGGCGACTCCACCTGGGGTTCGTCGAACCCGGCGGCGATAACCGTGACCCGCACTTCGTCGCCGAGCGCGTCGTCGATGACCGCACCGAAGATGATGTTCGCCTCCGCGGCCGCGGAGTTGGCGACGAGCTGTGCTGCCTCGTTGATCTCGAACAGGCCGAGGTCGGAACCGCCTTGGATCGACAGCAGCACTCCGTGGGCGCCGTCGATGCTGGCTTCCAGCAGCGGCGAGGAGATCGCCATCTCGGCTGCTGCGACCGCGCGGTCGTCTCCGCGTGCCGATCCGATCCCCATGAGAGCCGAGCCCGCCCCGGACATGACCGACTTGACGTCGGCGAAGTCCAGGTTGATCAGCCCGGGGGTGGTGATCAGGTCGGTGATGCCTTGCACACCCGACAGCAGCACCTGGTCGGCGGCTTTGAAGGCGTCGAGGACGCTCACCTGCCGGTCCGAGATCGACAGGAGGCGGTCGTTGGGGATGACGATGAGCGTGTCTACTTCCTCACGCAGCATCGCGATCCCCGCCTCAGCCTGGGTGGCGCGCCGCTTGCCTTCGAAACTGAACGGGCGGGTGACGACACCGATGGTGAGCGCTCCAAGGGAGCGAGCGATGTTGGCGACTACGGGGGCGCCGCCCGTGCCGGTGCCTCCTCCCTCACCGGCGGTCACGAAGACCATGTCGGCGCCCTTGAGGACCTCTTCGATCTCTTCGCGGTGGTCCTCAGCCGCCTTACGCCCCACATCGGGGTTGGCGCCCGCTCCCAAACCTCGAGTAAGTTCACGGCCGACGTCCAGTTTCACGTCGGCGTCGCTCATGAGCAGCGCCTGAGCGTCGGTGTTGATGGCGATGAATTCGACGCCCTTGAGACCCTCTTCGATCATGCGATTGACGGCGTTGACACCGCCGCCGCCGATCCCGACGACTTTGATGACCGCGAGGTAGTTCTGCGGTGCTGCCACGACGAGGGGCCTTTCCGCTCGCTTCTTGCCAGCCGCGCCGCCCCTCCGGGAGGATCGGCCGTGGGGGACGTCCCTCCCGGAACCGGTTCGGCGCGAAAGCTGTCCGGTTCTGCTTGCTTCGTGGTTCCGGGCGCCTCCGGGGAGATGCCCGGGTGGGGCATGGACCGTGCGGGCACGTCCACGTCCCGCCCGCACCACCACTGTGGCACGGGAATGCTTGTCGTTATATCAACTAAAGACTGTGCTTTCTGACAGTAAGCCGCCACCCTGGTAACGGGCAACTAACCACCGCTTCAGCCTATCGGCGTGTCGCGCACTTCGGTGTCGGATACGCCAGTAAGCGCACCGTCCATCCCACCCTGGGCAGGCAGGGTTAGGAAGATCACCGGACCACCGCCACCCCTTCAGCGCTCACGTCGTAGTGGCGTCCCGGTTCAGGGGGATGCTGCGCCATGAGCACTTCCAGGGCGCGGGCCTTGTCCGCTGCCCGTTCGGTGTCTCCCCACATCGCTGTGGCCCCGGTGGTGAACTCCAGGGTGAGACGGGCCCGGTCGGTCGCCACCACGGCTGCCACATCCGCGGCCAGAGCGTCGGGGAGTGCGGCAAGCACCAGCGCGCTGTCGGCCACCGCGGGGTTGCCTTCGACGTCGCCGGATACGTGGAGCAGTGGGTAGCCTTCCGGCTCCGCTTCGCTCTTCTCCACCCACACCCCTTCCCAGTCCACGAGGAGGTAGCCGCCGTCTGCTGCGGCCAGCGCGAAGACAGGGACGCGTTCGGTCACCGCGACACGGAGCGTGGCGGGCCAGCCGCGCTGCACGTCCACGGAGTCCACGAGGCGCAGTTCGGACACTCGCGCCGCCACAGCGTCGGTGTCCACCCGGGCCAGCGGGGTCCCCGGGGTCACGTCCACGGCCGCCAACACTTCGGTCTCCGCGAGGCGGTCCAGGCCGGTGACCTCAATCTGGCGGACGGCGAGCAGGCGCGAGCCGAACAGCACCCACAGCACTGCCCCGACCAGGCCGCTCACCAGCAGGATGATGAAGGCGGCCTGCCACGGGTCCGGCCGGGACGCGCCCTCGTCGGAGACCGCTGCGCTGCTCCGCTCTTCGACCGTCACCCTCCTCCCTCCGCTCCCCGGTGGTCGACTGCGGCAGCATACCGCGGCGCCCGCGCCGGGCCCGGCTTATCCGAGGGCTTCGACGATGCGCGGGCCGAGCTCCGTCACGTCCCCGGCGCCCATGGTCAGCACGATGTCGCCTGGCTGCGCCACCGACACCACGCATTCGACCGCGGCGTCGCGGTCGGGACGGTAGTAGACCCGGTCGTGGCCGATGCGCTCGGTGATTAGCTCGGCGGTGACCCCCGGCTCGGGGTCTTCGCGGGCAGCGTAGATCCCGAGGACGACGACCTCGTCCGCCTTGGTGAGCGCGGCAGCGAACTCTTCGGCGAAGATGCGGGTCCGGCTGTACAAGTGGGGCTGGAACAGCACCACGATCCGGCCGGCCTTCCCGCCCTTGGCGGCCTGCGAGTCGAGTGCGGCGCGTGCGGCGTCCAAATCGGCGGCGATCTCGGTGGGGTGGTGGGCGTAGCTGTCGTAGACGCTCACCCCGTTCGCTTCGCCCTTGAATTCGAAGCGGCGGGCCGCCCCCGCGAATTCGGCGAGTCCTTCCACCGCGACTTCAGGGTCGTAGCCGATGGTGTCGGCGACAGCGACAGCGGCAGCGGCGTTGAGCGTGTTGTGCCGGCCGGGCAGGGGAAGGGTGCAGTGCACCGGGTCCCCGGTGGGCGGGTCGATGGTGAACATCGTGGTGAACCCGTCCACGGTGATGTCGCGGACCCGGTAGTCGGCCGTGTCGGCTTCGCCGTAGGTGAGGACTTTCAGCCCCCGCTGGCGGGCGACCTCGGCGACCCGGCGCGCCCCCGGGTCGTCCACCCCTACCACCACGGTTTCGGACACGCGGCCGATGAATGCGGCGAACTTGTCGTGGATCTCTTCCAGGTCGCCGTAGTTGTCCAAGTGGTCGGCTTCGACGTTGGTGATCACGGCGACGCGGGGCGAAAGCATGAGGAAGGAGCCGTCGCTTTCGTCGGCCTCCACCACGATGATGTCGTCCGCGCCCGCATCAGCGCCGAGCCCGGTGGTGACCAGCTGCCCGCCGATGACATACCCGGGCATGGCCCCCAGGTGCTGCAACACCACGGTGATCATGGACGTGGTGGTGGTCTTGCCGTGGGTTCCCGCGACGGCGACCCCGTAGCGGCCCAGCAGCAGTGTGCCGAGGGCCGCGGCGCGCGGCAGGATGCGCAGGTTGCGGGCGCGTGCTTCCACGAGCTCCGGGTTGGTGTCGCGGATCGCGGAGGAGACGACGACCGTGTCGGCGTCCCCCACGTGCTCGGCGGCGTGGCCGACGTGGACGGTCGCGCCGAGCTCCTCCAGTTCCCGGAGCAGGGCGCTGTCCCGTGCGTCACTGCCGGACACTTCCACGCCGCGCTGCAGCAGCACGCGCGCGATTCCGGACATGCCCGCGCCCCCCATGCCGATGAAGTGGACGCGGCCCAGCTTGTCGACTTCGACCGGTTCGGTCGGTTCGACCAGGCTCATCGGGTGTCCCCCGATTCCTCCGAATAGTCGATGGGCATCTCTGGAGTCGGCCGTTCCCCGCGGGCGATCGCGATGACCTCGCGGGCCAGCGCCATGTCGGCGTCCCGGCGTCCCAGCCGCGCCGCGGCCTCCGACATGGCCACGATTCGATCAGTGTCTGTGAGCAGCGGGATGAGGTGCTCTCTGATCCAGTCGCGGCTCAGCTCCGAGTTGGCGACCATGAGGCCGCCGCCCGCCTGCACGATCGGTTCAGCGTTGAGCCGCTGCTCCCCGTTACCGATCGCGAGCGGGACGAACACGGCGGGCAGGCCCACCGCGGTCAGTTCCGCACAGGTGAGCGCCCCCGAGCGGCACATGGCGATGTCGGCCGCTGCGTACGCGAGCTCCATCTCGTCGACGTAGGGCACCACCACGTAGGGCACGCCGCCCCGAGTGCGGTCTTCGGGGCCGTCCGCGTTCTTGGGGCCGACCACGTGCAGCACCTGGATGCCTGCCTGGTAGAAGTCTTCGGCGCTGTCGAAAGCGGCCTGGTTGATGGCCTGGGCCCCCTGGGAGCCGCCGAAGATCAGCAGGGTCGGCAGGTCGGGGCGGAGCCCGAACTTGGAGCGGGCTTTGTCGCCCACAGCGAGCCGGTCCAGGTTGGAGATCCGGGTCCGCAGGGGGATGCCGATGTAGCGGCCGTTGCGGATCTCCGTGTGCGGATGCCCGGTGAACACGTGGGGGGTGAGCCGGGCGCCGAGCCGGTTGGCCAGGCCGGGCAGCGGGTTGGCTTCGTGGACCACAATCGGGATGCGGCGACTGCGTGCAGCCAAGTATCCCGGGGTGGCCACGTAGCCGCCGAAACCGACCAGGATGTCGGCCTGGACACGGTCCAGGTGCTTGGCTGCGGTGCTGATCGCGTTGGCCAGCCTGCCGGGGACGGAAAGCAACTGGGGGGTGAGCTTCCGGGGCAGCGGGACAGCGGGGATCTCCGCCAGTTCGTAGCCCCGCATGGGGACGAGCCGCTGCTCCAGTCCTCGCTTCGTACCCAGGCACAGCACCTGGGTGTCAGGGTTGATCCGCCGTAGCGCATCGGCCAGTGCCAGTGCGGGTTCCACATGTCCGGCCGTGCCGCCGCCGGCGAGGACTACCCTCATCGTCGCCGATTCCTCCTCGCTTGAACCTGCGTCGGGCGTGTCTTAGGAGCCCGGTCAGCGCCTGGGGCTGTGCGGCCCGCGCTGTTACCCAGGCCAAGCCAGCTTAGAGCCCTTTGGGGGTATGTAGGGCCTCGAGCACTGAGTGCGCTGCGTGCGGCGGGCTCGTTCCGGGCTAGCGCCAGTAGGACCCCCATGCCCAACATTGTGGGGATGAGTGACGATCCCCCGGCTGAAACGAAGGGTAGCGGGATGCCCGTCACCGGGAGCACCCCGATGACCGTGCCGATGTTGACCATCGCCTGCACACAGATCCACGTGGTGATCGCCACCGCGGACAGTCGGACGAACGGGTCGGTGGTCCGGGCCGCGACCCGCAGCCCCGAGTAGCCGAGAACCCCGAAAAGCCCGATCACCAGCAGCGTACCGAGCAGGCCGAACTCTTCGCCGATGATGGCGAAGATGAAGTCGCTCTCCGGGTGGGGCAGGTGGCCCCACTTCTCTCGGCTCGCCCCGATACCGACGCCCAGGAGGCCGCCGGTGCCCAGCGCGTACAGGCCGTGCAGCAACTGGTAGCCGCTGTTGAACGGGTCGGCTTCCGGGTTGAGGAAGGCGGTGAGGCGTTTCAGCCGGTAGGGTTCGACCGCGATCATGATGGCGACCAGGAGTCCGACGAGGCCGACCACTCCGAAGAACAGGCGGCCGGGGGCGCCGATGATCCACAGCAGCGCCACGAGGACAGCCATCAGCACGAACGAGGTGCCCAGGTCGCTGCCCATGAGGACGAGCAGCACCAGGATTCCGCAGACGGGCAGCAGCGGGACCAGCAGGTGCCGCCATTCGGTCAGTTCCCGGAGTTCTTCTTTGCGGGCCAGCAGGTTCGCTCCCCACAGCGCGAAGGCGAGCTTGGCTGGTTCGGACGCCTGCACGGTGATCCCGCCGATGTTGAGCCAGCGGGTGGCCCCGTAGTATTCGACTCCGCGGAACGTGGTGATCACCAGGAGCACGATGGACACCAGGAGCAGCGGTCCGCCGAGCAGCCGCAGAGTCCGCGGAGGCAGCCGGGAGGCCAGCAGCATCAGCGGGATGCCGATGAGCGCGGCAACCGCCTGCTTCAAGAAGAGGGAGAACGCGGAGCCGGTCTCGGTGTAGGAGTCGACCATGGAGGAGGACAGCACCATGACCAGGCCGAGCACGATGAGCAGGACGCTGCTGCCGACCAGCAGGTAGTAGGAGGTCAGGGGACGGTCCAGCAGCCGGGTGAACTCCTTGACCCGGCTGAGCACGGCGCCGTCCGTCTTCGCGTTCCGCGTTCTTCTGCGCGCGCCGGCGCCTCTTCCCCCCGTAGCCGAGGAAACCGGTGTGGTGGCCGCCATGTCCCTCCTCCCTCCCACGCCGCCTGAGCACTCCATGGGGTGCGTGATGCACCGTGCTGCACCAGTTTGGCGGTTAGCAGGGCCGAGGACATGCACATAACCGGCGTGTTGGGGTTTTTTCTGACTCCATGTCTTCGCAGACGCACCGGCCCGCCAAAAAGTTCACGGGTTTTCGGCGGGGCCGGTGGCGGTTGAGGGTTCAGCCGGCGAGTGCACGGACTTCTCGGGCGAACGCTTCACCCCGTTCGATGTAGTTGGTGAACATGTCCATGGAGGCTGCTGCGGGGGCGAGGAGCACGGTGTCGCCTTTCTGGGCGAGCCGGGCCGCGGCGGCCACCACTTCAGCCATGGCGCCTTCGTCGGTGCGGGCCACGTCCACGACAGGCACGTGGGGGGCGTGCGTGTCGAGCGCTTCCCGCAACTGGTGCCGGTCGGCGCCGAGCAGGACGACGCCGCGCAGCCGGCTCGCGGCCTGCCGCACCAGGCCGGTGACGTCGGCGCCTTTGAGGAGGCCGCCGGCGATCCACACCACCGAGGGGTAGGCGGCCAGCGAAGCGGCGGCGGCGTGCGCGTTCGTCGCTTTGGAGTCGTCGACGTAGTCGACCCCGTCGATGGTGGCCACGTGGGCGATGCGGTGCGGTTCGGGCTGGAAGTTCCGCAGTCCGGTGCGCACCGCCTCCGGGGCGACGCCGATCGACCGGGCGAGTGCGGCGGCGGCCAGCGCGTTCGCCACGTTGTGCGGTGCGCGGGGGGTGACGTCGGCCAGGGTGGCGAGTTCGGTGGCCTCGGTGCGCGGGTTGGCGACGAAAGCGCGGTCGACGAGCAGGTCCTCGACGAGTCCGAGTTCTCCGGCGCGCGGCACGTCCAGGCTGAATCCGACGAGCGGTGCAGCGGGGTCGCCGTGGGTTTCGGCGAGCTCGCGCAGCGCAGGGTCGGCGGCGTTGACGATGCGGATGGTGCCGGCGCCGTAGACCTTGGCCTTGGCGGCCGCGTAGGGTTCCATGCCTCCGTGCCAGTCCAAGTGGTCGGGGGCGAGGTTGATGATCGCGGCCGCGTGCGGCTGCACGGTGGCGGACCAGTGGAGTTGGAAGCTGGAGAGTTCCACGGCGAGGATGTCCCAGCGGTCGGGGCCGTCGGCGAGCGCCGCGTCGATGACGGGGGTGCCCACGTTGCCGACGGCGAGGGCGCGCCGCCCGTCGGCCCGCAGCATCGCTTCGAGCATGCGCACCGTGGTGGTCTTGCCGTTGGTGCCGGTGACGGCCAGCCAGACCTGGCCGGCGGGGCGGAGCCGCCAGGCCAGTTCGACGTCGCCGATCACCTCGACCCCGGCGTCGGCCGCCGCGACCAGGACGGGCGCGTCGGGCCGCCAGCCGGGTGAGGTGACGACGAGGTCGGTTCCCGCGGGGAGTGTGGTGGGCTCACCGAGTTCCACGGTGGCGCCGAGTTCCCGCAGGGTGCGGGCGCGTTCCCGGTTCACGTCGTCGTCGCGGCCTTCCACGACGGTGACGTGCGCCCCGTGTTTCAGCAGTGCTCGGGCGACAGGGGGTCCGGAGACCCCCAGTCCTGTGACGCAGACCCGGCGTCCCCTCAGCTCCATCGCGGTGTCACTCATCGCTTATCGAGGCATCCATTCCAGGTAGAACAAGGCCATCGCTGCGGCGACGAACAGCCCTTGAATGATCCAGAACCGGATCACGATCGTGGTTTCGGCCCACCCTTTCAGCTCGAAGTGGTGCTGGAGGGGCGCCATGCGGAACACCCGTTTCCCGGTGAGGCGGAAGGAGCCGACCTGGATGATCACCGAGGCGGTGATGAGGACGAACAGACCTCCGATGACCAGCAGCAGCAGCTGGGTGCGGGTGGTGATGGCCAGTCCCACGAGCAGGCCGCCGAGCGCGAGCGAGCCGGTGTCGCCCATGAAGATCTTGGCGGGGGGTGCGTTGAACCAGAGGAAGGCGATGCACCCGCCGAGCGCGGCTGCGGCGACCACGGCCAGGTCGAGGGGGTCGCGCACCGTGTAGCAGTTGGGCTCCAGGGCGTTGATGCAGCTCTGGCGGAGCTGCCAGTTGCCGATGATGACGTAGGCGACGAGGGAGAGGATGGTCGCTCCGGTGGCCAGGCCGTCGAGGCCGTCGGTGAGGTTCACCGCGTTGGAGGTGGCCACGATCAGCAGCAGCGCCCAGATCACGAACAGCCACACGGCCATGGGGGGACCGAAGTCGCGCAGCAGGGACAGGTGGGTGGAGCCCGGCGTGTAGGTGTAGGAGTTGGGGAACATGGTGACGCCGATGGCGAACCCTACGCCCACGATGATCTGGCCGAGCATTTTCGCACCGCTGCGCAGGCCCAGGCTGCGGCGCTTGTAGATCTTGATGAAGTCGTCGAGGAATCCTACGCAGCCCAGCCCGACGAACAGGAGGATCACCAGCACGCCGGAGACGGTCGGCGGTGTCATGGTGACCGCGTGCGCGCCGAAGTAGCCGACGACCGTGCCGAAGATGATGGCGATACCGCCCATGGTGGGCGTGCCCTGCTTGGTCTTGTGGCCTTGCGGACCGTCGTCGCGGATCTCTTGTCCAAACTTGAACCGGTAGAGGATCCTGATCAGAGGGGGCAGGAGGAGGAAGGAGACCAGCAGGGAGATCCCCGCAGCTGCGATGATGCCGGTCATTCAGCCGCCTCCACATCGATCAGCTGCTCGGCTACCTGCTCCAGCCCAGCCACTCGTGATCCCTTCAACATGACGATGTCCTTGGGTCTGAGACGCTCTTTGAGCACCGCGACCGCCTCGGTCACGTCGGCGACCGTGACGGTCTCCCCTTTCCAGTCGGCAACGGAGGCGGCGCCGTCCGCGATGCTCGCGGCCTGCTCTCCGACGGTGATGAGGACGTCCACTCCGCTTTCGGTCACCAGCCGTCCGATCCGTTCGTGTTCGGTCCGGTGCGCGGAGCCGAGTTCGGCCATGTGGCCGAGGACCGCGAAAGCGCGGCGGCCGGAGGCCAGCGTCGCCAGGGTGCGCAGTGCCGCACTCATGGATTCGGGGTTGGCGTTGTAGGCGTCGTTGACGATGGTTACGCCGTCAGGCCGCTCGGTGACCTCCATGCGCCAGCGGCTCACCGGTCCGGCTTCGCTCAGTGCCGCGGCGATAGCGGTGACCGGTTCGCCGAGTTCGCGGAGGACTGCGGCGACGGCCAGGGCGTTGTGCACTTGGTGGGTGCCGACGAGCCGCAGACTCACGGGGGCGGTGTCCTCGCCGATGGCGAGGGTGAAGCGAGGACGCCCGCGTTCGTCTAGGGCGATGCCTTCAGCCCGCACGTCGGCGTCGGGGGCCAGGCCGTAGCTCACGACTCGCGCTGCGGTGCGCGAGGCCATGCCGATGACGGCGTCGTCGTCGGCGTTGAGGACGGCGACCCCTCCTTGCGCGGCCGCGGGAAGCGCTTCCACGAGTTCGCCTTTGGCCTGGGCGATGGTGTCCCGGCTGCCGAACTCGCCCATGTGGGCGCTGCCGACATTGAGCACGACTCCGATGCGTGGCGGCGCGATCTGGCACAGGTGCGCGATGTGTCCCACGCCGCGCGCGGCGACCTCCAACGCGATGAAACGGGTGGTCTGGTCCGCCCGCAACACGGTGAGCGGATGACCGATTTCGTTGTTGAACGATCCCGGGGGCGCGACGGTGGGGCCGATCCGCTGCAGCGTCTGAGCGAGCAGGTCTTTTGTCGTGGTCTTCCCCGACGACCCGGTGACGCCGATGATGTCCGCGTCGGGGAGTTCCGCTACGACCGCGCGCGCCAGCTTCGCCAGTGCCGCTACTACCGCGTCGTCGCCGCCGTCGACGAGCAGATGGGGCGCGTCCACGGGGCGGGAGCACAGAACGGCTGTCGCTCCGGCTCTGACCGCGGCCTCAGCGAAGTCGTGGCCGTCGACACGGCTGCCTCGCAAGGCAACGAACAGCGAACCAGGAGCGGCCTCCCGCGAGTCGATGACCACCGGGCCGTCGACAGTGTCCGTGGGCTGCGCCGATCCGCGTAGTCGTGATCGGGTGATCTTGGCGATCCGATCGAGCGTCAGCGCGATCAAATCCACTCCTCATGTCGGGCCCGGTCCACCACGCTGGAAGCGTCGTGATTGCCAGTGAACAGCGTGCGAGAAATGGGGATGCTGCCCAAAAGCCGCGAAAGCGGCATGCGGACGCCACGGTGCCGGGCTGAGAATTGCCGCACCTAACCTTAGAACAAGATCGCCCACCCGGGTTGCGCTCAGACCCGAATGTGGCATGAGTGAGATCCGTTTTGAACCTTAACGCCGAAAAAACCGGCAGGGTGGGGAAGTGTCCGACACGCCGTCCGCGCGTGGCGAACGACAGCGGGCTGCGGGCCCTCACGCGGAGTCCCCACCCGCGCCGGCGTCATTCCCTTGCGGGGTCTGCGCAGGTCAGTCGGTGTCGAGTCGGGCGCGGATCGCTTCGCGGAGCACGTCCCGGTCGTCGAAGGGGAGGATGCGGTCCCCCACGTGCTGGCCGCGTTCGTGCCCTTTGCCGGCCACGACCACGACGTCTCCGGGCTGGGCACGGGCCACGGCCAGTTCGATCGCGGTCCGCCGGTCCGGTTCCACGGTGATGCGGGCGCGCTGCGCGACAGGCACTTTCGCCACGCCTTCAAGCATGCTGGTGATAATGGTGACCGGGTCTTCGCTGCGCGGGTTGTCGTCGGTGAGGATGACCGCGTCGGCCAGGCGGGCCGCTGCCTCGCCCATGAGCGGGCGTTTCCCCCGGTCGCGGTCGCCGCCGCAGCCCACGACGATGGTGAGGCGCCCTTCGGTGATGGGGCGCAGCGATGTGAGAACCGCCTCAATCGCCCCGGGTTTGTGCGAATAGTCGACGATGGCGGTGAAGTCCTGTCCTTCGTCGACCCGTTCCATGCGGCCCGGCACGCCGCGGGCCGCGGCCACGCCTGCCACCGCGGTGGGGAGCGGCACTCCCGCTTCGATGAGGGCGACGATCGCGGCCATGGCGTTGGCGACGTTGAACGGGCCCGGCAGCCGCACGGAAGCGTCCATGGCCATGCCTCCGGGGCCGACCACCCGGAACCGGCTGCCGCCCGCTTCGAGCACGACGTCGGTGGCATACCAGTCCGCTGCCGTGTCGCCGGTGGCGGAGAACGTGGTGACGGGGATCGCGCCCTGTTCGGTGATCCGGTCGATGAGGGTCCGCCCGAAGGAGTCGTCCCGGTTGACCACGGCGACTTTGGCGAATTCGGGAGTGAACAGCCGCGCTTTGGTTTCGAAGTAGTCGTGCAGGTCGGCGTGGAAGTCCAAGTGGTCCTGGGAGAGGTTGGTGAACACGGCGACGTCGTAGCGCACTCCGGCCACCCGGCCCAGGGCCAGGGCGTGGCTGGAGACTTCCATGGCGGCGCCGGCCACGTCGCGCTCCCGCATGAGGGCGAACAGGCCGTGCAGTTCGGTGGCCTCCGGGGTGGTCAGGGAAGAGTCGATGCGCTCGTCGTCGACCCGGATCTCCACGGTGCCGACCAGACCGGTGCGCATTCCTGCCTCGCGCAGCCCGGATTCCACCAGGTAGCTGACCGTGGTCTTGCCGCTGGTTCCGGTGGTGCCGATGAGCAGCAGTTCCCGAGCCGGATGGCCGTAGATCCAGGCGGCCACGTCCCCGAGCCGGGAGCGGGGGTCGGGCACGGTGATGACGGGCAGCCGGGTGGCGGCGGCGCGGTCGTATCCAGCGGGGTCGGTGAGCACAGCCGCCGCGCCGGCGCGGGCTGCCTGGGCGGCGAATTTAGCGCCGTGGACACGCTGCCCTTGGACGGCCACGTACAGGTCCCCGGGGCGTACCGCGCGGGAGTCGTGGGTGACACCGGTCACCACCACCGAGTCCACGCTGCTGGCCTGTTCGAGGTCAGTAGCGGCAGGGGTGGGCGCGGTGCCCAGGGGCGGCTCCGCGGGGTCGACACAAGTAACGAAGGCGTCCGGTCCGAGCAGTGGGACGAGTTCGGAGAGCAGACGTGGCTGGACGTGTTCGGGTCGCATTACGGGTGACACCTCGTGAGGTTATCGGTTCACCGCTAGTGGAGGTCAACGTCGCGCAGGAGCCGGGGCGCACCGGTACCGCCCCCGGCTTCCGGGCCCGCCGCGGCGCAACGTGCGGGTAGAGCCGGGATTGGGCCGTTGACCTCGTATCGTGCGGATGCCCGACAGCATCGGGTACCGCGCGGTGGTGTGGCAAGCGTCTCCGGCCGGTGTGTCCTGTTTCGTAGGAGGCCGGGCGTGGATCACTCCATGAGACGCAGCGGGGGACGCTCGGTCTGGGTCGGGGGGATGCGCGCGGTTTTGAGCGCGAACGACATCACGTCGGTGAAGACCGGGGTCGCCGCCTCACCCCCGTAGTACTCGCCTTTCGGGCTGTGCAGGACCACGGAGACCACGAGTTCGGGGTCGTCGGCGGGGGCGAAACCCACAAAGGAGCTGACGTAGCCGCCGCCCTGGTATTTGCCGGTTTCCGGGTTGATCCGGTTGGCGGTGCCGGTTTTGCCGCCGACCCGGTAGCCCTCGACGCGGGCTTGGGGGGCGGTGCCCGTCTCCTCGGTGACGGCTTCCAGCATCAACCGGAGGTCGGCAGCGGTGTCCGCGCTGATCACCCGTTCGCTTTCCGGGTCGGGTGCGGCTTCGAATTCGCCGTCGGCGTCCTCCATGCCCGCGATGAGTGTGGGGGCCACGCGGACCCCGTCGTTGGCGATCGTGGCGTACACGCTGGCCAGTTGCACGGCGTTGACCGACACGCTGTGGCCGAAGGAGACCGACGGCAGGTCAGTGCCGGACCAGTGCTCCGGCGCGGTGAGGATGCCCGTGTTCTCCCCGGGAAGGTCCAGCCCGGTGGGCTGGCCGACACCGAAACGCCGCAGGTACTCGTACATTTTCTCGGCACCCACCTTTTCACCGATCTGGATGGCCCCCACGTTGCTGGAGGTGGCCATGATCCCGTTGACGGTGAGCCGCTGGGTTGGGTGCGGGTTGGCGTCCCGGAACACCTGGTCGTAGCGGCGGATCGAGCTGGGCACGGTGAAGACGGTGTCCGGGGTCACCAGTCCTTCTTCGAGGGCCGCGGCCACGGTGATGACTTTGGCGGTGCTGCCCGGTTCGAACGCGTCCGCCACAGCGCCGTTGCGGCGCTGTTCGGCGCTGACCGCGGAGAAGTTGTTCGGATCGTAGGTGGGGTAGTTGGCCATCGCTCTGATCTGGCCGTCGCGGGTCATCACCACCACGGAGCCTGCTTCCGCGTCGAGCTCCTCCACGCGCCTGTTCAACGCCTGCTGGGCGTACCACTGCAGGTCCAGGTCGAGGGTGAGCCGGACGGTGCGGCCCGGGACCGGCTCCCGGATGAGGCCGCCCGCCATGGGAATCTGGGTGCCGTCGCTGCCCACCTCCACCTGTTGCTGGCCGGCCTCCCCGGCGAGTGTGGAGTCCAGGACGGCTTCCAGTCCTTCCAGGCCGTGGCCGTCGAGGCCCACGAAGCCGACGAGGTTGGCGGCGCCGGTCTCTTCCGGGTAGACGCGCTTGTAGTCGCGTTCCGCGGAGACGCCGTGGAAGCCGAGTTCGCGGATCTCCTTCCATTCTTCGATCGGCACGCCGCGCTGCACGACCTCGTAACGGGACGGGCGGCCGTCGACGCGGGCGTTGAGCTTGGCGACGATCTCCTCGGGAGGCAGGTCGAAGCGGCGGGACAGTTCCTGGACGATCTCTTCGCGCTGGTCGTCGCGTACTTCAGCCGGGTCGAGGAAGACGGTGCGGACCTCCACGGACATGGCGAAGGGCCGCCCCGCCATGTCGGTGATATCGCCGCGCACGGTGGGGATTTCGATGGTGGTGAGACGCAGGTTGGCGGCCGCCTCGGCGTAGTCGTCGGCGTTGAAGCCTTGGATCTGCACCAGCCGGGCCGCGAAAAGGAGCAGCACGGTGCCGAGGATGGCGCCCATGACCCGGATGCGCGGCTGGATCGCGCCGCGGCGGAACCGGCGGCGCAGCGGGGAGCGGATGCTCGGGGCGGGGGGCGGCCGGCGCCCCGCCGAGGCGCCGGTGCGGTTGCGCGGCACAGCGCGTCGCCGCGCCGCCTCGGCGCTCGGCCGGGGAGAGCGCCGTGCAGGCTGCGCGGAACGCGGTCGGTGCCCGTGCCGGCTGCGTGCTGCCGCTGCCGGCCGGCGCGGATCTTTGGGACTGCGGTCGCGCGGTGTGCTCACCGGTGTACTGTTCCCCCCTGCTCAGTGGCCTGCCACAGTGGTGCGGTCCAGTCCGTGCCTGATCACTCGCCGGTGCTGCGTGGGTTTTCGGTGATCTGGCCGCTGTCGAGGTCGAGGAACTGGGGCTCCTCGCCGGGGTACATCCCCATTTCCTCGGCTGCTTTAGCGATCGCCTCAGGCGATTCTGCCCGCATGACCTGTTCGCGCAGGGTCTGCTCCTGCTGGCTGAGTTCCCGGTTCTCCCGTTGCAGGGTGGCGATCTCGAAGGTGTCTTCGGCCAGCACAGCGTGCAGCATCAGCAGGGTGATCATCGCCCCGCCGAGCAGGCCGAGGACAAGGAGCACGAACGGCAGGCGGGGCGCGGACGGGCGGGTGCGCGGCCCGCTCCGGGCCGCCGCGGGGTGTCCGGCGCGCGGCCGCGGCCGGGCCGTGCGGGACGTGCTCTGTGCAGTCTTCGTGCGCTCTACGGTCTTGGTCTCCACTGTGTTCTCCCGGACGCCATCGTGGGTGTGGCTTCCCGTGGGAAGCCCGTGTGCGGGCCCTGGCGGGCCGGTGGTCACGGCTCCCGTGTCCGCTCCGCGGCCCGCAGCCGGGCCGACGCTGCGCGGGGGTTGGCGGCAGTCTCCTGTTCGGTGGGGAGTTCGGCTCCCCGGGTGAGGAGGCGCAGTTCCGGCTGCCGGTCCGGGAGGGGCACGGGAAGTCCGGGCGGGGTGCTGTCGGTGCTCAGCTCGGTGAGGACCCGCTTGGTGATGCGGTCTTCGAGGGAGTGGTAGGACAGCACCACGATGCGTCCGGCTACAGCGAGACGGGAGAGTGCCGCGGGAAGGGCGCGTTCCAGGATGGAGAGTTCGGAGTTGACTTCGATCCGCAGCGCTTGGAAAGCGCGTTTCGCGGGGTGGCCTCCGCTGCGGCGGGCTGCCGCGGGGATGGCGGAGCGGACCAGGTCCGCGAGCACCCCGGTGGTGCGCACCGGTTCTTTGGCGCGCTGCCGCACGATGGCCTGGGCGATCCGGGCGGCGAACCGCTCCTCGCCGTAGACGCGGAAGATCCGGGTGAGTTCGCTTGCGGGATAGGTGTTGACGATGTCGGCCGCGGTGCGCTCCTGGGTGCGGTCCATGCGCATGTCGAGCGGCGCGTCATAGGAGTAGGCGAAGCCCCGTTCGGCTTCGTCGAGTTGGGGGGAGGACACGCCCAGGTCGAACAGGAGTCCGTGGACCCGGTCGATCCCGAGCTCGTCCAGGATGCGGGGGATGTCGGAGTAGACGGCGTGCACCAGGTCGATGCGGTCCGCGTAGGGGGCGAGCCGCTGCCGGGCGCGTTCCAGTGCGGTGGTGTCGCGGTCCACACCCACCAGGCGGAGGCCAGGGTGGGCACGGAGCAGTGCCTCGGCGTGCCCGCCGAGGCCGAGGGTGCCGTCCACAGCAATCGCGCCGGGCTGCTGGAGAGCCGGCGCGAGAAGTTCCACCACCCGCTCCAGCATGACCGGTACGTGCGCTGGGGCGGGGCTGCCGCGGTGCTGTGGTGCGCTCTGCGGCGCGTCGCCTGTCACTGACGTCTCCCCCCTGTCGTCGCCTCCCCCGTTCCCGCCTGGCCGTCGTTCCCGGACCGGGTGCGACCAGACCTCCAGACACACCTACCGGAAGCGGTCGCGAGGACCCTGCTGGCCACCTGGCGCCGGGGAAGATGCGCCAGGTGAGACCTGGTCGGCCGCGTCTGGAGGCCTGGACCCGACAGAGATGACGGTCGTGACCTCTGGTGTGGCTCGCGGCGCTGCTGATGTGGTGGCGCTGCAGTCCCGTGAGGTCACAGCACCCCCGGCAACACCTCCTCTGCCAGTTCCGCAAAGACCTGCTCCTGCTCGGCCTCGTAGTCGGCCCAGGTCTGGGCGTCCCAGATTTCCAGGCGCGTGTTGGCCCCGATGACCACGCAGTCCCGGTTGAGGCCGGCGTAGGCGCGCAGGTTGGCCGGTATGGTGACCCGACCTTGCCGGTCGGGAAGCTCGTTGGAGGCGCTCGCGAAGAAGACACGGCTGTAATCGCGTACCGCTTTAGCCGTGACGGGGGCTGCGCGGAGGACTTGGGTGATCCGTTCGAACTCCCGGATCGGGAAGACGTAGAGGCAGCGTTCTTGCCCCTTGGTCACCACCAGCCCGCCCGCGAGTTCGTCGCGGTACTTCGCGGGAAGGAACATGCGTCCCTTCTCATCGAGACGCGGCGAGTGCGTGCCGAGAAACATCGTCTTCTTCACTCCCGAGTCACCGCGACGACGCTTTCCTCCACTTGGCTCCACTGTACTCCACTTTCCTCCACCGTCAACAGCAAGCCGCCCTCTAAACCCGGAGAAACACGACAAAACCGCAGGTGATACGGGGTGGATGAAGGTGGAGGAACTGTGCGAGCCCTGGTGGTTTCCCGGCCGCGCGCGGCCGACACCGGCGCCGCGCCACGGCGTGTCCCCGCCCCGTTCTTGTTTGCAAACCTCCGCTTTGGCCCTAGCCTCGTGTTGGACAGTCACGACATGACGAGGGGGACACGTGTCGCTCGACACCTGGGTGGGCGGTCCCGCCGACAGTCCCGTAGGCGTCAGCGGCCTTCTGGCCCCCGCCCACCGGGTCCGGTCGGCGATCGAAACCGTGATCACCGGAAAACCTGAGGTCATCCGGATCACGCTGACCGTCCTGCTGGCCGAGGGGCACTTGTTGATCGAAGACGTCCCAGGCGTGGGAAAGACCATGCTGGCCAAGGCGTTGGGGCGGGCCGTCGACTGCACAGTGAGCCGGGTGCAGTTCACCCCTGACCTGCTGCCCAGCGACATCACGGGGGTCAGCGTCTACCACCAGCAGCGGCGGGAGTTCGAGTTCCGTCCCGGGCCGGTGTTCGCCAACATCGTGCTGGGCGACGAGATCAACCGGGCCTCCCCGAAAACCCAGTCCGCGCTCCTGGAGTGCATGGAAGAGGGGCAGGTCAGTGTGGACGGGGTCACGCGGCGGCTCGCCAGGCCGTTCATGGTGATCGCCACCCAGAACCCCGTAGACACCGAGGTGGAGGGCACGTATCCGCTCCCCGAAGCGCAGCGGGACCGGTTCATGGCGCGCGTCTCCATGGGGTACCCCGACCCGCGCGCGGAACTCGCCATGATCGACGCCCACGCGGCGCACTCCCCCCTCGACCAGCTCACCCCGGTGACCACGGTCGCCGAAGTGAACGCGATGATCGAACGGATCCGGCGCATCTACGTCGCCCCCGCCATCAAGCGCTACGCTCTGGACCTGGTCACCGCCACGCGGACCACGCCGGCCCTGTCCCTGGGGGCGTCCCCGCGGGCGACGTTGCACTTGGTGCGGGCCGCCCGCGCCTACGCTGCCTTGGACGGCCGCGACTACGTGCTCCCCGACGACATCCAGGCGCTCGCCGTTCCCGTGCTGGCGCACCGCCTGCTGCCCAACCCTGCGCTGCACCGGCCGCCCGCCGAAGTGGTCAATGAACTGGTGGCCCAAGTTCCCATCCCCACCCACAGTTGACGCTTGGTAAGGACACGACCGGGACGGTGGACGTACTGCGTGCTCTCACCCCGCGCGGGTGGACCTTGGTGGCTGTGGGGGCAGCGGTCGGGGTCGGCGCGCTGCTGCTTGCCGAACGCGACCTGCTGCGCGTCGCCGTCCTCGTCGTCTCGCTCCCGCTCGTCAGCCTGGTGCTGCTGGCGGTGAGCGCGCCCCGGCGTGTGACGCACACCCGCACGCTGTCCGCGGCACGCCTCCCCGTGGGGACGGAGTGCCAGGCCACGGTCACCCTGTCCTATTCGGACAACCGGTGGCCGCTGCCCGCCGGGCCGGTCCTCGTCGAAGACCGGCTGCCGCCCGCGCTCGGCGCATCGCCTCGCTTCACTCTGGGACTGCTCCGTCCCGGGGAGCAGCGGACCCTGTCCTATCTGCTGGCTGCGCAGGTGCGCGGCCGCCACTCGATCGGCCCGCTCGTCGTGGGGGTCACCGATCCGCTGGGCTGTGCCCGGCTCACTCGGACCCTCGACCCGCAGACGCCGCTGCTGGTGTTCCCCCGGACCGTGGACCTGCCTGCCGTCCCGCTGCCCGGTACAGCCCTGGTGGACGGCCAGCGGCCCCGCCCGGTGCCCACCGGGCCGGAGGCGGGGACCATGCCCCGCCCCTACCGCCCCGGGGACGATGTACGCCGCGTGCACTGGCGGTCCACAGCGCGGCGCGGCCACCTCATGGTGCGCGGGGAAGAACAGCCCTACCGCGATCGCAGTACCCTTCTCGTGGACCTTCGCGCTGCCGCGCACACCGTCCTCCCCGCCGCGTCGTCGCTGGAGGAGACGGTGGCCCTGGCCGCGTCGATCGCGGTCCACCTCGTGGACCGGGGACACCAGCTCAGACTGCTGGGCGTGGCTGCCGCAGCCGCGTCCCCCGCCCACCGCGACGCCGTGCTGGACCTGTTCGCCCTCGCCCAGCCCGTGCCGGAGCCGTCCCTGCTGGCGGAGATCACCCGCCTGTCGCGCAGCCCGGCCGAGGGCCGCGGCGTCCTCGTCGCCGTGGTGGGAGCGCTCACAAGCGACGAAGTCGCCGCCCTCGCGGCCTGCGCGGCCGACCGGACCCGGCCGCGGATCGCGGTGCTTGCGCCGCAGGCCGCGTGGACCGACCAGGAGCGTGACCGTGCCGCAGGCCGCCTCGCGGACGCGGGATGGCGGGTGCTGTGTCCCCATCAGCTCGACGACTTGCCTGACCTGTGGCGGAGTTCGGGGGAGGCACGGTGAGACCCGTCAAGGAGGCGCTTCTAGCGGCCCTGCTCTCGCTCACCACGGCGGCTTCCGCTCTGTGCATGCTCCCCCTCTTGGGACCGCTGTTCGCGGACGCGGACTGGTGGACGCGGCCGGCGAGCGCAGCGGTCACCGTGGCAGCCGCGGGCGCGGTCACCCAGTGGATCCGCGTCCCCGCAGTGGTCACCCCTCTCGTGCAACTGGTGGCGCTGGCCATCACCGTGACCGCGCACGTGCTGCGGGACACCGCACCCTTGGGCATCCTCCCCACACCGGGCGTGGTCGACCAGATCATCGCGCTCGCGTTCTCCGGGGTCGCGGACATTCAGACCCATGTCATCCCGGTGCCGGCCACGGACGGAATCGTCCTGCTGGTGACGTTGCTGCTGGGCGTCCTCACCATTTCTGCCCACTGGATCGCGGTCACCCTCCGTGTGCCCGGTGTGGCCGCGGCCGCCCTGTTGTCCCTGATCGCGGTACCCTTGACCGTCCACCACGAAGGGGTGGACGGGGCCGCGTTCACCTGGGCCGCGGTGGGGTTCCTGCTGCTGTTCGCCGGGGACTCGCTGGTCCGGACCGTCTCCTGGGAGGCGGGGGCGTGGACCGCTGCCGCGGCAGGGCTGTGGGGCCTGGGCGTGACCGGAACCGCCGCGGTCTGCATCGTGCTGGCCCTGCTGGTGCCCGCGCTCCTGCCCGGCGTCAGCAACGGCTCCGTGTTCTCCCTGATCAACCAGTTGCGGTCGGGTGGGCGCACGGTGAGCACCGTGGACCCGCTGACGAGTCTGCGGGGCACACTCACCTCGACCGGGAACCGCCGTGTCCTGGAGTACCGGACCAGCGACCCCGCCCCCGAGTACCTGCGCACCCACGTGCTCGACTCGTTCAACGGGGAAACCTGGACCATGTCCCCGGTCGAAGCCTCCACCAAGGACCTGCTCAACGGGACTATCCCGCACCCGCCAGGGTTCTCCACCGGCTCGGATGCGGAATCGGTGGTCACCGACATCACGATCTCCACCGAGGCGCGGGGTATGGACTTCCTGCCGCTGCCCTACCCCAGCCGGGACGTGCAGGTGAACGGCGAATGGTATGTGGACCCTGAGACGCTCATGGTGTTCTCCCCCAACGACGACGCCGCCGGGCTCACCTACCGGGTCACCAGCATCTCGTCCGTGCCGGACGAGGACGCGCTGCGCGCGGCCCCCGCCGCCACCGCGTTCCGGGTCGACCAGCGGTACGTGGACCTTCCACCGCTGTCGCAGGAGGTCACCCAGCTGATCGAGGAGATCACGTCGGGCGCGGACTCCCCCTTCGACCAGGCGCTCGCGCTGCAAGCGTGGTTCACCAGCGGGGAATTCACCTACGACCTGGACCCGCCCCGGGTCCCCGACAACGCGGACCCGCTCGCCTACTTCCTGCTGGACAGCAAGACCGGGTACTGCCAGCATTTCGCGTCAGCGATGGCGGTCATGGCCCGGTACGTGGGGATTCCCGCGCGGGTCGCCGTCGGGTACACCTCGGGGGAGCGCATCGGCTCCGGGCATTGGATGGTGCGGGAGAGCGACGCCCACGCCTGGCCGGAACTGTACTTCGCGAACTACGGCTGGCTGCGTTTCGAACCCACGCCGGGTGAAGGCCAGCCTAACGCTGCGGTCCCCGAGTACGCTGCGACCGTCCCGGAGCGGGCCCCCGTCCACGAGCCGTCGCCGCACGACTCGGAGCCTGCGTCGCCGTCTGCTCCCGCACCGCAGGACACTCCTGCGCAGCCGTCCGCCCCGGAAGAAACCCGCGAGCCCGCGGAGCCTTCCGCGGCAGAATCCACTCCTGCGCCGGGCACAGGAGCGCCCCGCACGGATGCCGTCCTCACCAACGCCGGGATCGTTGCGGCAGCAGCAGCCCTGATGCTGGTGCTGCCCGCGCTCCTGCGCCGCCTGGTGCGTCTGCTGCGGTGGCGGCGGGCTGCCGACGTGCCCGCACACGTGCGTGCCGCCTGGTCAGAACTGCGCGACGACTTGATCGACCTGGGCTGGGAGTGGAACCCGGCGCACAGCCCGCGCACCGTGGAACGCCTCTTGGTCTCCCAGGGGCGGGTCACCCCGCAGGCTCGGGACGCGCTGCACCGGATCGTGACAGCCGAGGAGGCGGCACGCTACGCCCCGCGTCCTCCCGCTGCTTCCCACCTGGCCGACGACTGCCGTACTGTGCGGCGGGCGCTCGCCGCATCGTTTCCCCGCACGTCCCGGATTCGCGCGCTGTTCCTCCCCCGCTCGCTGTGGCAGGCCCCCCACCTGCGCAGCCCGGAGGTTTCGGGCACAGCCGGGCGTGTGGGCCGTGCTCCCCGCCGCGACCCACACGCGTGACGTCACACGGGCGACTGGTCAGCGCCTGCGGGGGTGTTCTTACTGTTCGCCTTCCTGGCGGCGACGCCAGCGTTCTTCCAACCGATCCATCATGCCGGGGCGCTGCTGGCGCTTGGACCCTCTGTCGATGGTGAAAGAGCTGCTTCCGGCGGCACGCCGCCACCCGGACAGCCCCCACAGCGCGCACACCAACATGATGAGGAAGCCGGCAACACTGACCGGTACTGTCTGGAAGACCATGCCTCCCAGGAGGAGGCCGATGCCGGCCACGAAGCCGATCGACGCCTTGATGAGCCGACGCTTGTAGTGGACCTGCGGGTTCGTCTGCCGCACGGTGTGAGCGAACTTCGGGTCCTCCGCATACAGCGCCCGCTCGATCTGTTCGAGCATGCGCTGCTCGTGTTCAGAGAGCGGCACGGCGCCTCCCAAAAGCAGTCCCCGGGTGGGGCAACGGGTGCTGAACAACTATCTGATGGCCAGTGATATGCCCAGAATACGGGGACTTAGCGCTCGGTGAAAAGAAAAGATGTGCGCACGAGCCCCTTCCGTCTACCACAGTACCTTCGACCACACTGGCTTCCACTCGCCTGCCCGCCCTCCCGTCACTCCGGGGAATCGTATTCCTGGTCCGCCTCTCGGACCGCCTCACCCTCTACAACGCTCGCAGGGGGGAAAACCTGCCGCGTCATACGTCATCTTCCTCACATAATGCCAGTGATGCTGGTCGGAGGGCACCGGTTCCGAAACGGCGCACCACTTCGTCTTGCAGCCGCTCCACGGCGCGCCACCCCGGGCCTTCCTCATCCAGCGCCAACTGGTGGTGGACACGGTCGGCACTGACCAGCCCTTCCACCCGCACCCCGACGAGACGCAGCGGGGCGCCCACCAGTCCGGAGGCAGCATAGAGCTCCCGGGCCACCGCGGCGATCTGCCGGGCCACATCGGTGGGCTCCGGCAGGGTGCGGGAACGGGTAACTGTGCTGAAGTCAGCGCGGCGCAGTTTGACCCCCACGGTACGTCCCGCCTGTCCGGAGGCGCGGAGCCGCCGGGCGACTTTCTCGGACAGGCGCAGCAGTTCGCGGCGGATCCGCTCAGGGTCGTGGATGTCGGTGGGGAAGGTCTCCTCCGTGCTCACGCTCTTGTCCACGGTCTCCGGGGTGACCGGCCGGGGATCGTATCCCCACGCGAGTTCCGCGAGCTGGTTTCCGAGCGCCTGCCCCAGTTCGTGGCGGAGCGTATCAGGCGGGGTCCGAGCCACGTCGCCGACCGTGCGCAGCCCCATGCGCCGCAGCGCCTGCTCGGTCCGCTCCCCCACCCCCCACAGGGCGCCGACCGGCAGCGGGTGCAGGAACGCGGTGACGTGCCGGGTGGGGACCACCAGCAGCCCGTCGGGCTTGCAGCGGGTGGAGGCGAGCTTGGCGACGAACTTGGTGGCGGCGATCCCCACCGAGCAAGTCAACCCTTGTTCTGCGCGCATCCGGGCACGGATGAGCTGGGCGATGTGGAGCGGTCCGCCGCCGAGTCGGCGGTCTGCCCCGGCCACGTCCAGGAACGCTTCGTCCACCGAGAGCTGCTCCACCTGCGGGGTGATCGAACGCAGCAGGTCCATCACGCCGGCGGAGACGCGCCGGTACGTCTCGTGGTCGGGCGGGAAGACCACCGCGTGCGGGCAGAGCCGCAGGGCACGGGACATCGGCATCGCAGAGTGGATGCCGTAGCGGCGAGCCTGGTAGTTGGCGGAGGCGACGACCCCGCGCGGCCCGGTGCCGCCGACGAGCACGGGACGCCTGACGACGTCGGGGTGGCGCAGCTCCTCCACGCTCGCGAAGAAGGCGTCCATGTCGATGTGCAGGATGGTGCAGTCGGCGTCGTTGACGGGGTGACCCTCGTACGGGACAATGCCGCGGTCGGTCATGATCCCGCGCATCGGTTCGCCGCGTTCCAACTGTCGACGACTCATCCCACGCCCTCCTGCCCAGCATGGTAGTGGTGCCGGGGCCGCGGAGCAGGGGTAGTGCGCCGAAGCGGGGGCTAGGCGGGACGCCGCGCCATCACATGCAACTGGGTGGCGATTCGCGACAGTTCCGCGTGGGCGGAGGCTGCCTTCTCTACGGCCAGCAGGGTGTCGGGGGTCTGCGGGTCTTCGAACACGCGGCCGGGCAGGAGGTCGCCGAGGATCCGCACCCCGCGTAGTTCGTGCACTTCCAGACCGGCCTCGCGGACGAGTGCGGTGAGCTGCTCCGCGGTGTAGCGGCGCGGCATGGGGTCGCTCGGCCCCCACCGGCCTTCGTTCGACTGCAGGAGGGCCAGCGCATCGGCGAGGTGCCCGGCCAGCGCCCGGTGCAGGACCGCGGCGACCGCGTTCGTCGCGAGCACGCTGACTGCTCCCCGAGGCTGGGTGATGGAGACGACGTCGCGCAGCGCGGTTAGCGGATCGTCCACGTGCTCGACGACGTTGTGCACCAAGACCAGGTGCGCGGACGCTTCAGGCAGCAGTTCCCGCAGGCCTTCCGCGTCCCCTTGGACCGCGTTCACCCGCACCCCGGCTTCGGCAGCGCGGCGTTCCAACGCTGCCAGGGAGTCCGGGCTGGAGTCGACGACCGTGACCCGGTGGCCGAGTCTCGCGAGGGGCACGGCGGCACCCCCGGTGCCGCCGCCCGCATCGACGATGTTCAACGGCTCGACGAACTCCTCTGCCAGGCGTGCCAGCTCGGCGGTCAACGCCTCCCAAACCACTGCGGTGCGTGCGGCGCTGGAGGCGCGCCCGGAGCTGACCTTGGAGGAGTCCACGTTGAGTCCTTTCCCTCCCGCCCCGCTCGGTGGGGCGACGCTACAGCGACAATGATGGCTTCTTTTCCATCAGACGGGAGAGCAGACCGTTGACGAAGACCGGCGATTCGTCAGTGGACAGCTCCTTCGCCATCGCCACTGCCTCCGCGATCGCTACCCCGTCGGGAATGTCATCGGCCCACAGCAGTTCGTAGACGCCGATCCGCAGGATGTTGCGGTCCACCACCGGCATGCGGTCCAGTGTCCAGCCGATGGCGTAGGTCTCCAGGAGTTCATCGATCCGCGCGCGGTGCTCGTCCACTCTGGTGGCGAGCTGCTCGGTGAATTCGTTGATCGGCGGTTCGGTCTGCGCCCGGCGGCGCTCGATGACCTCGGAGACCGGTACCCCGCGGACTTCGGCCTCGTAGAGGATCTCTACCGCACGCACTCGGGCCTTGTGCCGTGACCCACGGCGCCGTGACCCACCCATCAGTTGACGCGACCCAAGTATTCGCCAGTCCGAGTGTCGACCTTGACCTTGTCTCCAGTGGTGACGAACAGCGGCACCTGGATGACGGCCCCGGTCTCCAGCGTGGCGGGCTTGGTGCCGCCGGTGGAGCGGTCGCCTTGCAGACCGGGCTCGGTCTCGGCGATCGTCAGCTCCACGGAGGCCGGAAGCTCGATGTAGAGCGGCGTGCCCTCGTTGACGGCGACCGTCACAATGGCGCTCTCCAGCAGGTAGTTGGCGTTGTCGCCGACCACCTCGCGGGGAACGTAGATCTGGTCGTAGGTCTCGGTGTCCATGAAGATGTAGGAGTCGCCGTCCGAGTAGAGGTACTGCATCTCCCTCTTGTCGACGGTGGCGACCTCGACCTTCACCCCGGCGTTGAAGGTCTTGTCCACGATCTTGCCGGTGGTGACGTTCTTCAGCTTGGTGCGCACGAAAGCGCCGCCCTTACCCGGCTTGACGTGCTGGAATTCAACGACGTTCCACAGCTCACCATCGTCGAGCCGGAGGGTCATGCCGTTCTTCAGGTCGTTCGTCGTCGCCACTTCAGTCGTCTCTCTCAGCCAGTAGGGCACAGTTTCGTGGTTCGCGGCCGCGCTCTTGGGGTGCGCGGCTCCCCGACAAGGGATTCGCTATCCGGTCTGCCCGGTCGAATGCGGGCGATTGTGATGAGCTGCCGGAACCGCTCATGGGTGAGTCTAGTCGGTGTCGGGCGCGTCCGGCGCGACGCCACTCACCGCCTGGTAGGCCTGGGCCAGCAGGGCACCGGAGGGACCGGCCAGGATCGCGGGTGCGGCCACGTCGTCGAGGACGACGAAGCGCAGGGTTGCGCCGCGGGTCTTCTTGTCCACCCGGATCGTGTCCCGCAGGGCGGGCCAGGCGTCGGCGCGGTAGCGCACCGGAAGTCCCACCGATTCCAGGATACGGCGGTGCCGGGCCACGAGCGCCGCATCGATCCGGCCGTCCAGGCGGGCCAGTTCGGCGGCAAAGACCATGCCGATGGAGATCGCGTAGCCGTGCCGGAACGTGTAGTTCTCGGCGCGTTCAATGGCGTGGCCGAGCGTGTGCCCGTAGTTGAGGATCTCGCGGCGTCCGCTTTCGCGCAGGTCAGCGGAGACCACCTCGGCTTTGACCGCGATGGCCCGTTCGATGAGTTCCCGCGTGTGTGCGCCGTCGGGCCGGGTGGCGGCCTCCGGGTCGGCTTCGACCAGGTCCAGGATGACCGGGTCGGCGATGAACCCGGCTTTGATGACCTCGGCGAGGCCGCCGATGTAGTCCTCCCGCGGCAGGGACGGCAGGGTGTCGAGGTCGCACACGACTCCGGCGGGCGGGTGGAACGCGCCGACGAGGTTCTTCCCTTCAGCGGTGTTGATCCCGGTCTTCCCGCCGACCGCGGCGTCGACCATGCCGAGGAGGGTGGTGGGCACGAGGATGGCGCGCACCCCCCGCAGCCAGGTGGCTGCAACGAATCCGGCCAGGTCGGTGGTGGCCCCGCCGCCCACGCCCACGATCACGTCGGTGCGGGTGAAGGCAGCCTGGCCGAGCCGAGCCCACAGGTCTGCGGCCACGGAGACGTCTTTGGCGGCCTCCCCGTCCGGGACGGGGAGCGGGAAGACGTCGTATCCGGCGGTGCGCAGGATCTCGCACACGGGCCGGGCCTTCTCCTCCAGGGTGTCGGGGTGGATGACTGCGACCCGCTGGGCGCGCTCCCCCACGAGGGCGGGCAGTTCTCCCAGGATGCCGTTGCCCACGACTACGTCGTAGGGCGTGGAGGTGCCCCCGACTCCGATGCGGGTGACCGTCATGGCTGCTCCACTCGCTGCTGTACGCCTTGGGTGTTCTCCCCCGGGCAACCGGGAGCGCGGGCGGGCATGCGTTCACCGCAGCGCTGTGTGCCGCCCGTGCCGGTTGCGGGGTGGGCTCAATTTCTGTCGGTTGGGGACGGGCCCCGGGCGTGGGGGATGGCGTTCCCCGGTTTCCGCAGGGCCCGTCGGGTGCCGCGATGGCGGACGTTTCAGTCGCCGGCGGCGGGCAGTTCTTTCGCGATCAGTTCGGCGGCCTCTTCAGGGGTGTGCTCGCTCGTGGAGACGGTGAGCGTGGCGAGGCTCTGGTAGATGGGCAGCCGTTCGCGGAGCAGAGCTTTGAGGCGGGCGCGCGGGTTGCCGAGGAGGAGTGGGCGCGCCGTGTCCAAGCCCACTCGCTTGGCCGCGTCGGCGAACTCCACTTCGAGGTAGACGACGCGGTGGCCGGCGAGGTCGGCGCGGGTCTGCTCGTTGAGGATCGCCCCGCCGCCGAGGGCCACGACCCCGGGGTGGCTGGCTAGGGCTTCTGCGACGACCTCCCGTTCCAAGGCCCGGAACGCTTCTTCACCGTCCTCGACGAAGATGTCGCTGACGGTTTTACCGGCGCGCCGTTCGATCTCGGCGTCGGTGTCGAGCAGGTCGACACCGAGTCGCTCGGCGAGGGCCCGGCCCACGGTGGTCTTGCCCGCACCGGGGGAGCCAATCAGGACCGCGAGGGGTCGGCTGCTCATCGGGAACTCCTTGCACTTCCCAGAGGGGCGCGATTACCGGACGATCAGCGAGTCCAGGTAGCCGCGCAGGTTGCGGACGGTTTCCGCGACCGAGTCTCCACCGAACTTCTCCAGGGCGGCGTCGGCCAGCACCAGGGCGACCATCGCCTCGGCGACGACTCCCGCAGCCGGGACCGCGGTGACGTCGCTGCGCTGGTGGTGGGCCTGGGCGGGCTGGCCCGTGCTCACGTCGATGGTGTCCAGGGCCCGGGGCACGGTGGCGATGGGTTTCATTGCGGCGCGGACCCGCAGCGGGTCGCCGGTGCTCATGCCGCCTTCCACGCCGCCGGCCCGGTTGCTGCGGCGGCGGATCCCGTCGGGGCCGACGTCGATCTCGTCGTGGGCGGCGGAACCGCGCCGGGCAGCGGTGCGGAAGCCGTCGCCGAATTCCACGCCTTTGATCGCCTGGATGCCCATGAGGGCCCCAGCCAGCCGCGCGTCGAGGCGGCGGTCCCAGTGGACGTGGCTGCCCAGGCCGGGCGGCAGCCCGTAGGCGATGACTTCGACGACTCCGCCGAGGGTGTCGCCGGTCTTGCGGGTGTCGTCTACTTCGGCGACCATGCGGGCGCTGGTCTCCGGGTCGAAGCAGCGCACCGGGTCGGCGTCGACGCGGGCGAGGTCCTCCGGGGCGGGGATGGGGGCGTCGTCGGGGACGGAGACGCTGCCCATCGCCACGACGTGGCTGACGATTTCCACGCCGAGCGCCTGGCGGAGGAACTGGCGGGCGACTTCACCCAGGGCGACGCGCGCGGCGGTCTCGCGGGCGCTGGCGCGCTCCAGGATCGGGCGGGCTTCGTCATAGCCGTACTTCTGCATGCCCACGAGGTCGGCGTGCCCAGGCCGGGGGCGGGTCAGGGGGGCGTTGCGCGCCACCCCTTCGAGCTCCTCGGCGGGCACGGGGTCGGGGGACATGACTTTCTGCCATTTGGGCCATTCGGTGTTGCCCACCTGGATCGCCACCGGCCCGCCGAGGGTGCGGCCGTGACGGATCCCTCCAATGATGGAGACCTCGTCCTTCTCGAACTTCATGCGGGCGCCCCGGCCGTACCCGGCGCGACGACGGAGCAGGGCGGCGGCGATGTCGTCCGAGGTGACGGACACGCCGGCCGGTAGGCCCTCCAGGATCGCGACGAGTGCCGGCCCGTGGGACTCCCCAGCGGTCAGCCAGCGCAACATGACTCCGATCTTTTCACGTCCTGTCCCGCACAGCGACATCGATCTCACCCTTTGACCGGTTTCCCGCGTGCGGCGGGCGGGGCTAGGCGGCGAGGAGCAGCGGGATCGGGTCGCCGAAAAGGAGGACAGCGAGGGCCCCGCCCACCATGAACGGGCCGAGGGGCAGGTGGCTTTTCAGGCTGGCCCGGCCGAGCAGGACCAGTCCGAGGCCCACGCAGGAGAAGGCGAGGAAGGCGAGGAAGGTGCCGCTGACCACGGGGGTCCAGCCGTCCCAGCCCAAGTAGAGGCCGATCAGGCCGGAGAGGGTGACGTCGCCCCATCCCATGCCGGGCGGGTAGATGGCCCGCAGGAGCCGGTAGAAGCCCCACAGGGCGGCCATGCCGCCGAGGGCGTGCAGGAAGGCGGTGCCGCCGTGGGGGGTGGTGAGGGCAGCGGCCCCGAGCAGGGCGAGGGCGATGGGGTAGGCGGGGCGGACGAGGAGGCGGGGCAAGCGTGTGACCCGCAGGTCGATGCTGGAGAGCAGGGTGCCCCACAGGGCGAGGAAGGCGAGGGCCGCGATTTCGGCGGCGGAGCGGTGCGCGGCGCCGAAGCCGACTGCCGCGAACGCGGCGGCCGCGGCGGCCACGGTGGGCCAGGGGGCGCGGACGGTTTCACCGCCGGGGCCGCGTCCGGTCAGCACGAGCCGCCACGGCAGGGGGGACCAGGGCGGCCAGGGCACGACCTGTCCCGAGCGGGGCAGGGTGGGCGGCAGCGGACCGGGTGAGGCGGGGTCGTCGCTGGGCGGGTAGTCGGGGAACAGCACGACGACGCGCCCGGTGAAGAAGGCGAGCAGGCCGCCGAGGGGGGCCATGGCGAGGGCGAGCGGCAGCGCGGAGGACATGTCCGGCATTCTGCCGCTTTCCCGCCCCCGGCGGCAGCGGGATCCGCGCGGCTGTGGACACCGGGACCGCTGCGGGAGGTGAGATGCGTCTCACCGGTCGCGGCGGGCGCGGACCACTGCGCTCAGCTCGACGCCCCCGGGCAGGATGACGGCGAGTTCGGTAGCGAGCCGTTTGGCTACTTTGCGGATCACTTCGTCGTCGCGCCGCTCCAGTTCCAGCCGGATGCCGATGTCGGCCCGCTCGGAGTCGTGGATGCGGACCCGCTCGATACCGAATTCGGTGTGGGTGATCCGGTAGATCAGCGCGAGGACCTGCGGGTCGTCTTTGGGCTCGGGCACCATGCCGTGCTCGGCGAGGGCGCTCAGGAAGCGGCCTTGGATCGCGTAGGTGACGGGGCCTGCGACGTCGATGACGACGGCGTCGGCTTTGTCTTCGTAGGCGGCACGGCAGGCGTCCTGGGTGGTGACCGGGATGGGCCGGGCGTCTTCCCGCCAGCGTTTGACCGTGTCGACCGAGGTGAAGGCGAGGACACCGCGCCGCCCGTCCTTGCCGATGAGCACGGGCATCGCGACTTCGCTGCGTTTTTCGCGGACGCGGCCGTCGGGGCCGGTGGCGGTTTTCACCGGCCGTGCCACCACAGGGACGAGGAGCCGCGAGTGGCGCAGCGTTTCGAGCACCTGGCGGTCGCCGACCCTGCCTCGGGCATAGGCGTCGAGTTTCTCCCGGACGCGGGGGTCAGCACTGCCGTCGTCGTTACGGAACTGCTGCGCGCCGATAATGGTAGGTCCAGCCACAGTGGTGACTCTACTGCGTAGTGGCGGGTCCCCTGAGTGTACTCCCAGGGAATGCGCGGGTGTCGCGGTCTAGTGCGCGGTGGGGTCGCGCAGTCCGCGTTCGAGGACCGCCAGGATGTCGCGGAATTGGGCGGTCTGCTCGTCGGTCAGCCGACCGAAGAGGTATTCGCGCACCTGCGCGACGTGGCCGGGAGCGGCGGCCCGCAGCACTTCAGCGCCTTTGTCGGTGAGGACCGCCCAGAAGCCGCGCCGGTCCTCCACGCAGTCTTCCCGGCGCACGTATCCGTCCCGCTCCAGGCGGGCCACCTGGTGGGAGAGGCGGCTTTTGGAGACGAGGACCGTCTCGGCGAGGGTGCGCATGCGCATCCGCCGTCCTTCCGCCTCGGACAGGTGGACCAGGATGCCGTATTCGACCAGGGTGAGCCCGTTCCTGCGCCGCAGGTCCCGGTCGAGCCGCTCCTGGAGCAGGGAGTTGACTGTGAGGAAGCTGCGCCAAAGGCGCTGCTCTTCCTCAGTGAGCCAGTTGACCGCGTCCATGGCGGCCATCGTACTTACGCCTTCTCTCTCCATGCACTCACTTTTTCTTCTCAGGAAGAAAATTCTTCGGATGTTGTTGTATATTAAACAACGTTGTTCCACGGATCCATCCATCACCCCTGGGAGGAAACCACCATGACCGAACAGCAGCTCCCCGCAGGCACGTGGACGATCGACGCCGCCCACTCCGAGGTCGGCTTTAGCGTGCGGCACATGATGGTCAGCCGGGTGCGCGGCCGCTTCGAGAAGTTCGACGCCACGCTGACCGTGCCGGAAGACCCGCTCCAGTCCTCGGTGGTCGCCACCATCGACGCCAGCTCCATCAACACCAACAACGCGCAGCGCGACGAGCACGTCCGCTCCGCCGACTTCCTCGACGTCGCCAACCACCCCGAGTTCACCTTCACCTCCACCGGGCTGCGCCAGGAGGGGGAGAACTTCGTCCTCACCGGTGACCTGACCATCAAGGGCAACACCCGCCCGGTGGAACTGGCGCTGGAGTTCAACGGCTCCACCACCGACCCCTACGGCCTGAAGCGCGCCGGCTTCCACGCGTCCACTGAGATCAGCCGCAAGGAGTTCGGCGTGGACCTCCACATGCCGATGGACGGCGGCGGTGTCGTGGTCGGCGACAAGATCACGATCGAGATCGACGCCGAGTTCACCCTCAAGCAGGACTGACCCTCCTCGACAGGCTTTCTCCAGCGCTCTCGCTATCGTGATGGGGCCGCCGGTGCACACCGGCGGCCCCGCATTCATTCCGCACACGAAAGGACGTCAGCGTGTCTGCCACCCCGTTCTCCCCCGACGTCGTCGCCGCAGTCACGCAGCACATGAACGACGACCACCCGGACGACACCCTGCTCATCGTCCGCGCTTTCGGCGGCTATCCGGAGGCGACTGCGGCGCGGATGACCGGTCTGGACGGCACCGCGGGAGAGTACTCCGCCACCGTCGACGGCCGAGAGGTCGCCGTGCGCATCCCCTGGTCCCAGCCGCTCACCGAACGCGCCCAGATCCGCACCGAAGTGGTGCGGCTGTACCGGGAGGCCTGCGCGCGGCTCGGCGTCGCCCCGCGCGGGGAAGCCCAGGAGGGGACGGAGCACTGAGCTGCCTGGCGCGGTCCCGTGCCCTTGCGACGCATCCGCGGCGCGCTCCACTGCGTCTCATCGGATGACCGGAAAGCGCGCCTGGGCCGCGCCCGGTCACCTACCCTGAGAAGGGCCGACAGTTCGGCCCACCGTTCCTGGAGCGTCGCTTCCCGATGACAGTTCCCCAACCCTCTGACCCTGAGTCGCCCACCCGCAAAATCGAGGCGGTCGAGCCGACCGTCCAGCTCACCCCCTCGGAGCCGGGTGTCACCCGCAAGCTCACCGCGCTGCTGCGGCCCGGCGCCACGCGGCGCCTTCCCGCGGCCGAGCCGCGCACCGCGGTGCTGACCAGGCCGGTGCGGCGCCGGGGAAGGCTGGGGCGGCTCGCCTGGCGGGTACTGGAAGGACCGGCCAGCGAAGTCGAATACCGGATCCCTGCGGAGCTGCGGGAACGCTACACCGTCCAGGAGTATGTCGGCGCGGGCGGCGAGGCGGTGGTCTACCGGGCCGTGCCGGTGGGCCGCGACGGACCGCCGATCGCGCTCAAGCTGTACCGGTCCGGACACGACATCAACCGGGACCTGCTGGACCGGATCAGCGCCCTGGGCACGGTCAGCCCGCACATCCCCGTGCTGCACGGCTACGGGTATGCCCGCGCTCCGTGGGGGGAGGAGATCGCCTGGGAGGCGCAGGAGTACTTCGCGCTGGGCTCGCTGCGCACCCTTATCGACCAGGCCCCGCTCCCCGACGACCAGGCCCGCGCCGTCATCGCGGCCCTCAGCGATTGCCTCGGCTACTGGCAGCAGTCGCTGAACTACAACCACACCGACGTCAAACCGGAGAACCTGCTGATCCGCTCCCTGGATCCTCCGGTGTTCGCGCTGACCGACTTCGGCGGAGCCGTCCGCGCGACGATGAGCCAGATCTACGGCGGGCAGGCCATCACCGAGGCCTACGCCGCGCCCGAGGTGATCGAAGGGCGCCGGGAAGCCCCGGCCGCGTGGTGGTCGCTGGGGGTGATCGCGCACGAGCTGGTCACCGGGCAGCGTCCCCCGCGCAGCGGCAACTGGTTGACGGCCCGCAGTACCGCGGTGGACCTCTCCGCGGTCGCCGATGAACGCTGGCGGCTCCTGATCCGCGGCCTGCTCACCCCGGACCCTAAGACGCGCTGGGGTGACGCCCAGGTGCGCCAGTGGCTGCGCGGGGAGCGCCCCAGCGTGGCCCGGCCGCGCAAGCACCGGCCCATCACATTCGAAGGCGTGGCGCACGAGGACCCGCCCAGTCTCGCCTTCGACTTGATGGACCGGTTCGATAAGGGGGCGGTGTGGCTGCAACGCCGCCACCAGGAGGTGGAGACGTGGCTGTCCCGCGAAGTCCACGACCTCACCTTCGACCCGGCCCCGCTGAAGCAGCTCCGCACCCGCCCGGAGCGGGCGCACGTCGCGATCAGCGCCCTGGCCGCCCAGTACGTGCCAGGGCTGCCCCCGCGCTACCGGGGCCACCAGATCACCGCCGAAGGCGTCTTGGAGCTCGCCCGCGGGGAAAGCACCCAGCAGGCGGTTCTGCGCGAGGCGATCGAGTGGGGGGCCGTGCAGTCGGCGGCTCGGCACTGGTGCACCCACCCGCGGTGCCGCAGCCACGAAACCCGGCGCTGCCAGCTGCTGGAACTGGTGCACCACGAGGTTCCGCTCATCATGCGGCAGGTGCGGGCCACCGTGGACGGGCTGGCGCAGACACCCGACTTCACCCCGCCGGAAGAACACGACTGGGATGCGGCCTGGGCGCGCGCCGCCGAACTCGTCTTGGACCCCGAGGCCGCGGCACGCTACCGGCGGCTGCTGCTGACCCGCTCGTGGCTGCCCGGCCGCTACGGTGATGCTGCCCGCGCCCGGTGGTGGACCGAGCAGCGCACGACTGCGCTCCGCGGCGACCGCACGGCCCGGAGCACCCGGGCGGCCCTGGTCACCGCGGTCCTGCTGCTGCCCAGCGCGGTGCAGGCGGGGGCCGCGCAGCGGGCCCGGGCGGCGACCGAGTCCCGGGAGCGGCGCCAGCAGCGCTGGGAGCGGTTCACCTCGTCGGTCGAGTCCCGCTGGTCGGCGACGCGGGCTCGGCTGGCCCGGCAGTGGGAGAAGCGGCGTACCGGCCCGTTCGAATGGCATACGCCGGAGGCGCGGGAGGAGCGGCGGCGCCGCCGGGAAGCGCGGCGGATGGAGCGCGGGATGGCGCGGCTCCAGCGGGCCATGGCGGCGGGCCGCTGCCGCCGTTTCGCCCGGCCCGCGGCGCTGGCCGGGCTGCTGGACGGGTGCGGGCTGTGGCTCTGGGAGTCCCAGGGCGGCCTGTTCACCGACCAGGAGTGGGTGGTGACCGCGTTCGGGTGGGCGGAGGCGATCCGCGACAACAGCCTGGTCACCTTGGCCGCCCAGCTCTGCTCGTCGCTGCTGGAGCTGCTGCCGGGCGGGATCGGCCTGGTCTGGTGGTTCCCGGTCCTGCTGGGGGTGCTGCTGTTCGCCTTGGGGCGGACCGCGGCCAATCAGCACCGCAGTGCCCGCACCCGGCTGGTCGCCTACCGTCTCGCGGTGGTCGCCAGTGTGCTCGTCGTGGTCAGAGCACTGGCCCACGGGCTGTTCTTCCTGTTCATGGGGGTGCTGATTCCCGCCGCGCTCTTGGCCGGCTGAGCTGGGCTGCGGGGGTGCCGAAAATCTAACCAAACTCTTGTGGAACACAATGTGCCTGGTAGGCAGCCCAGAGTAACTGACCACCCCCGGCCACCCCGGTTTCCGGGAAGCGGAAAAGGGTTATATTCGCAAACGGTTCGTCAGCCCCACAAATCGGAGAACTGGTGCAGAAAATGGCCGAGGGTTCGCATTCCGCTATCACGTTGGAAGCGGGAAAGTACCGCGCCACAGTCGACCCGCTCGGTGCCGCCCTGCGCACGCTGCACTGGGGTGAGCGGGAACTCGTCTGGGGATACCCGGAGGGCCGCCCCCAACTCGCGCAGGGACAGATCCTCCTCCCCTGGCCGAACCGGATCGACCACGGTCGGTACTCCTTTGGCGGGACCACCTACCAACTGGAGATCACCGAACCGGAACTCGACAACGCGATCCATGGGCTGACCAGCACACTCCTGTGGCAGCCGAGCCAGATCACCGCGGACTCGGTCCGTTTCACCCTCGCGTTCGACGGCGCGCCCGGCTACCCCTTCCGCATGGAGTTCTGGGTGTGCTACAGCCTCGACCCCGACCACGGGCTGCACGTCCGCATCGGGGCGCAGAACACGGGGGACGGCCCGGCACCCTACGGCCACGGCAGCCACAACTACCTCACTTTGGGACTCCCGGTCGACGAGGTCACCCTGCAGCTTCCCGCCGCGGAATGGCAGCCCGTCAACGAGCGGATGATCCCCACAGGACCGGTCCGCTCCGTGGCCGGCACCGACTACGACTTCCGCACTCCCCGGCAGGTCGGCCCCACCGTCTTGGACACGGCGTTCACCGGCCTGCGCTTCGACGAGGCGGGGCGTTCCTGGACGGTGCTGAGCGCCGGGGAGCTGTGCGTCGGCCTCTGGGCCGATGACAGCCACCCGTGGCTCCAAGTGTTCTCCGCCGACTATCCCGGCCCGGAACGCCGCCGCCATCTGGCTGTCGAACCGATGACCTGCCCGCCCAATGCGTTCGTCACCGGAACCGACCTGATCGTGCTGGACCCGGGGCAGAGTATCGAGTCGTCCTTCGGCATCACCTCTACCCCGGAGTGACGCGGCACGTCATGCGGGGCGTCCGCGGCTCCGGGGCTCCTAGGTCAGGATCGAGGTCAGCGCCAGGACGATGATCGTCAGCCACAGCAGAGTGATGACGATCCGGTCGATCCGGCTCTGATGGCGGTACTTCCTTCCCCAATGTTTGGAGCCCATGTCCTTAGGACGTTTCCGCTCCACGGAAGGTTCTCAGTTTCGGCCAGGTTTTTACCTCGTTATGACAGGAATTGAAGGATCCCTACCGCCCTGGCCGGGGCCGGGACGCCCGCGGACTCAGCCGCGGCTGGGTTCTGCTGCTTCGCCGCGCTCCCGCAGGTGGTGCCGGAACTCTTCGAGGTAGGCCCGGGCCAGTTCCCCGTCGTTGCTCTGGATCCCCATCACCGCCAGGGTGGAGCCGTCGGCCAGGTCGATACTCGGCCACGGCTCCCCCACCGGCATTCGGGCGTCGATGATCTCCGGCCACACCAGGACGTGGGTGCGGATCACATTGACCACGGTCACCCGGTGCTCGGTCAGCTCGAGCCGGGGCCGGGCCAGGAAACGCAGCCCGCCCCCGATCAGCGCGCCCACCAGGATCAGCGAGATGCGGTCCTGGATCCCCCAGTTCGGGGGCATGATGACGGCGAGGAACACCATGGTCGCCATGATGAGCGCGGCGAGTCCGTAGGCGACGATGCGGAGGTTGCGTGGTCGGAAGGTCACCGGCAGCGCACGCGGCGCCTGCCGGTTCATCCCGTTCACCATGCCCCTGTCTCCCGCATCCTGGATCGGCACGCCTGGCTTCCCCTCTGTGCTCTTCTTCCGTCACGTGGTTGTCGGCCGCGGCCGTCAGTCCCGTTGTCCTCGTGCGTCCCGGAGTTTGCGGAGCACGAGGGCGGTGTCGAGTGCCGCTACCGCAGCCTCCCATCCCTTGTCTTCCTTGCTGTCCGGGAGGCCGGCACGGTCCCGTGCCTGTTCCAGGGTGTCACAGGTCAGTACTCCGTTGCCCACGGGGACCTCGGTCCGCAGCGCCACCTCGGTCAGCCCGTGGGTGAAGGACTGGCACACGTAGTCGAAGTGGGGGGTGTCGCCGCGGATAACCGCGCCCAGCGCCACGACGGCGTCGTGGGTGCGGGCCAGTTCCTGGGCGACGACGGGGATCTCCACGGCTCCGGCGACCCGCACCACCGTCGTCTCGGCCACCTTGCACTGTTCAGCCGCGGCTAGGGCCCGCTCCAGCATCGGTTCGACGACTTCGGCATTCCACCGGGTGGCGACCACCCCGAGGGTCAGCCCTTGGGCGTCTACCGTGTACTCAGGCCGTCCAGCTCCGCTCATCGTTACTGCTCTCCACCACGGTCAGGAGGCCAGACCCGGCAGGTCGTGGCCCATACGGTCGCGTTTCGTACGCAGGTAGCGCAGGTTGTCGGGGGTGATGGCGGCGGGGAGCGGGATCCGCTCGTCGACCACGACGCCGTGCGCGGCCAGCCCGGCGGCCTTGTCCGGGTTATTGCTCAGCAGCCGCACCGACCGCACGCCCAGGTCGAGGAGGATCTGCGCTCCGGTGCCGAATTCGCGGGCATCGGCGGGCAGCCCCAGTTGCAGGTTGGCGTCCACCGTGTCCGCACCCTGGTCTTGGAGCCGGTAGGCGCGGAGCTTGTGCAGCAGGCCGATGCCGCGGCCTTCGTGGCCGCGCTGGTAGACGATCACTCCGGCACCGGTTTGGGCGATCCGCGCCATGGCCGCGTCCAACTGGTCGCCGCAGTCGCAGCGGTACGAGCCGAACGCGTCCCCGGTGAGGCATTCAGAGTGGAGCCGGACCAGCGCCCGCTCCCCGGTGCCGAGGTCGCCGTAGACGAGGGCCACGTGCTCGGAGTCGTCCACGACGGAGCGGTAGCCGACCGCCCGCCATTCGCCGTAGCGGTTGGGGATCCGGGTCTCCACGACCCGTTCGATGAGGGTCTCCGTGCGGCGGCGGTAGGCCACGAGCTGTTCGATGGAGACCAGGGCGAGGCCGTGCTCGTCGGCGAAGGCGCGGAGTTCCGGCAGCCGGGCCATGGTGCCGTCGTCGTTGACGATCTCCGCGATCACCCCGGCGGGGCGGCGGCCAGCGAGCCGGGCCAGGTCCACGGCGGCTTCGGTGTGCCCGCGCCGCACCAGCACCCCGCCGGGACGGTAGCGCAGGGGGAAGATGTGGCCGGGCCGGACGAAGTCGCCGGGCTCGCTGGCCTCGTCGGCGAGCAGCCGGATCGTGCGGGCACGGTCCGCGGCGGAGATGCCGGTGTGCACCCCGGTACGGGCGTCCACGGTCACGGTGTAGGCGGTGTGCAGCCGGTCCTCGTTGCGCGGTGTCATCAACGGCAGGTTGAGCCGGTCCAGGTCTTCGCCAAGCATCGGCACGCACACCACCCCGGAGGTGTGGCGGATCATGAAGGCCAGCAGTTCGGGGGTGGCCGCATCGGCGGCGAAGACCAGGTCGCCCTCGTTCTCCCGGTCGGCGTCGTCCACGACGACGACCGGGCGTCCCGCGGCGATGGCTTTGAGCGCCTCGTCGATGTCGTCCAGCGGGATGGGGCTGGCGGTGCGGTTCACGGCAAACTCCTCTGTGCGGCAGGAACGGTAGGTCACGACGGTCAGGCGAACGAGTGCACTGCTGGGGCCTCAGCGTTGCGGCGGGCCCGGTAGTGGCGCATCCAGTTGCGGAGCCCGAGGACGGCGAGCACGAAGAACACGCCGTAGACGACACCGCTCACCCACAGGCCGGACAGCACGGTGATGGGGATGCCCACCATGTCCACGACGATCCACACCACCCAGAAGTCGACGAGCCCGCGGCTTTGGGCGTACATCGCCACTGCGCTTCCCACGAAGATGAACGCGTCCAGCCACGGCGCCCAGGACCAGCCGGTGACGGTGAAGAACCAGCCCACGGCGGCGGTTCCTCCGGCCAGGACGGCGATCAGGCGGAGTCGTTCTGCCCGGTGGGCGGGGCGTACCGCGAGGTCTCCTTCGTCGCGGATTCCGCGCGCCCAGCGGTACCACCCGTAGACGGCGAGCCCCGCGACGACCACCTGTTTGAGCGCGTTGCCGACCAGGTGGGCGTCGACCGAGACCACGAAGAGCAGGAACGTGCCGGTGAGCTGGACGGGCCAGGTCCACAGGGTGCGGCGGATCGCCAGCGCCACGGTGGCCAGGGCCGCGAGGTTGCCGATCAGGTCGGCCCAGCGGACATGCTCACCGAACAGCGTGAACCCGGCGTAGGCCCACTCCAGCCATGCGCTGCCGGGGCCGCTCATCGGATACCGCCCACCCGGTCGCCCAGCAGGCGCTCCACGTATTTGGCCAGGGTGTCGACCTCGATGTTGACTTTCGTGCCTACCGTGGCGAACCCGAGGGTGGTGGCTTGCAGCGTGGTAGGGATCAGGCTGACCGTGAACGAGGAGTCGGTGCAGGCGGCAACGGTGAGGCTCACCCCGTCCACGGCGATGGACCCTTTTTCCACCACGTAGCGGGACAGGCGGGCGGGCAGGGAGAAGGTGACGGTTTCCCAGTCCGTGCCGGGAACCCGCTCGGTGACGACGCCGGTGCCGTCCACGTGCCCTTGGACGATGTGGCCGCCGAGCCGGGAGGAGACTTTGAGGGCGCGTTCCAGGTTCACCGGGGAGCCGACGGTGAGCGCGCCCAAGTTGGAGCGGTCCAGGGTCTCCTTCATCACGTCGGCGCTGAACCGGCCGTCGGCCAGTTCGGTCACGGTCAGGCAGACCCCGTTGACCGCGATGGAATCGCCGGGAGACGCGTCTGAGGTGACGTCAGGACCGTGGATGGTGAGCCGGATCGCATCCGCGGAATCCGATCCCACCGGGGTGACCTCGACAACCGTGCCGAGTTCTTCAACGATGCCGGTGAACATGCGAGAGCCTTCCCCCTAGCCAGGTCAGGCTCCGGGGTAAGGCGGCATCAGACGCCATCGGACCGCCGCGGCACACAGCAGCGAGTACCGCACAGATCCACCACGTACTACCTCCCATCCGGACTTTCACCGTCGGTACCGGAGTTTCACCGGTTCCACCAGCCGATGGCTTCGACTGGGTCGCGGACTGTCACCGCCGGTTCGGACTTTCACCGACCCCGGAGCACGCGTGTGTACTTCTTGCCCAACAGTGTGCCACGGAGGGGTATTCCGCGGCCAGACCAGGGTGGGGAACCGAATCCCGCACTATTCACTCTTCGTTGCAGGAAAAATACTTTTTGTTCTTATTGCGTTCATCACCTGCAACAAAAGTGACGGAAAGGAAACGGATCGTGCGGGCGGGATGCCGCGGTGGTCGGACCAGTCGGGTGCGGGAGCCGGTCCGACCGCGGGTCTAGCGGGCGGTGGCCCGCTCTGCGAGGGCGCGCAGGTGCTCGACGGCGGCCGCCGGGTCTTTTTCGCCGTAGACCGCGGAGCCTGCCACGAAGACGTCGGCCCCGGCTTCCGCGCACCGTTCGATCGTCTCCGCGCTCACTCCGCCGTCGACCTGGAGCCACACCGAAGCGTCGGCGTTGCGGATGAGTTCGCGGGCGCGGCGGATCTTCGGCAGCACGAGGTCGAGGAACTTCTGGCCGCCGAAACCGGGTTCGACCGTCATGACCAGCAGCATGTCGATCTCACCCAGGAGGTCGGCGTACCCGTCGACCGGGGTGGCGGGGTTGAGTGCCAGCCCGGCGCGGGCCCCGGCCGCACGGATCGCCCGGAGCGTGCGCACCGGCGCCTTGGCGGCTTCGGCGTGGATGGTGACGCTCTGCGCGCCCACTTCGGCGTAGGCCGGGGCCCACCGGTCCGGGTCCTCGATCATCAGATGGCAGTCCAACGGCAGCGGCGCCACCTTGAGCAAGGACTCCACGACGGGCAGGCCCAAGGTCAGGTTGGGCACGAAATGGTTGTCCATGACGTCGACGTGCAGCCAGTCGGCGGCACCGGCGACGGCCTCGACTTCGTCGGCCAGGCGCGCGAAGTCGGCGGAAAGGATGCTGGGTGAGATCTGGATTGCCACGGAAGAAGAGTGTATTGGGGCCGAATCTCAAGGTCAGACCGGCTCAGCGTTTCCGCAGCAGCGCCAGGAACATCGCGTCGGTGCCGTGACGGTGCGGCCAGAACTGCACGAAGCGGTCGGCGGCGACGTCGGGGACTTCCGGCAGGTGGCGGGCAGCGTTGAGCAGGTCCGCGTCGTCGCGTCCGGCGAGGACGTCGGTAACGACGCCGCGGGTCTCCGCGAGGTGCGGTGAGCAGGTGACGTAGCCGACCACTCCGCCGGGGCGGACCGCGTCCAGGGCCCGGTTGAGCAGGGCGCGCTGCAGCGGGACGAGTTCGGCGAGGTTCTCCGGGGTGCGCCGCCACCGCGACTCGGGGCGGCGGCGCAGCGCGCCCAGGCCGGTGCACGGCGCGTCGACGAGCACCCGGTCGAAAATGCCGTCCCGCCACGGCGGCTGGGTGGAGTCGGCCACGATGACGCGGGCGGAGTTGCCGAGCGACCGGTGGACGGCGCGGGCGACCAGTCCGGCCCGTGCGGGCTGCACTTCGGCGGCGAGCAGGCGTCCGCCGCGCTCCCCCACGAGTCCGGCCATGAGGGCGGCTTTTCCGCCCGGTCCGGCGCACATGTCCAACCACTGCTGGTCAGGGCCGGAGACCGGCACCCGGCTCAGGGCCAGAGCGACGAGCTGGCTGGCTTCGTCCTGCACGACGGCGCGGCCTTGGCGGACCAGGCGCAGCATGCCGGGGTCCCCTTCCGGGAGGACCGCCCCGTACGGCGAGTAGCGGGCGGCGACAGCGCCTTCGTCGACCAGGTCGGTGACGGTGGCGCGCCCGGGTTTGGCGAGCAGGGTGACGCGGGGCCGCTCGTTGTGGGCGGTGAGGAGCCGTTCGGTCTCTTTCAGGCCGCTGCTGGTCTCGTCGCCGAGCGCTTCCGCGAACGCCTGGACCACCCAGCGGGGATGGCTGTGGGTGATCGCGAGGTGTCCGACAGGGTCGGTCTTCCGGTCGGGGGCGAGCACGCTCAGCCATCCGGTGAGGTCGCGTGCGGTGACTTTGCGCAGGACCGCGTTGACGAATCTGGCGCGGTGGTGGCCGACGATCCGGCGGGCCAGGTCGACGGTGCTGCTGACCGCGGCGTGCGGGGGGACGTCCATGGACAGCAGTTGGTGGGCGCCCATGCGCAGCAGGGGGAGGACTTCGGTGTCGACGGAGCGCAGGGAGCGGTCCACGCAGGCGTCCAGGACAGCGTCGTAGGAGCCTTGGAGGCGCAGAGTCCCGTAGGTCAGCTCGGTGGCGAGCCCGGCGTCCCGTCCGGTGATCCCCCGTTCGCGGAGGAGGACGGGCAGCAGCAGGTTGGCGTAGGCGTCGCGGGTCTGGACTGCGTACAGCACGTCGTAGGCGACGCGGCGGGCCGGGTCCCGGGGGCGGGTCCGCGACGCGGAACCGCGAGGGCTGCGCCGGGTCGTGCGGTACGGGGATGAGAATCTCTGGGTCACGGTTGAGCCGCCTCGTCCCTGATCGTGGTGACGCTGTGTCTTGCGGTACGTCCCTCACCAACGAGGGTATCGGTCTGCCTCGGCATTCTCAGTCGTCTCCGAGGCGTTCCCCGTCGCCGATCCGGGCACCGCGGGCCCAGTCGGCGGCGGGCATGGCTTTCTTGCCTTGCGGCTGGACTTCGCCGAGCCGCACCGGGTGGGTGGCGGTGCCGACCAGCACGTCCCGGCTGGTGGCGACGAGCTGGCCGGGGGGCAGGGGTGCAGCGTCGGGAAGGGGTTCGACGGGGCCGAGTTTGATCCGGGTACCGCGGAAGCGGGTCCACGCGCCCGGGGCAGGGGTGCAGGCGCGGATGAGGCGGTCGACGCGCAGGGCGGGGGCGGTGAAGTCGACCCGGGCGTCGTCGGGGGTGAGTTTGGGGGCGTAGCTGACGCCTTCGCTGCCCTGCGGGCGGGGGACGAGCTCGTTCTTGGCGATGCCGTCGATGGTGCGCACCAGGAGTTCCGCGCCCGATTTCGCGAGGCGTTCGAGCAGGTCTCCGCTAGTGTCGCGGGGGCCGATGGGCTCGGTGACCGTGCCGTAGACGGGGCCGGCGTCGAGTTCCCGTTCGATCTGGAAGGTGGTGGCTCCGGTGATGTCGTCGCCGTGCAGGATGGCGTGTTGCACGGGGGCAGCGCCGCGCCAGGCGGGAAGCAGGGAGAAGTGCAGGTTGACCCAGCCGTAGCGGGGGATGTCGAGGGCTTCTTGCCGGAGCAGTGCGCCGTAGGCCACCACAGGGCAGCAGTCGGGGGCGAGCTCGCGGAGCCGGTCGAGGAAGGCGGGGTCGTCGGCCCGCGCGGGTTTGAGGACTTCGATTCCGGCTTCGGCGGCGCGGCGCGCAACCGGGCTGGCGACGAGGCGGCGGCCCCGTCCTGCGGCCGCATCGGGCCGGGTCACGACCGCGACGACCTCGTGCTCGGAGGCGAGTAGCGCATCCAGGGACGGCACGGCCACCTCGGGCGTGCCCGCGAAGACCAGTCTCATGTACGACCCCCTCATCCGCGATGGTGAGACCACGGCCGCTGCACCGCAGGGCTCTCCTGCTGCCGGTTCTGTCCGACCGTGGTCCAAGCGTATTGATCTTCGCGGGTGTCTCGGTCCTGCTGTGCCACGGCGTCGGGGAGTGCGCCGGTGTCCTCCCGCTGCCCGGCACTACCCTGCCCGGCCGGTAGTTACGCCACGCGTTTTTCTCCGGCGGGTTTCCGGAGTTCTCCTACCTCCGACCACCACGGGTTTTCCCCTGTGTTTCCGCGTTTTTTCTGCTATTTTCCTCCGACTCCGTTGTGACGCCCATTATCGATATGGATGATCTGACGTCTGAATCCCCTTGTCACCCTAGACATTCACCCATTTTGTCGCTTTTACGGCTTTCTTTGGGAGTTCTCCGTTTCACCAAGGAACAAAACCGCAACGGAGAGTAGGCGCGGTCTTTACAGCTCCCTTGCCAATGGTTATCGTCCGAACGGAAAACGATCTGGGAGCGCTCCCAGCCATGCGCTCCTCTTCGTGCCCCTCACTTCTTTTGAGCCTTGTGCTCGTTAGGAGCCCCGAATGTCCCCCAGACCTCTTCGCGCTCTTCTGGGCGCCGCGGCGGCGGCCTTGGTCAGCGCGGCTGCTCTGGCCTTCCCGTCGCAAGCGGCGGCCAATGATTCTCCGTTCTACGTCAACCCCAACATGTCCTCCGCCGAATGGGTGCGGAACAACCCCAACGACCCGCGTACCCCGGTGATCCGCGACCGGATCGCCAGCGTGCCGCAGGGCACCTGGTTCGCCCACCACAACCCCGGGCAGATCACCGGCCAGGTCGACGCGCTCATGAGCGCCGCCCAGGCCGCCGGCAAGATCCCGATCCTGGTCGTGTACAACGCCCCGGGCCGCGACTGCGGCAACCACAGCAGCGGCGGCGCCCCCAGTCACAGCGCCTACCGGTCCTGGATCGACGAATTCGCTGCCGGACTGAAGAACCGTCCCGCCTACATCATCGTCGAACCGGACCTGATCTCGCTGATGTCGAGCTGCATGCAGCACGTCCAGCAGGAAGTCCTGGAGACGATGGCGTACGCGGGCAAGGCCCTCAAGGCCGGGTCCTCGCAGGCGCGGATCTACTTCGACGCCGGCCACTCCGCGTGGCACTCGCCCGCACAGATGGCTTCCTGGCTCCAGCAGGCCGACATCTCCAACAGCGCGCACGGTATCGCCACCAACACCTCCAACTACCGGTGGACCGCTGACGAGGTCGCCTACGCCAAGGCGGTGCTCTCGGCCATCGGCAACCCGTCCCTGCGCGCGGTCATCGACACCAGCCGCAACGGCAACGGCCCCGCCGGTAACGAGTGGTGCGACCCCAGCGGACGCGCCATCGGCACGCCCAGCACCACCAACACCGGCGACCCGATGATCGACGCCTTCCTGTGGATCAAGCTGCCGGGTGAGGCCGACGGCTGCATCGCCGGCGCCGGCCAGTTCGTCCCGCAGGCGGCCTACGAGATGGCGATCGCCGCGGGCGGCACCAACCCCAACCCGAACCCCAACCCGACGCCCACCCCCACTCCGACCCCCACGCCGCCTCCCGGCTCCTCGGGGGCGTGCACGGCGACGTACACGATCGCCAACGAGTGGAACGACGGCTTCCAGGCGACCGTGACGGTCACCGCGAACCAGAACATCACCGGCTGGACCGTGACGTGGACCTTCACCGACGGCCAGACCATCACCAACGCCTGGAACGCCGACGTGTCCACCAGCGGCTCCTCGGTGACCGCGCGGAACGTCGGCCACAACGGAACGCTCTCCCAGGGAGCCTCCACAGAGTTCGGCTTCGTCGGCTCTAAGGGCAACTCCAACTCTGTTCCGACCCTTACCTGCGCCGCCAGCTGACCCCTCCTGGCAGTGCACTGGGTGGCTTAGGCCGTGCTGGGGCCTAAGCCACCCCCTTTTTTTGTGACCTCCGCTGCACCACCAGCGGCTCTGGTAAGACAGAGAAGCCATGTCTGACCAGACCGATCCCGCTGAGAAAGCCCTCTTCGAAGCGCCGCGCGCCTCCAAGCCCTCGCGTCCCCGCAGCCGCCGCCCAGCCCCCACCCGGTCCGTGGCGCGCGTCGTCGTGGACACCCCGCTGCCCCACCTGGACCACCCCTTCGACTACCGGGTCCCCGAATCCTTGGACCAGGACGCCGTGCCCGGCTGCCGGGTCCGGGTCCGCTTCAACGGGCAGCTGCTCGACGGCTTCCTGCTCGAGCGGGCAGACACCTCCGACTTCCCCGGCCGGCTGGCCTACCTCCACCAGGTGGTCTCCCCCGAACCGGTCCTCACCCCGGAGATCGCCGCACTGGCCCGGATCGTCGCCGACCACTACGCGGGCACGCTCAGCGACGTGCTCCGGCTGGCCATCCCGCCCCGGCACGCCCGCGTCGAGAAAGAAACCCCGCACACCCCGCCCCCACCACCCCCGCTCCCCGAACCCGACCCCGACCCCGGGCCTTGGGCCGACTATCCGACCGGCCCGGCGTTCCTCACCGCACTCCGCGACCAGCGAGCCCCGCGCGCCGTGTGGACCGCACTGCCCGGGCCCCAGTGGCGCGACGCGATCGCGGCGGCCGCCCACACCGCGGCCGTCGCGGGACGCGGAGTCCTCATCGTCGTGCCCACCGGGCGCGACGTGGCGAGCCTCGACGCAGCGCTGACCGCGCGGCTCGGCCCCGGCCACCACGTCGCGCTCACCGCCGAGCTCGGTCCCGCCGAACGCTACCGGCGCTGGCTGTCGGTCCTGCGCGGCCACGTGCGGGTCGTGGTCGGCACCCGCGCCGCCATGTTCGCCCCCGTCCGCGACCTGGGCCTGGTGGTGCTGTGGGACGACGGCGACGACGTGCACAGCGACCCGCACGCCCCCTATCCGCACGCCCGCACCGTGCTCTCGCTGCGCGCCCACTACAGCCGCTCCGCGGTCCTCATCGGCTCCCACACACGGACCGCGGAAAGCGCCCTCCTCGTCGAATCGGGGTGGGCGCACCCGATCGTCGCCGACCGGGCCCTCGTCCGGCGCCGCGCCCCCCTGGTGCGAGCCGCGGGCGACGACGCGGAACTCGCCCGCGACGAGGCGGCCCGCACGGCCCGGCTGCCGAGCCTCGCGCTGCGGGTAGCCCGACAGGCCGCACGCCACGGCCCCGTCCTGTTCCAGGTGCCGCGGCGCGGCTACCTCAACGCGCTGGCCTGCGCCCGCTGCCGCACTCCGGCCCGCTGCGCCGCCTGCCGGGGGCCGCTCGCCCTGCGCAGCGCCCACGCCATCCCCTACTGCCGCTGGTGCGGGCACATCGCCGGAGACTGGCGCTGCCCGTCCTGCGAATTCCCCCGGCTGCGCGCCACCGTGGTGGGGGCGCGCCGCACCGCCGAAGAACTGGGGCGGGCCTTCCCTGCCCTGCCGGTGCGCACGTCGGGCCGCGACGAAGTGCTCACCGAAGTCCCCGCCACCCCGGCACTGGTCGTGGCGACACCGGGAGCCGAGCCGACAGTGCCTGGAGGGTATGCGGCGGCGGTGCTGCTCGACGGCTGGGCCCTGCTGGGACGGGCCGACCTGCGCGCCGCCGAGGAGGCGCTGCGCCGCTGGTGCAACGCTGCCGCGCTAGTGCGCCCCGCAGCCGAGGGAGGCCAGGTCGTCGTGCTGGCGGATGCGGCGCTCCCCGCCGTGCAGGCGCTCATCCGGTGGAGCCCGGCGGCTTTCGCGGAACGGGAGCTCGCGGAACGGCGGGAGCTCGGCTTCCCGCCCGCGGTCACCATGGCGTCGGTCACGGGGGACCCGGAGCGGGTGCGGGAGTTCCTCGCGCAGCTCGACCTGCCCGAAGCAGCGGAACTGCTCGGCCCGGTCCCCGTCGGCACCGACGGAACCGAACGCGCCCTGCTGCGCATCCGGCGGGCCGCGGCCCGGGAACTGTCCGCGGCCCTCAAAGCGGCGAGCGCGGCCCGCAGCGCCCGCCGGGAAGAAAAATCGGTGCACGTGCGAGTGGACCCGCTCGACGTGCTGTAGCCTGCTTCGCTCGCTGTCTCCTGCCCAGCCCGGCCACAGCGGCCGAGCCCGCCCCCGGGGAGGTCCCGTGAAGCATTCCACACCGGAGTTCGCCGCTATCGCCGAACGCGGCACCGTGCTGCGGTGCCAGGTCGGCTCCGAAGTCCACGGCATTGCCGTGCCCGGGCACGGCGACCGCGACGAGATCGGCATGTGCATCGAGCCGCCCGAATACGTCATCGGGCTGCGCTCGTTCGAACAGTACCTCTACCGCACCCAGCCCGAGGGGTCCCGCTCCGGTCCGGGCGACCTCGACGTGACCGTGTACTCCCTGCGGAAATGGACCCGGCTCGCGTTGGCAGGCAACCCCACGGTGCTGATCCCGCTGTTCGTGCCCGACACGGCGATCGTCCGCATCACCGACGTGGGACGGGAGCTGCGGGCCCATGCGGACCGGTTCGTGTCCCGGACTGCCGGCCGCCGGTTCCTGGGCTATCTGCGCGACCAGCGGGACCGCCTGCTGGGCCGCCGCGGCGGACGGCACACCAACCGTCCCGAGCTCGTCGACAGGTACGGTTTCGACGTGAAATTCGCCGCCCACCTGGTCCGGTTGGGCATCCAAGGGGTGGAGCTGCTGGAGACCGGACGTCTCACCCTGCCGATGCGGGAACCGTGGCGGACCTGGCTGCGGGACCTGCGCCAAGGACGGCACAGCCGCGACGAGGTGCTGGACGTGGCCGCCGACTACGAGCAGCGGCTGGTCGACCTCATCGCCCGTTCCGACCTGCCCGATCAGGCCGACCATGCGTGGGCGGACGCCTGGCTGGTCCGGGTCTACCGGGAGACGTGGCGCTCCTGGGAACAGCAGGGCGCCTCCAGGTGACCGCCGATCAGCAGCGGCGGGCCAGCCCGGCCAGTATCCCGGTTCCTTCAGCGACGACTTCCTCATCCGGGTAGGGCCACCAGGCGAGGTCGGCCACCCCCGGTTCCACCAGGCAGAAAGGGTCGAAGAGCGCGGCGGCGAGCGCTTGGGCGTACGGGTCGGCGGGGTTGGCGGGGCGCTGGCGGAGCGCCAGGTGGCTGCCGGGCGCCAGGACGCGGTGCAGCGCGGGGACCAGGTCGCGGACGTCCCCGCCGGGCAGCAGGTCGACGTCGATGAGCACTGCCACCGGCTCCCCCAGGTCGATACGGCCGCGCAGGCTGAGGTGCGCGGCCACGTCGTCGGGGCGCACCTGCTCCAGCCAGAGCATGGCGGGCTGAAGCGCCGACGCCCGCGGATGCAGCGGCACCGCGGTTCCGATGCCGACCTGCACCACGCGGGCGTCGGGACACTGCTCCGTGACCAGGGCGTGGACCCCGGTAGTGTGCGGTACCCGGGACCCGAAATCCACGTACTGCCGGATGCCCACGTCGACGATGAGGTAACTGAGACAGCGGGTGAGGAAGCGGCGCTCGGCTTCGGCCAGGCGGAGGTTCTGGGCGCGTTTCTGGGCGTCCGCCGGGGGGCGGCTGCCGGTGCGGTGGTCGTCGAGGGGGATCACCCGGGGGGCGTGCCCGCCCAGGGAGCGGGGTTCGTCGTCGAAGGGCAGTGCCTGCCGCTGTTCGATCACGATTGCCTTCCCCCAACCGTCGGCCGGCGAGGACGCGGCCGACGAGCGGGTGGCTCAACTCCGCGCTCGCCCACCGTGACCTCGGTCACTGACCTCCTGATCGTAGCGTCTCCGCGGAGAATCCCCTATCGGGCAATTCTCACGGTGTTTCCCACTATGCTGCCTACCCGCTCTTCGGCCGCACCGCCCCCGCCTTATGGGCATTTCTCTAGGAACCCCGACCCTTGACAATGATCGGCGGCGCGCAGGCATACTGAAAAAGCCTGCCCTCTCGCCGAGGACGCCATCGAGAAGTCCCGCACTACTTCCCGCCGACGTCCTGCCAGGCGTGAGACTCCAGCGCGAGAGTCCCGTATGCCTTCCTGTGTCATGAAAGAGGGCTTTGCTCGTGCTTGAGCATGCACGCCGTCTCCTGGACAACCCTGACGTCGTCCTCATTTCCGGATACGCCCGGCTGCCGGACACCGTGGCAGGCCGACACCAGTACGAACGGCTCGGTGTCGTCTTGGCGGTAGAGCGGTCCACCGGCCGGATCGTGGCCGCAGACAGCACCCTGATCACCGAGCTGGCCCGGGAGTTCTTCCGCGTCCTCGTCGAAGGCCTGTCGATCTACGACGACCTCGCGGAGATCGTGCACCGCGTGCAGACCCGCTACGCGGGACAGTCCGGTGCCGCCCTAGCCACTGCGCTGCGCCGCTGCCTGGAGTCCGGGCTGCACCTGCGCACCACGCAGCGTGCGGGGGAGGACCGGCCGTGACCGCACCGCCTGCCCCGTCCTCCGCCCCACTTTCCGGGATGCTCGTCGCCGACCTGTCCCGGGTACTCGCCGGGCCCTACGCCACGATGCTGCTGGCCGACCTGGGCGCGGACGTGGTCAAAGTGGAGCATCCCGAGCGCGGGGACGACACCCGCGCATGGGGCCCGCCGTGGGCGGGCGACCAGTCCGCCTACTATCTCGCGCTCAACCGGGGCAAGCGGAGCCTGGCCGTCGACCTCAAAGACCCGGACGGGCTGGCCGCGGTGCGGACCCTGTGTGCGCGGGCCGACGTGGTCGTGCAGAACTTCCGGCCTGGCACGGCCGAACGGCTGGGCCTGGGGTATGCCGACGTGGCCGCCGACAACCCCGGGGTGGTCTACTGCTCGATCAGCGGGTTCGGTCCCGGGCACCTCCGCCCCGACCGTCCCGGGTTCGACGTGGTCATCCAAGGTGAGAGCGGTCTGATGAGCACCACGGGCACGCCGGAGGGCGGGCCCACCAAGATCGGGATCCCGCTCGCGGATGTGCTCACCGGCCTCAACGCCACCACCGCGGTCTGCGCGGCCCTGGTGCGGCGCGCCACTACGGGGCGCGGGGAGCACATCCACGTCTCGCTGCTCAACTCGGCGCTCTCCGCGCTCGTCCAAGTAGGCCAGTCTGCGCTGGTCACCGGGGCAGAACCGGAGCGGGTCGGGCACGCGCACCCGTCTATCGTCCCCTACCAGACGTTTCCCACTGCTGACGGCGACATCATCATCGCCGCCGGCAACGACGCGCTCTACCGCGCCCTGTGCACGGTCGTGGAGCGCCCCGACCTCGCCGAGGATCCGCGGTTCCGCCGCAACGCGGACCGGGTCGCGCACCGGGACATCCTCGTGGCGGAGCTCACCGCCGCTTTGGCGAAGCGCAGCGCCGAGGAGTGGACCGCGCTGTTGAGCGACGCCGGGGTGCCCGTGGGGAAGGTGCGCGGGGTGGCTGAAGCGCTCCGCACCGCCGACGCCTCCGGGGATGAGGCGACCATGACCGTCGACCACCCCGTGCTGGGCGCAGTGGAGCTGATCCGCCCCGGGTTCCGCTTCACCGGCGCAGCCCCGCAGCACGGTCCTGCCGTGCTGCCTCCCCCGCTGCTGGGGCAGCACTCGGTGGAAGTCCTCCGCGAGCTCGGCTTGTCGGAGGAGCGCATCACCGCCCTGGTGGAGCGCGGCACTGTCGTCCAGCACCCCGTCCACTGACCGCGCCATTCCGGCCAGTCGGTACCGTGCTGTTCTGCTGTCGCTGTCCGAATGTGTGGAGGAGTTGAGTTCTCGTGTCCACCAGTCACGGCCCTGCCGCCCCTGACCCGCTGGATTTTCTGGCCGTGGACTCTTCGCTCAGCGCGGAGGAGCGTGCTGTGCGCGACACGGTGCGCGAGTTCGGCCGTCGCGAGCTGCTGCCGCACGTCGCTGAATGGTTTGCGGCCGGCACAATCCCCGACCCGCACGGCCTAGCCCGGAAGTTCGGGCAGCTCGGCCTGCTCGGCATGCACTTGGACGGGTACGGGTGCCCGGGGGCGGGCGCGGTCGCCTACGGGCTGGCCTGCCGGGAGCTGGAAGCGGTCGACTCGGGGCTGCGCAGCTTCGTCTCCGTGCAGGGGTCGCTCGCCATGACCGCCATCCACCGCTACGGCTCGGAAGAACAGAAGCAGCAGTGGCTGCCCCGCATGGCCGCGGGGGAGGCGATCGGCTGCTTCGGCCTGACGGAACCGGACTCGGGGAGCGACCCCGGGGCGATGCGGACCCGGGCCCGCCGGGTGGGTGCTGACTGGGTGCTCACCGGCACCAAGATGTGGATCACCAACGGGTCAGTCGCCGACGTGGCCGTGGTGTGGGCGGGCACCGAAGAGGGGATCCGGGGGTTCCTCGTCCCCGCCGGCACCCCCGGGTTCACGGCCACGGTGATTGAACGCAAGCTCTCCCTGCGGGCGTCGATCACCGCCGCGCTCTCCTTGGACGAGGTCCGGCTCCCCGACTCCGCGCGGCTGCCGCTCGCAGCAGGGCTGCGCGCTCCCCTGTCGTGCCTGACCGAGGCCCGGTACGGCATCGTCTGGGGTGCGGCGGGCGCGGCCCGCGCCTGCTACGAGGCAGCACTGGAATACGCCACCTCCCGCGAACAGTTCGGCCAGCCCATCGCCGCGTTCCAGCTCACCCAGCGCAAACTCGCGGAGATGGTGGTGGACGTCAACCAGGCGTCGCTGACCGCCCTGCATTTGGGGCGGCTCAAAGAAGCGGGGGCATGCCACCACTACCAGGTGAGTTTCGGCAAACTCGCCAACGTGGCCGCGGCCCAGCGGGTAGCCGCCAAGGCCCGATCCGTGCACGGCGCCAACGGCATCACCTTGGACTACCCGGTGCTGCGGCACCTGCTGAACCTGGAGACGGTCGCCACCTACGAGGGCACGGAGGAGATCCACACGCTCAGCCTCGGCCAGGCGGTCACCGGAATCTCCGCGTTCCGGTAGCGGATTGCCCGGGTATGCCGCAGAGGCGAAGCATTCCACCACCCCCCACAATAGGGGTGTGAGAGGAAGGGGTGCGATGGAGCACGGGACGAAACGGTTCAGAATGACCCGGGTGCGGCGGGTCCTCAACGCCGTCATCGGCGGGGCGGTCGCCTACGGACTAGGCACTCGGGACCTGCATCTACTCACCACTCGAGGGGCGAAGACCGGGTTCCTCCGCACCGTTCCCGTCAGCGTGGTGGACAACACCGACGGCCGTTTCCTGGTCGCTCCCTACGGGGAGGTGGGCTGGGTGCGCAACCTCCGCAAAGAGGGGTATGCGACGCTGCGCCGCGGTGGCTGGATTGAGCTGATCAGCGTGGAAGAGGTCGGTCCGCAGCGGGCCGCCCCGGTCTTGCGGGACTACCTCAACCATCCTCGTGCTGCCGTCGTCGGCCCCTATTTCCGGGTCGGCCCGGACGCGTCCCTGGAAGAGTTCGAACGGGAGGCGGTGCACCACCCGGTCTTCGAGATCGTGCGCAGCACCGTGGTCCGGATCTGACCTTCCCCGGGTCCGGGCAGGGGTCTGCTGCCCCGGGCAGCAGCAGTGCGGCGTGCCACCGTGCCGCGCTTCCTTGCGGAGTGGCGGCACGGTCCGGCACACACTCCGCCTCTGTCCTCCGAAAGTAGTACGCGGTTTCCTTCCTCTTCCTGATGTGCCGGGGACCGCGGCCCCGCGATCATCGCGGTGTCACTTGCATGCGAGAGGGGCCGCTGACACATGACCGCAACGGAACACCGATCGACCGCGCTCGCCCACGATTCTCCTCCTGTCAGCCGTCTGCCGCTGCTCGATGTGCTGCGCGGGACGGCGATCCTCGGCACGCTCGCCACGAACGTGTGGCTGTTCACCGCCCCGCTGGGGGAGGTCACGCCGCTGTATTCCACCGAGTTGACGGTGTCGGCCTCCGGGGTCGGGCAGGTGGTGGAGAGCGTCTTCCGTTTCCTCGCCAACGGCAAGTTCCTTGCCCTGCTGGCCATCCTGTTCGGCGCTGGGCTCGCCATCCAATACGGTTCCGCGGCCCGCCGCGGCCGGCGCTGGCCGGGCACGTACCTGGCCCGAGCCCTGTTCCTGCTGGTGGAGGGGGCCCTCCACTTCGTGCTGGTGTTCGCGTGGGACGTGCTCATGGGGTATGCGGTGACCGGCCTGGTCGTCGCCTGGCTGCTCACCCGCTCTCCGCGGACGCGCCGCATCGTCCTGTGGACGGCGGCCACCGGGCACGTGCTGTTCATGACGCTGGTCACCGCGGCGCTGGCTACCGCCAACGTCCAGGAGCCGAGCGCCCGCGAAACCGCTGAGCTCACCGCGCTGTACGCCGAGGGAAGCTACCTGGAGCAGGTGCTGTTCCGCCTGGACCATGCGCTGCTGCTGCGCATCGAGCCGATCATCACTTTCGGGCTGCTGGTGGCGCTCTTCCTCATCGGCGTGGGCCTGCTGCGTGCCGGGGCGTTCCACCCGGACGTGTCCGGCCGACGGCTGCGGGTCCGGCTGGCCTGCTGGGGTCTGGGTGTGGGGCTTCCGCTGAACCTCGCCACCGCGCTCGGGGGTGCTGAGCTGTTCCTGCTCGACCGCTACGTGGCTGCCCCCGTGGTGGCGGTGGGCTACATCGGCCTGATCGGGGTCGTCGTGGACCGCCTGTCCAAATTCGGGGTGGTGGCGAACGCCTTCTCCGCCCTGGGCCGCACCGCTATGAGCGGCTACATCGCCCAGAACGTGGTGTGCGCCCTGCTGTGCTACGGGTTCGGGTTGGGGCTCGCGGCCCAGCTGGGCGGGGCCCAGCCGTGGTGGACGTTGGGCCTGTGGACCGCGGTCAGCCTGGGCCTGCTGGTCGGCGCTTCGCTGTGGCTGCGGCGCTTCCGGTACGGACCGCTGGAGTGGGTGCAGAAGTCCGTCGTCTCGCGGTTCACCGGCAGCCCGCGGCGTTGATCCGGCACCACCGTCGGTGGGGTCCCGTAACGGGGCCCCACCGGCGTTACGGCAGGAAACTCTGGATCAGGCGCCCACGGCAGCCTTGAGAGCGTCGACGCGGTCGGTGCGCTCCCAGGTGAAGTCGGGCAGCTCCCGGCCGAAGTGGCCGTAGACCGAGGTCTGGGAGTAGATGGGGCGCAGCAGGTCCAGGTCGCGGATGATCGCGGCGGGACGCAGGTCGAAGACCTCCAGCACCGCCTTCTCCAACTGCTCCGGGGCGACCTTCTCGGTGCCGAAGGTCTCCAGGAACACGCCGACCGGGTGGGCTTTGCCGATCGCGTAGGCGACCTGGACTTCGACTCGGTCGGCGAGCCCGGCGGCGACGATGTTCTTCGCGACCCAGCGGGTGGCGTACGCGGCGGAGCGGTCCACCTTGGACGGGTCCTTGCCGGAGAACGCGCCACCGCCGTGGCGGGCGTAGCCGCCGTAGGTGTCGACGATGATCTTGCGGCCGGTCAGCCCGGCGTCACCCATCGGGCCGCCGATCTCGAACCGTCCGGTGGGGTTGACGAGCAGCCGGTAGTTGTCGGCCTCCAGGTTGTAGCGGGCCACTACCGGGTCGACCACGTGCTCCTTGATGTCCGGGGTGAGCAGTTCCCGCAGGTCGATGTCGGGCGCGTGCTGGCTGGAGACCACCACGGTGTCCAACCGGACGGGCCGGTTCCCGTCGTACTCCACGGTGACCTGGGTCTTGCCGTCGGGCCGCAGGTAGGGGATGGTCCCGTCGCGGCGCACTTCAGCGAGTCGCTGCGACAGGGCGTGGGCCAGCGTGATCGGCAGCGGCATCAGCTCCGGGGTCTCGTTGTTGGCGTAGCCGAACATGAGGCCTTGGTCGCCTGCGCCCTGCCGGTCGAGGTCGTCGAAGATCTCTTCCTCCCGGGCCTCGTAGGCGTTGTCGACGCCCTGGGCGATGTCGGGTGACTGCCCGCCGATCGACACGGACACTCCGCAGGAGGCGCCGTCGAACCCCTTGGCCGAGGAGTCGTAGCCGATCTCCAGGATCTTCTCGCGGATGATGGTGGGAATGTCGACGTAGGTGGATGTGGTCACTTCGCCGGCGACGTGGACCAGGCCGGTCGTGATGAGGGTCTCCACCGCGACCCGGCTGTGGGGGTCATCCCTGAGCATCGAGTCGAGGATCGCGTCACTGATCTGGTCAGCGATCTTGTCGGGGTGGCCTTCGGTGACCGACTCGGAGGTGAAAAGTCGACGGGACACGGTGTAGGACTCCTTGCAGCGGCTGCTGGCTGACTTGTCGGTGCCGGCCGGTCCGGGGGCCCGGGAGAGCGCCTCGGCTGTTCCCGACCGACGCAGTTGGTTTACTGGTTCACTGTAGTGGGGATCAGCACATGCCGGACCGATTGTGCGGGTCGGATTGTGGATCGTGGCGCACTTCTCGCGCGCCCGGCTCCCGGCAAACCTCCTCCGGAGCTGGCCGAGCTATTGTGCTACCGCCCAGTATCAGGGGTTTTGCTCACGGAGCCAAGACGTTCCACGACAAGATCCCATACCCGGTCGGCAAGGTTTTCCTTAGGACCGCGGGGGATCTCCACGGCTCGGCCGTCCCGGTCGAGGACCACCGCCTCGTTGTCCGGGGTGCCGAACGCGATCCCCTCTCCGACCTGGTTGACCACGATCAGGTCGCACCCCTTGCGCTGGAGCTTATCGCGGCCGTAGGCGACCGCGTTCTCCGTTTCCGCGGCGAAGCCGACGATGACCTGGTCCTTGCGGGGGCGGTTCCGGCTGAGTTCCGCGAGAATGTCCGGGTTCTCTACGAGGGTAATCGTGGGGGGCGGTCCCCCGGTCTTCTTGATCTTCCCGGCGGCCTTCGTGTCGGGGCGGAAGTCGGCGACCGCGGCAGCCATGACGACCGCGTCGGCGTCGGCAGCCGCAGCCAGCACTGCTTCGCGCATCTCCACAGCCGAGGTGACCGGAATCACGTCGGCTCCTGCCGGGGCGGGAAGCGCCACGTTCGCAGAGACGAGGGTGACGCGGGCGCCGCGCGCCACCGCGGTAGCGGCCAGTGCGTACCCTTGCCGCCCGCTCGACCGGTTCCCCAGGAAGCGGACCGGGTCGAGGGCCTCCCGCGTCCCGCCCGCGGAGACCACCACGTGCCGCCCGGTCAGGTCCGCGGCGAGCGTGCCGCGGGCGAGCACCCTGCGGGCCACGTCGAACAGCTCGGCGGGCTCCGGCAGCCGTCCTTTGCCGGTGTCGGCCCCGGTCAGCCGTCCCGTCGCCGGTTCCAGCACGATCGCTCCGCGCGCGCGGAGCGTGGCGACATTCTGCTGGGTGGCCGGGTGCTCCCACATCTCGGTGTGCATGGCGGGAGCGAACACGACCGGACAGCGCGCGGTGAGCAGCGTGTTGGTCAGCAGGTCGTCGGCCATGCCGTGGGCGGCGCGGGCGAGCAGGTCGGCGGTGGCGGGAGCCACGAAGACGAGGTCTGCCTGCTGTCCCAGCCGCACGTGGGGGACTTCGTGCACGTCCTGCCACACCTCGGTGGCGACCGGCTGGCCGGAGAGCGCCGCCCAGGTGGGCTCGCCCACGAAGCGGAGCGCGTCCCGGGTGGGGACCACCCGGACGTGGTGCCCGGACTCGGTGAGACGGCGCAGCAGTTCGCAGACCTTGTAGGCGGCGATCCCCCCGCCTACACCGAGAACGACCCGGGGTGCGCGCTGAGCCGCCATCGGTGGCACCGTCCCTTCTTGTCGCTGCACAACTAGTTCGGCTTCCCGCCGACCGTGACCTTATCCACCGCCCGTCTGGCGGAAACGGGCGGGGTGAGGTTCTCCGGTCGGGGGAAGCCGGCAGCGGGTACGGCTACGCTTCCTCCTGGGTTTCCGCGGTCAGGAGTCCTTCCCGGATCTCGCGCAGCGCAATGGACAGGGGCTTCTCCTGGGGCTGCGTCTCGACGAGCGGGCCCACGTACTCCAGCAGCCCCTCGCCCAGCTGGGCGTAGTAGGCGTTGATCTGCCGGGCCCGCTTGGCAGCCATGGTGACAAGGCTGTACTTGCTGTCGACGACCTCGAGGAGCTCGTCGATCGGCGGGTTGGTAATGCCTTCGGCAACAGGTGGTGTACCAGCCAAGGTGCCTAACCCCTCGACGATCGGTCGGCCCCGCGCGCACAGCGCGGCGGCCGGGAGTGCGGACGGAAGAAGGTTGCGAGGCGCGGACCGCTCCAGCGGTCCCGTGCCTGGAGTGGTCAGGCCGAGCGCCCCGGGACGCGCCTGGTCACTGTGTTGACGGCGCAGCTATCAAAGCTAGCAGTTCGTCGCAGACTTCGTGTACTGACGTGTTGACCAGGGTGACGTCGAATTCTTTTTCGGCGGCGAGTTCGATGCGGGCGGTCTCCAACCGGCGCTGGATGACCTCGGGGGATTCGGTGCCGCGCCCGGTGAGTCTGCGGACCAGCTCCTCCCAGGACGGCGGGGCGAGGAACACCAGGAACGCGTCGGGCATGTTGGCGCGCACCTGGCGTGCGCCGTTGAGATCGATCTCCAGCAGCACGGGCTGTCCGGCGGCGAGCCGCTTGAGCACCGGTTCGCGGGGGGTGCCGTAGCGGTTGCCGGCGAACTCGGCCCACTCCAGCAGTTCGTTCTCGGCAACCAGCCGGTCGAACTCGGCGTCGTCGACGAAGTAGTACTCGACCCCGTCGGTCTCGCCGGGACGCGGGGGCCGCGTGGTGACCGACACCGAGAGCCACACTTCGGGACGGCGGCGGCGCAGCTCTTTGACGACGGTGCTCTTTCCTACCCCGGAGGGACCAGACAGGACTGTGAGACGTTTCGGCTGGTCGTTACCGGCTCCGGACTCAACAGGCACTGATTCTCCGATTCCCGGCTCCCGCTGCGCACGGGATGGACGGTGGTTCGTCGCCGCGGCTTCGCGCCGCGGTGGATCTTTTTATACCAGTTCAACGGGGACCGGCTCGTCACCGCCGTGCAGCGACGAGCCGGTCCACACAGTAGCGGCGCGCACAGTGGGCGCGCCGTAGCTCCCCTGAACTACTGGCCGCCGAATTCGCTTTCCAGCGCGGCACGCTGGTTGGCGCCCAGGCCGCGGATCCGCCGCGACTCGGCGATGTTGAGCCGCTCCATGATCTGCTTGGCGCGGACTTTGCCTACGCCGGGGAGCGACTCGAGCAGGGCGGAGACCTTCATCTTGCCGATGACCTCGTTGGTCTGGCCGAGCTTGAGGACCTCGGTCAGCGAGATACCGCCGTGCTTGAGGCGGTGCTTGACCTCCGCGCGCTCTTTTCTGGCCTTCGCGGCCTTCTCAAGAGCCGCGGCGCGCTGTTCAGGAGTGAGGGGAGGAAGGGCCACGCCGGGTCACCTCGGTTTTCTCTCGTTTTCAGAGGGCGGACGCCTGCGCAAGTTAGTAGGTTCCGCCCCTCTTCGGCAACGCAAAGGCGCTTTTCATGCGCTATTTCCTTCAAGGAATTACGCTAAGCACCCTACCAATTACCCAATGTCGTCAATTTGTAGGTTTTCTGCCTGCTTGACAATCCGGACAGAGCCCCGGACACCACTGACGACATTGACGTGAGGTTCGCCACATCAACGCCAGAAAACCGTATTTCGGACGAAGAAACCGGGAACCGATGGATGACCGTAACAGATCCTGGCCGGTCAGGAGGGGGACGCCCCGGTTTTTTGGAGCTCTGCGGCGAGCGCCGCAGCCGCCGCCCCCGGATCCGGTGCGCGGGTAATGGGCCGTCCGATGACCAGCAGGTCCGCCCCGGCCGCCAGCGCCGCCTCGGGAGTCGCCACCCGCGCCTGGTCCCCCTGGGCGGCCCCGGCCGGCCGCACCCCCGGGGTGATGAGCGTGACGTCCGGGCCGACCTCGGCGCGGACCATAGCCGCCTCCTGCGGGGAGCACACCAAGGCCCGGGCCCCCGCCTCCACTGCGAGCACCGCAAGCCGGCGCACCGCCTCCCTCGCCGGGCCGCGCATCCCCACCGCGCCGAGCGCGGCCTCGTCCAGCGACGTCAGCACGGTCACCGCGGCGATCCGCGTCTCGGGTGCCGCCTCCACCGCGGCGCGGACCATGTCGGCGCCTCCGGCCGCATGCACGGTGAGGAACGCCGGAGCAAGCCCGGCCACCGATCGGGCAGCGCCCGCGACCGTGGCGGGGATGTCGTGCAGTTTCAGGTCGAGGAACAGCGCGGTCTCCCGCGCACCGCGCACGGCCTCCACAACCGCGGGCCCGTAGCGCAGGTACAGCTCCAGCCCGACTTTCAGGGTGCTGACGTGCGGGGCGACCGCGGCGGCCCAGCGGGAAGCGGTCTCCACATCCGGGGCGTCGAGCGCGACGGCGATGGGTGCGGCCAACAGTGGTCCTCCTTCGTGTCGTGGTTGTTTTCCGCGTCCCGCCGCACGCGGCAGGGCACGGAACAGGCGCGCCGCTGGATACGGCGCTCCGGCCTCCTAGCGCATCGGGCGCGGCGGACGGCAGCAGTCCGCCCGGGACACCGTATGCCGCATCCCGACCGCGTGCCGCAGAGAACCCGCTCAACGCGTTCTCTGCGGCACGGCATCCGGCGGCAGAGGAAAAAACTCGCGCGCAGCAGCGCAGGACGTTACCGCGCGTTTCAGCGCGGTGTGGGTGCCCGCCACGCCGGGGGAAGCGGCAGGCCGCTCATCCCGCGGCCACGCCGAGGCCTCCCATCCCGTGGTGGGCGGCCCCGATCAGCGACTCGACCCGCTCCACTCCCCGGTCGATCAGCTCCCGCTCCAGTTCCCGCAGCACGCGCATGCACGCCGAAGGGTCGTGGAAGAGCGCGGTCCCGACCGCTACTGCGCTCGCCCCGGCTAGCAGGAACTCCAGCGCGTCCCGGCCGGTGCCGATCCCGCCCATCCCGATGATGGGCACCTCCGGGTATGCGGCATGCACCTGGTAGACGCAGGCGACCGCGATCGGCCGGATCGCGGGACCGGACAGGCCGCCCATCCCCCCGGCCACGGCGGGACGCATCGTGTCGACGTCGATGACCATGCCCCGCACCGTGTTGACGAGGGCCAGCCCGTCGGCGCCCGCAGCCACGCACTTGCCGGCGAGCGCCACCAGGTCGGCGACGTCCGGGGAGAGTTTCGCGAACACCGGGATGTCGGACCGTGCGGTCTCCCGCACCGCCGCCACCACCTGGGCTGCGGCCTCGGGGTCCGCGGTGAAATGCTCGCCCCCGCGGCTCAAGTCCGGGCTGGACAGGTTCACTTCGATCGCGGTGACCCCGGGAGCTTCGGAGAGCCGCTGGGCGAGCGTGACGTACTCGTCGACACTCCCCCCGGCCACCGACACCACGGCACGCGCCCCGCGGGAGAGCAGCCACGGCAGGTCCCGCTGCACGAACACGTCGATGCCTGGCCCCTGCAAGCCAACCGTGCTGAGCACCCCGCTCGGGGTCTCGGCGATACGCGGCGCAGGCCAGCCGGCCCGCGGCTCCACGGTGACCGACTTGGTGACCACCGCGCCGATCCGCGCAATGTCGAAGAACCGCGCCAGCTCCCGCCCGGCCCCGGCGCATCCGGCCGCGGTCACCACCGGGTTGGCCAGCTCCAGTTCCCCCAGCCTGACCCGCAGATCGGGAATCATCGCCGCTGTCTCCGCCACCGTCTCCGCGTCCAAGGGCATCGTCACTCACCCAGCCTCGCGGGCCTGGTCCTCGACGCTCCGCGCCTTCCAGCCAGGGGCTCCTAGAGCGTCGAACGGAACTGTACCGACGTCGTCGAACCGCACCCGCTCGCCCCGGAACACGGGGCCGTCCACGCAGGCGCGCGCCATCCGGGTGATCCCGTCCTCGCCGACCACCGGGACCACGCACGACATGCAGATCCCGGTGCCGCAGGCCATGGTCTCCTCCACGGACACCTGGATCGGGATGCCGTAGTGCATCGCGATCGCAGTGACTTCGCGCAGCATCGGCATCGGGCCGCACGCGTACACCACGTCGGAGTAGGCTTCCTCGATCACCTGGGCGAGCACGTCGGTGACCCGGCCCTTGGTGCCCAGCGAACCGTCGTCGGTGGTGAAAGTCGCGGTCTCCGCGATCCGGCGCGCGGTCATCGCGTTGAACACCCGTGAGGCGGTGGCCCCGCCCAGGACGAAGTCCACGCGGCAGCCGCGCCGCCGCAGCGCGTGGGCGAGCGGGAACAGCGGGACACTGCCGGAGCCGCCGCCGACGAGGACGCAGTTGACCGGGTCGCGCGGCAGCGGGAACGGCCGCCCCAGCGGGCCGATGATGTCGAGCAGGTCGCGGGAGCGCCGCTCCGCCAGCCAGGCGGTCCCCTTGCCGCGCACCGTGAACAGGAACTCCACGGTGCCGCCGTAGTCGGGTTTGACCTCGTGGATCGCGAACATCCGCCGGGTGAGCATGGCGGAGTGCTCGCCGCCGACCGCCACAGCCACGAACTGCCCTGACCGGAACCGCTCCGCAATCCCCGGAGCGACCACCGTGATGGCGTGGTAGGCGTCCACCTGCCGCACCGTCAGTACCGGGCTGCTCATCTGCACCGGCCGCACGTCACTCACTGAGAGGGTCCCCTCCCGGTCTCCACCATCGCTTCGAGCGCTTCCCGGACGTCGTTGCGACGGGCCGCGAGGGGGCCCGCGGAGAAACCCCGCTCCCCGGGCGCTCGCTGTCCCATTGTTCCGCAACCGGCTGCCCCTCGGGGACGGGAATGCCCGCCCGCCCCGAGGGGCAGCGGTCGACCCTACGCGGTCGCCTGCGATGCGTCGCGCAGCCGCTGGGCGTGCTCCTGGAGCGAACGCACCTGGATCCTGCCGTTGACCAGCGACTCGATGGCTTGCACGGCGGCGGCCAGGCCTTGGACCGTGGTCACGCTGGGCACGCCGCGCGCCACTGCGGCGGTGCGGATCTCGTAGCCGTCCAGGCGCGGTCCGGACTGGCCGGGGCCGCCGAACGGCGTGTTGACGATGAGATCCACTTCACCGTTGTGGATGCGCTGCACAATGGTCGGCTCCCCGTCCGGTCCAGGCCCTTCGCTGTGCTTGCGCACCACGCGGGCCTGCACCCCGTGGCGGCGCAGCGCCAGCGCGGTGCCTTCCGTGGCCAGGATCTCGAACCCGAGGTCGGCCAGCCGCCGGACCGGGAAGATCATGGTGCGCTTGTCGCGGTTGGCCACGGAGACGAACACGGTTCCCGACGTGGGGAACGTGCCGTAGGTGGCCAGTTGGGACTTGGCGAACGCGGTGCCGAAGTCCACGTCCAAGCCCATGACTTCACCGGTGGAGCGCATCTCCGGGCCCAGGACGGTGTCCACGCCCTGGCCGTGGCGGTCAATGAAGCGGTTGAACGGCAGGACCGCTTCCTTGACGGCGACCGGTGCGTCCGGGGGCAGAGTGCCGCCGTCGCCGTGCCGCGGCAGCAGGCCCTCGTCGCGCAGCTCCTGGATGGTCGCCCCCAGCATGATCCGGGCTGCAGCCTTGGCCAGGGGGACCGCGGTGGCCTTGGACACGAACGGCACGGTGCGCGACGCCCGCGGGTTGGCTTCGAGCACGTAGAGTTCGCCGGCGGAGAGCGCGTACTGCACGTTGATCAGGCCGCGCACCCCCACCCCGGCGGCGATGGCCTCCGTGGAGTAGCGGATGCGTTCAATGTCCTCCTGGCCCAGGGTGATCGCGGGCAGAGCGCAGGCGGAGTCGCCGGAGTGGATGCCCGCCTCCTCGATGTGCTCCATGACACCGCCCAGGTACAGTTCGGTGCCGTCGTAGAGGGCGTCCACGTCGATCTCGATGGCTTCGTCGAGGAAGCGGTCCACCAGCACCGGGTGTTCGGCACTGACTTCCGCGTTGCGCTCGATGTAGTCGGCGAGCATGGCCTCGTTGTAGACGATCTCCATGCCGCGGCCGCCGAGCACGTAGGAGGGGCGGACCAGCACCGGGTAGCCGATCTCTTCGGCGATGGCCCGGGCTTCGTCGAAGGACTGGGCGGTGCCGTGCTTGGGGGCGGGCAGCCCGGCTTTGGCCAGGACCCGGCCGAACTCGCCGCGGTCTTCGGCCAGGTCGATCGCCTCGGGGCTGGTGCCCACGATCGGCACCCCGGCTTCTTTGAGCTTCTTGGCCAGGCCGAGCGGGGTCTGGCCGCCCAGTTGCACGATCACGCCGACGACTTCGCCGGTCTGCTGTTCGGCGCGCACCACTTCGAGCACGTCTTCCAGGGTCAGCGGCTCGAAGTACAGCCGGTCGCTGGTGTCGTAGTCGGTGGAGACCGTCTCAGGGTTGCAGTTGACCATGACGGTCTCGTAGCCGGCCTCCGACAGGGCGAAGGACGCGTGGACGCAGCTGTAGTCGAACTCCACGCCCTGGCCGATCCGGTTGGGTCCGGAGCCGAGGATGATGACCTTGGGCTTGCTGCTGGGCGGGACCTCGGTCTCCTCGTCGTAGCTGGAGTACAGGTAGGGCGTGGTCGCGGGGAACTCGGCGGCGCAGGTGTCCACGGCCAGGTAGACCGGGTGCACGTCGAGGGCGTCGCGCAGCTCCCGCACGACTTCTTCGGAGCGGCCGGTGATCTCGCCGATCTGCGCGTCGGAGAAGCCTAGCTGTTTGGCGGAGCGCAGCAGGTCCGCGTCGAGGCGGGGCGCGGCGGCGAGTTCGCGGGCCTTCTCGTCCAACCGGAGGATCTGGTCGAGGAACCACGGGTCGATCTTGGTGGCCTCGTGGAGTTCCGCGACCGTGGCCCCGGCCCGCAGGGCCTGCTGGACTTGGCGCAGCCGGTGTTCGCTGGGGGTCCGGACCGCCCGCAGCAGCTCCTCTTTGTCCCCGGGGTCTCCTGTCCAGGTGAAGGAGCTGCCTTTCTTCTCCAGCGACCGCATGGCCTTCTGCAGCGCTTCGGGGAAGGACCGGCCGATCGCCATGACTTCGCCGACCGACTTCATGGTGGTGGTCAGGCCGGAGTCGGCGCCGGGGAACTTCTCGAACGCGAACCGCGGCACTTTGACGACGACGTAGTCCAGGGTCGGCTCGAAGCTGGCCAGCGTCTTGGCGGTGATGTCGTTGGTGATCTCGTCGAGGGTGTAGCCGACGGCGAGCTTGGCCGCGATCTTCGCGATGGGGAACCCGGTGGCTTTGGACGCCAGCGCCGAGGACCGGGAGACGCGCGGGTTCATCTCGATGACGATGGTCCGCCCGGTCTCGGGGTGGACCGCGAACTGGATGTTGCAGCCGCCGGTGTCGACCCCGACTTCGCGGATGATGGCGATCCCCAGGTCGCGCAGCCGCTGGTATTCGCGGTCGGTGAGCGTCATCGCGGGGGCGACCGTGATGGAGTCGCCGGTGTGCACGCCCATGGGGTCGAGGTTCTCGATGGAGCAGACGACGATCACGTTGTCGTTGGCGTCGCGCATCAGCTCCAGCTCGTATTCCTTCCAGCCGAGGATGGACTCCTCAAGGAGCACCTCGGTGGTCGGGGAGAGCGCGAGCCCCTGCCCCGCGATGCGGCGCAGCTCCTCCTCGTTGTGGGCGAACCCGGAGCCGGCGCCGCCCAGGGTGAAGGAGGGGCGGACCACGACCGGATAGTTCAGTTCTTCGGCGGCGGCCAGGCACTCTTCGATGGAGTGGCAGATCACCGAGCGGGCCGACTCGCCACCGACCCGCTCCACGACGCGTTTGAAGCTGTCGCGGTCTTCCCCGGCCTGGATGGCGTCGATGTTGGCGCCGATCAGTTCGACCCCGTACTTGTCGAGCACCCCGGCCTCGTGCAGCGCCACCGCGGTGTTGAGCGCGGTCTGGCCGCCCAGGGTGGGCAGCAGCGCATCGGGACGCTCCTTGGCGATGATCTTCTCGACCATCTCCGGGGTGATGGGTTCCACGTAGGTGGCGTCCGCGAATTCGGGGTCGGTCATGATCGTGGCCGGGTTGGAGTTGACCAGGATCACCCGCAGCCCTTCGGCTTTGAGCACCCGGCACGCCTGAGTGCCCGAGTAGTCGAATTCGCACGCCTGGCCGATGACGATCGGCCCGGAGCCGATCACGAGCACAGACGAAAGATCAGTACGGCGCGGCATAGTCGTCGGTATTCCTCAGGTATCGCAAATCACGTCAGGGGTGGCGGCCCGCCAGCAGTCCCGGCGGGCAACGCCGAGCTGCGCGACACAGGTCAGGCGCGCGCGGCCTCGCGGGCCTGCCGGTGGGCGGTCATCATCTCCACGAAGGTGTCGAACACGTCCGCGGCGTCGTGGGGCCCGGAGGCGGCCTCCGGGTGGAACTGGGTGCTGAGCGCGGGGCGGTCGAGCAGCCGCAGTCCTTCCACCACGCCGTCGTTGAGGCCGATGTAGCTCACTTCGGCGCGGCCGTAGGGAGTGTCGAACGGGCCGTCGAGGGGCGCGCGGACCGCGAATCCGTGGTTCTGGCTGGTGATGTAGACGCGCCCGGTCCGGGTCTCGCGGACCGGGTGGTTGGCGCCGCGGTGGCCGAAGGGCAGCTTGTAGGTCTCCAGGCCGAGGGCGCGTCCCAGGATCTGGTTGCCGAAGCAGATGCCGAGCAGCGGGGTGCCCGCGTCCAGGATGCCGCGCATGGTCTCCACCACGGCGTCGGCGGCGGCAGGGTCGCCGGGGCCGTTGCTGAAGAACACGCCGTCCGGGTTGAGGGCGAGGATCTGCTCGGCCGTGGTGTGGGCAGGCAGCACCCGCACTTCGCAGCCGCGTTCGGCGAGCTGCTGCGGGGTCATCGCTTTGATGCCGAGGTCGACCGCTGCGACGGTGAAGCGGACGGGGACGCCGTCCGGCGGGCGGACCGTGTACGGCTCGGCGGTGGTGACCTCTCCGGCCAGGTTCGCGCCGACCATCTGCGGGCTGGCGAGGACGCGTTCCCGCAGCTTGTCCGGGTCGGTTTCCACGGTGCTGATGGCGGCGCGCATCACACCCTTGTCGCGCAGGTGGCGGGTGAGCGCCCGGGTGCCGGAGAGGGCGATGCCGACGACTCCTTGGCGGCGCAGTTCCTCTTCGAGGGTGCGCTGGGCCCGCCAGTTCGAGACGATGCGGGAGGGTTCGCGGACGACGTATCCGGACACCCAGATCCGGTGGGATTCGGCGTCGTCGTCGTTGACCCCCGTGTTGCCGATGTGCGGTGCGGTCATCACCACGATCTGGCGGTGGTAGGAGGGGTCGGTGAGGACCTCCTGGTATCCGGTCATTCCGGTGTGGAACACGATTTCACCGAAGGTCTCCCCTTCTGCACCGAAGGAGACCCCGTGGAAGACTCGGCCGTCCTCCAGGACCAGGATCGCGGGTACCTGCACGTTCTTGTTCCCCTCTGCGGGCATGGTGGTTGTCTGGTCGCTCTGGCGCTGGGCGTCCGCTGCTGCGGTGGGCAGGCGGACGGCTGCTGGGGCGTGGTGACTGGTGCTCACTGAATCTTCCCGTCGAGAACGGTGGGTACCCCGCGGAGGAAGGTGGCGAGGACACGTCCGGGCAGGGTCATTCCGGCGAAGGGCGTGTTGCGGCTCTTCGACACCATCGTCGCAGGGTCGATCACGCGCGTCGCCGTGGGATCGTACAAGGTGAGGTTGGCGGGTTCTCCCACGGCGATGGGGCGGCCCTGGTCGGTGAGGCGTCCGATGCGGGCGGGGGTGGCGGACATGCGCTGCGCCACTCCGGCCCAGTCGAGGAGGCCGGTGTCGACCATGGTGTGCTGGACCACCGACAGCGCGGTTTCCAGGCCGATCATGCCCATGGCGGCCTGGTTCCACTCGGTTTCTTTGGCTTCGCTGGGGTGGGGGGCGTGGTCGGTGGCGACGATGTCGATCGTGCCGTCCGCCAGTCCTTCACGCAGCGCTTCGACGTCTTCCGCGGTGCGCAGGGGCGGGTTGACCTTGTAGACCGGGTCGTAGCTCTCGGCGAGCTCGTCGGTGAGCAGCAGGTGGTGCGGGGTCACTTCGGCGGTGACGTCGCAGCCGCGGCTCTTGGCCCAGCGGATGATCTGCACCGACCCCTTGGTAGAGACGTGGCAGACGTGCAGCCGCGAGCCGACGTGCTCGGCGAGCAGGCAGTCCCGGGCGATGATCGCTTCTTCGGCGACGGCGGGCCAGCCGGCGAGCCCCAGGCGGTCGGAGACGACGCCTTCGTTCATCTGGGCGCCTTCGGTGAGGCGCGGTTCTTGGGCGTGCTGGGCGATGACGCCGTCGAACGCTTTGACGTATTCCAGGGCGCGGCGCATGAGCTGGGCGTCGGAGACGCACATGCCGTCGTCGGAGAAGACCCGGACTTTGGCCGGGGAGTCCGCCATGGCGCCGAGTTCGGCGAGGCGTTCGCCTTTCAGGCCGACGGTGACCGCCCCGACCGGGTGGACGTCGCAGTATCCGGCGTCCCGGCCCAGCCGCCAGACCTGTTCGACGACGCCGGCAGTGTCGGCGACGGGGTCGGTGTTGGCCATGGCGAAGACGGCGGTGTAGCCGCCCATGGCGGCGGCCCGCGACCCGGTGGCGACGGTTTCTGCGTCTTCGCGTCCAGGCTCCCGCAGGTGGGTGTGGAGGTCGACGAGTCCGGGCAGGGCAATGGCCCCGGCGGCGTCGACCACTTCGGCGCCGTCAGCGGGGAGGTCGGGGCCGATCGCGTCGATACGGCCGTGGGCGAGCAGCAGGTCGGTGGGCTCGCCCCCGAGGATGCGGGCGTTGCGGATCAGGTAGCGCGTGGTGGTCGTCATCGGGGCTCCCCCTGGTTTCCCGGTCTGTGGATGGCACCGCCGAGCAGCAGGTACAGCACGGCCATGCGGACGCTGACACCGTTGGTCACCTGTTCGGTGACGGTGGAGCGGGCGGAGTCGGCGACCTCCGCGGAGATCTCCATGCCGCGGACCATGGGGCCCGGGTGCATGACGATGGCGTGGTCGGCCATCCGTGCCAGGCGGTCGGCGTCCAGGCCGTAGCGGCGGCTGTATTCGCGCGCGGAGGGGAAGAACGAGGAGTGCATCCGCTCGGCCTGCACCCGCAGCATCATGACGACGTCGCTCTTGGGCAGGACTTCGTCGAGGTCGTAGGAGACCGCGCAGGGCCAGGTGTCGACGGAGACGGGCAGCAGGGTGGGCGGGGCGACCAAGGTGACCTCGGCGCCGAGGGTGGTGAGCAGCAGCACGTTGGAGCGGGCGACGCGGCTGTGCCGGATGTCGCCGACGATGGCGACCCGCAGGCCTTCGACGCGGCCGAGCCGTTCCCGCATGGTGTAGGCGTCGAGCAGCGCCTGGGTGGGGTGCTCGTGGGTGCCGTCGCCGGCGTTGATGACGACGCCGTCCACCCAGTCGGCGAGGCGGCGCGCCGCTCCGGGGGCGCTGTGCCGGATGACGACCCCGTCGGCGCCCATGGCCTGCAGGGTCAGCGCGGTGTCTTTGAGGCTTTCTCCTTTGGAGACGCTGGAGCCGCGGGCGGAGAAGTTGATGACGTCCGCCGACATGCGTTTGGCGGCGGCTTCGAAGGAGATCCGGGTGCGCGTGGAGTCTTCGTAGAACAGGTTGACGACGGTGCGGCCGCGCAGGGTCGGCAGCTTCTTCACGGAGCGTTCGCTGACCTGGGAGAGTTCCCGCGCGGTGTCGAGGATGAGCAGGGCCTCGTCTCGGGTGAGGTCTCCGGCGGAAAGCAGGTGCTGCATCAGCGTGCTCCTCCCGGGGTGGCTGCGGCGGACTCGGGCGCTCCGGGACGGGGCTTGGCGGGGCCGATGAGGACCGCGTCGCGCCCGTGGAGTTCTTCGAGCAGCACGGTGACGCTTTCGCGGAGCGAGGTGGGCAGGTTCTTCCCCACGTAGTCGGCGCGGATGGGGAGTTCCCGGTGGCCGCGGTCGACGAGGACCGCCAGTTGCACGGCGCGCGGGCGTCCCAGGTCGTTGAGGGCGTCCAGGGCGGCGCGGACCGTGCGGCCGGAGAAGAGCACGTCGTCGACGAGGACTACGGTCCGCCCGTCGACGCCTTCGGGGGGAATGTCGGTGCTGCCGAGGGCGCGGGCCGGGGCGAGCCGCAGGTCGTCGCGGTACATGGTGATGTCGAGGGCGCCCCAGGGGACCGGGCGCTGTTCGACGCGTTCGATGCGTTCGGCGAGCCGCTGCGCGAGGGGCACGCCTCCGGTGCGGATGCCCAGAAGGGTGAGGTCGTGGCCCCCTTTGGTGCGTTCGAGGATCTCGTGGGCGATGCGGGTCAGCGCCCGGGAGATCTCGGGGCCTTCCAGAACCGCTCGTCGCTGGTCTGGTCGCTCACCGCCGGCATGGTTGTGGGCATGCACAAGCGGACCTCCTTCCCTGCCTCACTGGACAGGTCGTTAAAGGACGTCGGACGGCTCTCACGGTACCAGCGACGACTTTCCGCGCATGACGTAGCATGGGCCCAACATCCAGGGATTATGAGAGTAATCACACTCTTAGATCTTGACTCTGCGCAATCTTTCGGATTCGGAAGGTACGCTTTCTTTACGTGGTGACGAGATGAGCAGGGAAGGAACCTCGCAGGAGGTGACATTCAGGAAAAATCGACCAGGGTGTTATGTCCTGTTGAGGAGACCTATGAGAGTCGTCTCACTTACACACAGTTTGGCCACTGAATCGTCGCGTTTTCACCCAACGGCTTGACCTGAGCACTCTTCCCGCCCTACCGTCACTGTGCGTAACCATTGTGGGGGTGTGATGCCGCGAGTCGCCGACTGAGCCGCACTAGGTCGGTGTGATGCGACGGGGTTCTCCACCGGACCCGCAGCGGATCCCGCCTCCTGTTTCAGCCACTTTTCATGCCGGGGAGCACGAAAGAATGCCACCATCGGAATACGCGAAAGCTCTGGGTGCCCGACTGCGTGCCATCCGTACGCAACAGGGACTGTCCCTGCACGGAGTAGAGGAGAAGTCGCAGGGGCGGTGGAAGGCTGTCGTCGTCGGTTCCTACGAGCGCGGTGACCGCGCGGTCACGGTCCAGAAGCTGGCCGACCTCGCCGAGTTCTACGGCGTGCCGATGTCGGAGCTTCTGCCGGGCGAGCCCGCACCCGCCCCGCTGGGTCCGACGCCCAAGCTGGTCATCGACCTGGAGCGCATGCAGCAACTGCCCAAGGAGAAGGCCGGGCCCCTCGCCCGTTACGTGGCCACCATCCAGAGCCAGCGCGGCGACTACAACGGCCGGGTGCTGTCCATCCGCCAGGAGGATCTGCGTTCGCTGGCGGTCATCTACGACCGGTCGCCCGCTGAACTGACCGAAGAGTTCATCAACTGGGGCGTCCTCGACCCCGAGGCGCGGCGCGCAGTGGAAGCCTTCTAAGGCTCGCGCACGGCCCGGGCACCATACCGCTGAGGGCGTCCGGGACAACGCCGCAAAGCATGGTAAAGGCGGCTGGCTGTGCAGCCAGCCGCCTTTACCATGCTTTGCCTGCATACCCCGCAGGGGGCCGTTGGGAGGGTCGGGCGAGAGGCTTCCCCTCCTCCCGCCCGACCGGCGAGGTTTCGGGACGTCAGGGGGGCGCCGCCCCGAAACGACGACCGCGGGAGCCTTCCTCACCGGCAGCGAGGAAGCCGCCGCGCACACTCCCAGTGAACACCTTCGAACACATGTTCGTCAACCCTGGCGGAAAGAGCCCCGCAGCGCACGCAGAGTGCACGGCACACCGGCAACCCCGCAGCCCGCACGCCCCGACCGCTTCCCGGACAGCAAGCCCCGCGGCAGGCTAGTGCTTACGTGCGGTGGCAGCGACGATGAGGTCCGCCAACGCGGAACGCGCGTCGTCGGCGATCACGTCGTTCTCCAGGGCCTGCGTCGCATCGGCCACATAGTCGGCGATCCGGGCTTCGCAGGCTTCCAGCGCACCGCTGTCCACGATGACCGAACGCATCCAGGCGATCTCCTCGGCCCCCAGCTCGGGGTCGCCCAGCAGGCGCCGGAACTGCTCGGCGTCGTCCGCTGCCGCCCGGCGCAGCGTCTCTGCCACCAGCACCGTGCGCTTCCCCTCCCGCAGGTCGTCCCCTGCAGGCTTCCCCGTCTCCTCCGGGTCCCCGAACACCCCGAGGACGTCGTCGCGCAGTTGGAAGGCGATCCCCAACGGGATGCCGTAGGCGGTGTAGGCGGGGGCCAGCTCGGCGTACCGTCCCGCCAGCGCTGCACCCAGGTGGAGGGGCTGCTCAATGGTGTACTTGGCCGACTTGAACCGCATCACCCGCAGCGCTGCCTCCACGGTGTCCGCGCCGCGCGCCTGCTCCACCAAGTCCAGGTACTGGCCGGCCACCACCTCGGTGCGCATCAGGTCGAAGGGGCCCCGCCCCGCAGCGAGCGCTTCCGCGGGGAGCGCGCTCGACTGGTACATGTCTTCACACCACGCCAGGCACAGGTCCCCCAGCAGGATCGCCGCGCCCCGGCCGAACTCGTCGGGGTCGCCGTGCCATCCCGACTCCCGGTGCAGGGCGGCGAGCCTGCGGTGCACGGCGGGCTGCCCGCGCCGGGTGTCGCTGTTGTCGATCACATCGTCGTGGATCAGCGCGCACGCCTGGAGCAGCTCCAAGGCTGCCGCGGCCGTGTAGAGGCCGGGCTCCTCTCCCCCGCCCGCGCCGCGCCATCCCCAGTAGCAGAACGCCGGCCGCAGCCGCTTGCCGCCGCTGATCATGGCTTCGAGGGCGGCCAGCACCGGTTCCCACTCCGCGCCGATCTCCAGCAGCAGCGGGCGTCGGCTCGCGACGAAGGCCGCCAGTTCGGCATCGACAAGGGGGCGCACGAAGGCGACGGGAGACAAGTGCGAGGAGCTCATAAGGGCAGGCTACCGATTGTTCCGCCGCCCGTCTTCACCACGACACACCCAAACCCCACCGATATGGTCGATTACAGTGGGAGACATGCTCGGATCACCCACGCCGCGCCCGGCGCCTCGTCCGCGCCGTATCAGCGAACTGTTGGCGCGTAAAGAGCCCACGTTCTCCTTCGAGTTCTTCCCCCCGAAAACGCCCGAGGGGGAGCGCATGCTTTGGCGGGCGATCCGGGAGATCGAGGCCCTACGCCCTTCCTTCGTCTCGGTGACCTACGGTGCGGGCGGCAGCACCCGGGACCGGACCGTGAACGTCACCGAGAAGATCGCCACCAACACCACTCTGCTGCCCGTGGCGCACATCACCGCGGTCAACCACTCGGTGCGGGAGCTCCGCCACCTCATCGGCCGGTTCGCGGCGGCGGGGGTGTGCAACATGCTCGCGCTGCGCGGCGACCCGCCCGGCGACCCGCTGGGCGAATGGGTCAAGCACCCGGAGGGCCTCACCTACGCCGAAGAACTGGTGCGGCTGATCAAGGAGAGCGGTGACTTCTGCGTCGGGGTGGCCGCATTCCCCTACAAGCACCCCCGCTCCCCCGACGTGGAGACCGACACGGACTTCTTCGTCCGCAAATGCCGGGCAGGAGCGGACTACGCGATCACCCAGATGTTCTTCGAAGCCGAGGACTACCTGCGGCTGCGGGACCGGGTCGCGGCCCGGGGCTGCGACGTGCCCATCATCCCTGAGATCATGCCGGTCACGAAGTTCAGCACGATCGCCCGCTCCGAGCAGTTGTCGGGAGCGCCGTTCCCCCGCAGGCTGGCGGAAGAGTTCGAACGGGTCGCCGACGACCCCGAGGCGGTGCGCGCGCTCGGTATCGAGCACGCCACTCGGCTGTGCGAACGGCTCCTCGCCGAAGGGGCGCCGGGCATCCACTTCATCACGTTCAACCGTTCGACGGCGACCCGCGAGGTCTACCACCGGCTCGTGGGCGCCACCCAGCCGGCAGCGGTAGCTGCGCTGCCATGATGGTGAACTCCTGGTCCACTGTGCCCGGGAACCGGAATCCGGTGATCAGATCCACAAACCCTGACGAACGGTAGAGCCCGTGGGCGGGAGTGGCCCCGGTGGGAGTGGACAGCACCGCGGTGCGCTCCCGCCGGGGCTCCAGCAGCCGGTACAGGAGTGCCCGGCCGATCCCGTTGCCCTGCCACTCCGGCAGCACGTGGACTTCGGCGACTTCGAACGAGTCGGCGAACCAGCGGCGCACCCCTTCCGGGTCGATGCGCCCCAGTTCCGCGGTGACCACGTCGTGCCACCACTGCCCGGGGCAGCCGTGGAACCCGTAGGCGAACGCGACCGCGTTGCGCTCCCCGGTCACCGCGACCACGGAATGGAACCGGGGATAGTGGGCGTGCTGGCGCATGATGGCCTGCCGCCCCGGCAGCTGCCGTGGGGGCGGTGCCATGGCAGCCGCGTAGATCTCCATCAGCGCGGGCAGGGCGCGGATGAAGGCTGGCGCGGCCAGTTCCCAGAACTCGATCTCGGTTTCCACACCGCCCCCAGGTGTTCCCGGTCTCTTAGGACGACTCTTGCCCCACGTCAGCCGGTCTTCCCCCGGTGAGGCGGCAGAGTTCCGTAAACGAGGTGGGGAATACCGCGTTGGGGTGGCCTGCGGCGGCCCACACAGTCTCGTAACGCTCCAGCCACTCGTCGACCAGGGTGGGAAGCGGCTTGGGGTGGCCGATCGGAGCGACCCCGCCGATGGGCTGGCCGGTGTGTTTCCGGACGAACTGCGGGGTGGCGCGGACGACCTCCGCTGCGTCGAGGAGGGCGGCGACTTTGCCGGTGTCGACCCGGTGGGCGCCGCTGGTGAGGACGAGTACCGGGTGGAGCGTATCGGGGGAGGTGTCCGCCGAGTCGTAGCGCGCGGCGAAAACAAGGCTGTTGGCGATCGCGCCGATCTCGCAGCCCAACTGTGCCGCGGCGTCCGCGGCGGTCCGGGCAGAGTCCGGCAGCTCTTTGACGGTGCCGGAAGCGCCGTGGGCAGCGAGCAGTTCGGCGACAGCGCGAACATTGGGGTGCATGGCGCGATCCTAGGACATAGCCCCCGGGTTGTGCTCAGCTTCCGGCAGGCGTGCGGGCATCCCGCGCGTGTGGGGGATTCCCGGTGCCGGGGCCGCGGTGCGCGGGGCGGTACCGGCACGTTTCGCGCGCGGTCCGGCGCGCCGGTCAGTGCACGTCCGGGACTGTTTGCCGAAGATAAACACTATGGGTGAGGATCTGAGAGCGGAACGTGTTATCGCGACGACTGGGGCGACCGGAGCCGTCGGCGGCAAAGTAGCCGCCCAGTTGGCACGGCTGGGCCTTGCGCAGCGGCTCATTGTCCGTGACCTCAACCGCGCCCCCGAACTCCCGAAGTCGAGCGCGGTCCTGGCCGCCTACGAGGATCCTGCCGCTTTCGGCCGCGCAGTCCGCGGCGCCGAGGTGCTGTTCCTCGTCGCCGCGGACCACGCGGAGAACCGCGAGGAACTCCACCGGGCCGTCATCGACGCGGCCGTGGCCGAAGGGGTGCGCCACATCGTCTACCTGTCGTTCCTCAACGCGAGCGCCGCCGCGACCTGCGTCCTCGGCCGGGAGCACTACGCCACCGAGGAGTACCTGCGCACCACCGGGGTGGCCTACACCTTCCTGCGGCCCAGCCTGTACCTGGACCTCCTGCCCGAGTGGATCGGCGAGGACGGCACGATCCGCGGCCCGGCCGGGGAAGGCACCGTGGCGTGGGTGTCGCGGGACGATGTCGCCGACGTCGCCGCCGCTGTGCTGCGCGCCCCGGAAGAGCACGTCAACCGCATCTACAACGTGACCGGTCCGGAAGCCGTCTCGCTGGGGCAGACCGCGACCCGCCTGTCCACGCTCACCGGACGCACCATCGTCTACGTTCCGCAAACCCCGGAGGAGGCCATCGACTTCCTCTCCTCGCAGGGGTTGACCGCCCGGGAAATCGCGGAGCGGGTGAGCGCCTGCACGGCGATCGCCGCCGGGGAACTCAGCACCGCCAACCGCACCGTACTGCGGCTGACCGGCCACCCTGCCCGCTCCCTCGAGGGCTACCTGCGGAAGAATCCGAGCGCGCTGTCCCACGCGCCGCTCTTCAGCGGCTCCGGTAGCGCGCTCGGCCCCCGCTGAGCGCCCTTTCCGGCCCGCCCGGGCGGGGGCGGGCCGCGGTCAGGCTGCGGCCGCTGCCACGAGGCGGCGTTTGAGCTCCGCCGCCGCCGCACGCGGGTCTTCGGCTTCGGTGATGGCGCGGACCACGACAGCCCGGCGGGCGCCCGCGGCCAGCACCTGGTCCAGGTTGTCCTCGTTGATCCCGCCGATCGCGAACCAGGGGCGCTGCGGGTGCAGGGCGGCGACCCGCGCCACCTCGTCGAGCCCGGCAGCGGGCCGTCCCGGTTTGGTCGGGGTCGCCCACACCGGGCCGATACAGAAGTAGTCGACGCCTTCTTCCCGGTCGGCGGCCGCAGACAGCTCCGCCGCGTTGGTGGAGCGGCCGATCAGCGGCCGGTCCCCGAGGATCGCGCGGGCGTAGCGCACGGGCAGGTCCCGCTGTCCCAGGTGCAGCACGTCGGCGTTGACGGCGTGGGCTATGTCGGCCCGGTCGTTGACCGCGAGCAGCGCCCCGTGGCGGTCGCACGCCTCACGCACGACTTCCAGCGCGGCGAGCTCGTCCCGCGCGTCCAGGGTCTTGTCGCGCAGTTGCACGATGTCCACGCCCCCGGCGAGCGCCGCATCAAGGAACTCGGCCAGGTCGCCTCGGTCGGCGCGGGCGTCCGTGCACAGGTAGAGCCGGGCGGATTCCAACCGCTTTCGCAGAGTCTCGTCCACGGCTCCCACCCTAGATCGTCGCCGAGCGCCTGTCCCGCGGGGCGGGTGCAGCGTACCCGGCGACGGGGTGTCTTACAGCAGCATCGCCTGGGCGCGGCGGCGCACCTCGGTGCCGCGGTTGCCGCGGATCGCATCGAGCGGAGTGCCGGGCAGGCTGTCGTCTGCGGTGAACATCCAGCGCAGCGCCTCCTCCGGAGAGAAACCGCTGTCCGCGAGCACGGTGAGGGTGCCTTGGAGGCCTTTGAGGATGGTGCCGTTGGTGATGAACGCCGCGGGAATCGCCAGTTCTCCGCCGCGGACCACGCCGAGGAGCCGGTGGTTGCGGATCATCTGCCGGACCTGGTTCTGGCTCACACCGAGGGCCGCGGCCGCTTCCTGGAGAGTGAGCCACTCTCCGACGAGCGCGTCGAGGTCGCGATCGATCTGTGTCACGGTCCCAATCTTCCACATCTGGCGCGCGCCGAATCCTCTCGACCGACCGTGATCGCTTTAGGCGTACATGTCGGACCTTTGGCTTCCCCAGTCACGGGCGACCTAGAATGCGGACGAAAGCGAAAACCCGCGGGAGCCGGGGCGGAACCCGGCTGAGAGGGAGGCTGTCCGCCTCCGACCGCAGAACCTGATCCGGGTCATACCGGCGAAGGGAGTGGCGCGCCGTGCAGTTGCGCTCAGCCCCGGACGTCCTTGTCGTTGGGGGCGGACTTATTGGCCTGGTCACCGCATGGCGTGCTGCCCGCCTCGGGATGCGGGTGACCGTCGTGTCCGCGGAGAAGGCGGGCGCCGCGTCCGGGGTGGCGGCGGGCATGCTGACCCCCGCAACCGAAGCGGTGTTCGGGGAAGAGTCGCTGATCCGTCTGGGGCTGCGGTCCCAGCAGCGCTACCCCGATTTCATCGCCGAGCTCGCAGAAGACACCGACGTCGACCCGGGCTACCGCACCGAAGGCACCCTGCAGGTGGGGTTCGACCCGGACGACATGGCCACGCTCGCGGAACTACAGCAGCTACGCGACCGTCTCGGTATCCGCACCGAACGGCTCACCTCACGCGAATGCCGCCGGCTCGAGCCGATGCTGGCTCCCACTGTGCGGGGCGGCTTCCTGGCCCCTGACGACCACTCGGTGGATCCGCGCCGCCTGTCTGAGGCGCTGCGTGCCGCCGCCGCTGCCCGCGGCGCACTGTTCGTCGCCGGGCACGTCCGGGAGGTGGTCGGGGGCGAGGACGCCGTGCGCGGCGTCGTGCTGGACAGCGGCGACACTCTCGACGCGGGCCAGGTGGTGCTCGCCGCGGGCGTGTGGAGCTCCGACATTGTCGGACTGCCCGAGGGAGTGGTGCCCCCGCTGCGCCCGGTCAAGGGGCAGCTGCTGCGGCTGCGCACCCCCGTGGGCGCCGAGCCGCTGGTGACCCGCACCGTGCGCGGCTTGGTCACCGGCTCCCCCGTCTACCTGGTGCCGCGGGCCGATGGCGAGGTGATCCTGGGGGCCACCCAGGAGGAGATGGGCTTCGACACCCGGTTGACCGTCGGCGGGGTCTGGGAGATGCTCCGCGACGCGCGCGAGCTCGTACCCGGGGTCACGGAACTGGAGATCGTCGAAACGTGCGTGGGGCTGCGCCCCGGGCCGCCGGACAACGAGCCGCTGCTGGGACCCACCCGTGTGCGCGGGCTGCACCTTGCGGTCGGCCACTACCGCCACGGGGTGCTGCTGGCCCCGGTGACCGGAGATGTCATGGCCGAAGTCTTGAGTACGGGGCGGCTGCCCGACTATGCGAGCCATCTCGCCGCAGACCGCTTCCTTCCCTCATCCTCACCATCGAAAGGGGTTGAAACATCGTGAACGCGATCATCAACGGTGAGCCGCGTCAGCTCGCTCCGGACACCACGGTGGCCGACGTGGTGCGCTCCCTGACCCGGGCGGAGTCGGGCGTGGCTGTGGCGGTCAACGACGAGGTGGTGCCCAAGACCGACTGGGCGCGCACCGTGGTCTCCCCCGACGACCGGGTGGACGTGCTCACCGCTGTGCAGGGGGGCTGACTTGACCGACGCTGCGACCGGGACGACCCGCGCCGACACCTTCGAGGACCCGTTGGTGATCGCCGGGGAGAAGTTCCATTCCCGGCTCATCATGGGCACCGGGGGTGCTCCGTCGCTGCACGTGCTGGCGGACGCGCTGCGTGCCTCCGGCACCGAGATGACCACTGTGGCGATGCGCCGGGTTGACCCGAACGCCCAAGGGTCGGTCTGGGATGTGCTCCGGGAAACCGGGGTCCGCCCGCTGCCCAACACGGCAGGCTGCTTCACCGCGGTCGACGCGCTGCGCACTGCGCGGCTGGGGCGTGAAGCGTTGGAGACCAACTGGGTGAAGCTGGAGGTGGTCGCCGACGAGCGCACCCTCCTTCCTGACCCGGTGGAGACGCTGGACGCCGCAGAACGGCTGGTGGACGAGGGGTTCGTCGTCCTCGCCTACACCAACGACGACCCGGTGCTGGCCCGCCGGCTGGCGCAGGTGGGGTGTGCCGCGGTGATGCCGTTAGGGGCGCCGATCGGTTCGGGGATGGGCATCCGCAACCCGCACAACATCGAACTGATCGTCGAAGAGCTGGACGTCCCTGTGATTTTGGACGCGGGCATCGGCACCGCAAGCGATGCGGCACTCGCCATGGAACTGGGCTGCGACGCGGTGCTGTTGGCAACCGCGGTCACTCGGGCCCAGGATCCGGTGCTGATGGCGCACGCGATGCGGGAGGCGGTGTCGGCTGGTCGGCGGGCCCGGCTGGCCGGGCGGATCCCGATCCGCCGCTACGCGCACGCCTCCTCCCCGCCGCGCGAGGGCTGAAACCCGGGGCGGGACCGTGGTCCCGCCCCGGGTTTCTTTACTGCTGCGTGCCGAAACTGTGGTGAGACCGTCAGTTTCCGCTTTCCCCCGTAAACTTCCCCTCGTGGACATGACGGCTGCGGACGCGCTAGTGGGAACGACCCTCGCCCATCGGTACCGGGTCGAATCGAAGATCGCCAACGGCGGTATGGCGACTGTCTTCCTCGCTCACGATCTCCGGCTGGACCGCCGTGTCGCGCTGAAGGTGATGCATGCCAACCTGGCGCGCGACCCGCAGTTCGTCCAACGGTTCATCAACGAGGCGCTCGCGGTCGCCAAGCTGTCGCACCCCAACGTGGTCCAGGTCTACGACCAGGGCAGCGACCAGGGGCACGTGTACTTGGCGATGGAGTACGTGGCGGGCCAGACGCTGCGCGCCGCGTTGAAGGCGCGAACCCGGTTCTCCCCCGCCGAGGCGCTGCGCATCATGGTGCCGATCCTCGCCGGGCTGGGCGCCGCCCACCAGGCGGGCATGGTGCACCGGGACATGAAACCGGAGAACGTCCTCATCACCCACGACGGCCAGATCAAGGTGGCCGACTTCGGGCTGGCCCGGGCCGCGGAGGCCAGCCAGCAGGGGCTGACCAAGACCGGCACGCTCATGGGGACCGCCGCCTACCTGTCCCCGGAGCAGATCACGCACAGCACCGCGGATGCCCGCAGCGACGTCTACGCGTGCGGCATCATGCTCTACGAGCTGCTCACCGGCCGCCAGCCGCACACCGGTGACTCTCCGATCGCCGTGGCCTACCAGCACGTCAACGAGGACGTCCCCCGCCCGTCCCGGGTGGTGCCGGGGATTCCCCCGGAAGTGGACTCGCTGGTGGTGCGCGCCACGGAACGCGACCCCGCCTACCGGCTCGCCAACGCCGGCCAGTTCCTTGCCGCGGTCTTCGCCGCGCAGAAAGCGTTGGACGAGCAGCCGTCCGCCGCGGTGACCTCTGTGATGGAGATGGCGCCCGCCCCTGCCGGGGACACGGCGGAAGACTCGGACAACGCCACCCGCACCCTGCAGGGGGTCGAGCTTCCCCCCGTGGAGTACGACGACTACGAGGACGACCGGCCGCCGCGGCCGAGTCTCCGCACGCCGCTGCTGGTCGCCACCGTGCTGCTGCTGGTCGTGGCGGTCGGGTTCGGCTGGTGGATGGTGGACGGCCGCTATGAGACGGTTCCCGACCTGGTCGGCGTAGAAAGCGACGAGGCCCGCCGGGACCTGCGCATGCTGGGTTTCCGCGTGCAGACCGCGGAAGAGCCCGCCTACAGCGACGAGGCGCCGCCCGGTACGGTCGCTGCCACCGACCCGGAGGCTGGGAGCAGGCTGCTGCCGGACACGCTCGTCACCCTCATCCTGTCGGCGGGGCCGCAGTATGTGGAGATGCCCGACGTCGAAGGTGCTTCGGTGGCGGAGGCCCGGGACGCCCTCAAAGAGGTGGGGCTGACCGACATCGTGGAAGACGAGATCACCTCGTTTGACAACCCTCCGGGCACGGTGATCACCACCAAGCCGGCCCCGGGCGAGAAGGCCAACCGCGAGGAGAGCGTGACGCTGACGATCAGCGCCGGGTTCCCCATGCCCAACGTGGTCGGCCAGAAGGTGGACGATGCGCGCCGCCTGCTGGAGTCCAGCGACTTGGAGGTGACGGTCGTCGAGGAGCACCACGACGAGGTCCCCGAAGGCCATGTCATCTCCCAGGACCCGGAGGCGGAGACCACCGTGGGGGCGGGGCAGAGCGTCACCCTCACCGTCTCGTCCGGTCCGGAACTGGTGGAGGTTCCCGACATCCGCGGGTGGAAGGTGGACAAGGCCCGCAAGGAGCTGGAGGAGCGGGGCTTCGAGGTCACCGTGCACCAGGTGATCGGCAACCGGGTCGGCGACTACAACCCCAAGGGCGAGGCGCCGAAGGGCTCCACGATCGAGATCTGGACGTCCCCCTTCGGCCGGGAGCGGGATCGGGACCGGGGCAGGGAGGACCGGCTCTGGATCGGGCTGGGACTGAGCGGGCCCGCTCAGTCCAGCGGCGGCCCGTCCCCGGGGTCCTCCTGGTAGGAGTAGCGCTGCTCCAGCCACGGGTTGGCGAGGTTGTGGTAGCCGCGCTCCTCCCAGAAGCCGCGCCGGTCCGCGGTGAGGTATTCGATGGCGCGCACCCATTTCACGCTCTTCCAGCCGTAGCGGTGGGGGACGACGAGCCGCACCGGGTATCCGTGCTGGGGTTCCAGCGGCTTGCCGTCGCGGTGGGTGGCGAGGATGACGTCGGGACGCCGGAAGTCGTCGAGGGGCAGGTTGGCGCTGTAGCCGTACTCTGCCCAGACCATGACGTGGGTGGCGTCCTCGGCGGGGGGTGCGAGTTTCAGCACGGTGGAGGCGGCCACCCCGCGCCACCGCACGTCGAGCTTGGTGAATCTGGTCACACAGTGGAAGTCGGTGACCACGTCGACGCGCGGCAGGGTCTGGAACTCGGTCCAGTCCCACCGGTACTGCGTCCCGTCCGCTGTGGCTCCGTAGACCTGCAGATCCCAGCGGTGCGGGCGGAATTTCGGTACCGGGCCGTAGTGCACAGCAGGCCATTCGTTCGGCACGTACTGCCCTGGCGGCAGCCGTCGCTCAGACAATCGTTCTTCTCCCGATACTCATCCCAGGACCATCTTTTCAGGTGCCCGTGCGCGCGCTCCTACCCCCGTGGGCTTCAGCGGCGGCGGCGCGGTGCGCTATAGTCGCTGCCATGCAGCGGTACTTTTGGCGCTTTTACGGCTACCGGCCCACGGGCCCGGTCGCCCAACGAGCGCTGCGCTGACACGGACGACTTGGAAGCCCTGGGCCGAACGGTCCAGGGCTTTTCTGTTTTTCTGTCCAGGTCACCGCTGCTCCCACACTCTCCACAGCACCTGGTAAGGACAGCGTTCAATGGTCATCGTTATGGCGCCCGACGCCCCTTCCGACACCATCGACTCCATCGTTGACCTCGTCGCCTCGGTGGGTGGTGAGGCCTACGTGACCCGGGGGGTGAGCCGGACCATCATCGGCCTGGTAGGCGACGTGGAACGGTTCGAGACGCTTAATCTGCGTGCCCTCCCCGGCGTCGCCGACATCCTGCGCATCTCCACTCCCTACAAGCTGGTCAGCCGGGAAAACACGACTGAGCGGTCGGTCGTGCAGGTTGCTGGGGTACCGATCGGCGGCGACCATATGACACTCATCGCCGGTCCCTGCGCGGTGGAAACCCCGGAGCAGACTTTGGAAGCGGCGCTGATGGCGAAGCGTGCGGGTGCCGCGCTGCTGCGCGGCGGCGCCTACAAGCCGCGGACCTCCCCCTACGCGTTCCAGGGCCTGGGCGAGACCGGTCTGAAGATCCTGTCGGATGTGCGTGCGGAGACCGGCCTGCCGATTGTGACCGAAGTGGTGGACGCCTCCGACGTGGAGCTGGTCGCCTCCTACGCCGACATGCTGCAGATCGGCACCCGCAACATGCAGAACTTCGCGCTGCTGCAAGCCGTGGGCGACGCGGGCAAGCCGGTGCTGCTCAAACGCGGGATGAGCAGCACGATCGAGGAGTGGCTGATGGCCGCCGAGTACATTGCGCAGCGCGGCAACTTGAACATCGTGCTGTGCGAGCGCGGCATCCGCACGTTCGAGAAAGCGACCCGTAACACGCTGGACGTGAGCGCGGTCGCCGTGGCGCAGCGGCTGTCGCACCTGCCCGTGGTGGTGGACCCGTCGCATTCGGGCGGCAAGCGGGAACTGGTGCTGCCGCTGTCGCGTGCGGCGATCGCGGTGGGCGCGGACGGCCTCATCGTCGACGTGCACCCTGCTCCGGAGACGGCACTGTGCGACGGGCCGCAGGCGCTCACGCACGCAGACTTGGCCGAGCTGGCGCACGTGGTGACGGCGCTGCCGCCGCTCGTGGGCCGCACGCTCACGCCCAGCGTGGCGCAGGTGGGCGCCGGCGTGTAACCGGACCCGCGCCCGTCGCGGCCGGGTGCGGCGGGCGCGGAAGGTCCGGTCAGGCTGCGGTGTTCTCCTCCTCGCCCAGGAAGCTGGGGCGGTGCAGTTGCACGTTGCTGGCCAGGTGTTCGGCGAGTTCTTCAACGTCCAGTCGCTTCTCGATCTGCCGCAGATCGGCGATCTTGGCCGCAGTCTCCACCTGCCGCGGGGTGAGCATGGTGCAGCAGTCCTCGTCGGGCAGCTCGGAGATGGTGAGCGTGCCGATGGCGCGGGCCTGGTCCATGATCTCGGTCTTGTCCATGCCGATCAGCGGACGCAGGATCGGCAGGTCCACAGCGTCGTCCAGGGCGGTGATGTTGGCCAGGGTCTGGCTGGACACTTGGCCGAGGGCGTCCCCGGTGACCAGCGCGCTGGCGTTGAGCCGGTCGGCAAGGGCTTCCGCGGTTTTGAGCATGAGGCGCCGCTGAGCGACGATCTGCAGCCGTTCCGCGCCGGAGTTGCGGAGCTGCTGCTGGGCCTTGCCGAACGGCACCACGTACAGCCGGGAGCCGTTCTGGAAGCGGTCGAGCTGCCGGACCAGGCTGTACGCCTTGTAGATGGACTCCGGTCCGGTGAACGGCATGCCGGAGAAGTGCAGGAAGTCGAGCCGGAGCCCGCGGCGCATCATGCGGTAGGCCGCGACCGGGGAGTCGATCCCGCCGGACAGCAGGACCAGGCCGCGTCCACTCATGCCTACCGGGAGGCCGCCCTGGCCGGGGATGCCGTCGGTGAAGACGAACACCTCGTCTTTGTCGACCTCGATCTGGACCGTGTGGTCGGGCTGGGAGAGGTTGACGGTCAGGTGGGGGTAGGCGCGTTTGATCGCGGCGCCCACGTGCCCGGCCAGCTCCGAGGAGATCATGGGGAAACGCTTGTCCCGGCGGCGGGCCCGCACCGCGAAAGAGCCGGAGCGGTCGGCCATGGCCTGCACCGCGACCTGGGTGACGGTGTCCACGTCTTTGGCGACCCGGCGCACCAGGTGCACCCACACGATCCCCATGACGTTGCGCATGCGCTCGGCCAGCTGGGCCACTTCGAGGTCGGAGGCACCGGGCATGCGCAGCATGATGATGCCTTTGCGCTGGGAGAGCCGGAATTCGGGCAGGCCTTTAGCGGCGGCGCGGATGTTGTTCTGCAGACGGCGCTCGAACAGGTGCCGGTTGCTGCCCTTGAGCACGATCTCCCCGAGCTTCAGGAGCACACACAGCTCGCCCAGCTCCTGCGCGGCTGTCCCGACCGCGCCGTCCGCACGCGCGTCGACGGTGGTGGAGTCGAGCGAGGCGGACATGGCAATACCTCCGGTGGTTGCGAGTCGGATGGGATCAGTGCAGAGAAAACTGCTTACCTCCCAGTATCAACCAGGGACGCAAGCGTTTTGTTCTCTTCACGCGGACACGACCGCGGCTCCCAGCATTCTCCGCTGGGAGCCGCGAGAAATCCTACGGGAATTTAGCCGAAGAAGACTTCGGCTTCCTCGTACCGCTCGACCGGGACAGTCTTGAGCTGGTCGGTGGCTTCGGACAGGTCAACGCGGACGATTTCGGTGCCGCGCAGGGCGACCATCTTGCCGAAGTCCTTGTCGTGGACCGCGGTGATGGCGTGCAGGCCCAGCCGGGTGGCCAGCACCCGGTCGAAGGCGGACGGCGTACCGCCGCGCTGCACGTGGCCCAGGACCACCGAGCGGGCTTCCTTGCCGGTGCGCGCCTCGATCTCTTCGGCGAGGCGCTGGCCGATGCCGCCGAGGCGGACGTGGCCGAAGGAGTCGCGTTCCGCGCTGGCCAGGGTGAGCTGGCCCTCCTTCGGGTGGGCGCCCTCGGCGACCACGATGATCGGCGCGTAGTTGGTCTTGAAGCGGCTTTCGACGTAGGCGACGACCTCGTCGATGTCGAATGGGCGCTCGGGGATCAGGATGACGTTGGCGCCGGCCGCCATGCCCGCGTGCAGCGCAATCCAGCCCGCGTGGCGGCCCATGACCTCGACGACCAGGGCACGGTGGTGCGACTCGGCGGTGGTGTGCAGGCGGTCGATGGCCTCGGTCGCGATGTTGACCGCAGTGTCGAAGCCGAAGGTGTAGTCGGTGGCGTTGAGGTCGTTGTCGATGGTCTTGGGCACACCGACCACGTTGACACCGTGGTCGTGGAGCTGGCGCGCGACGCCGAGGGTGTCCTCACCGCCGATTGCGACGAGCGCGTCCACCCCGAGCGCGGCCATGTTGTCCTTGACCCGCTCGACACCGCCCTCGATCTTCATGAGGTTGGTGCGCGAGGAGCCGAGGATGGTACCGCCGCGCGGGAGGATGCCGCGGACCGCCTCGATGTCCAGCGGCATGGTGTCGCCTTCCAGGGGGCCGCGCCACCCGTCACGGAATCCGACGAACTCGTATCCGTATTCCTTGATGCCCTTACGGACCACCGCACGGATGACCGCGTTCAGGCCCGGGCAGTCGCCACCCCCGGTCAGTACCCCGACTCGCATTTGCGTGTACTCCTTGAATCGTCTGGAATCCCGTGTGCCACGGGAGTCACGAAAACGACCGCTCCCGGCCGGGGCGATGCCCCGCGGGCGCGGAACGCACACGGCAGGACCGCGTTCTCACGCAGCAACCATCGTATGGTCTAGACCATAGCGCTCGCGAGAGTCGAGGCCAACTCGCGCGTCCGTCCGTTCGTCCCGTGGCTTTTCCCGCGCGGGTCACTACCCGTGATCGGTCTTCCAAACGACCAGGTTGCGCCGTAGTTTCTGTCCGGCGCAGCCCGGCAGCGTGAGCGGAATCACGGCTGTGCGGACTCCGTTTTCTTCTTCCGCTTGCGTTCCGCCTTGCGGCGGGCGCGTTCCCGCCGCTTCGCTTCCCGTCGGGCGCGCCGCTGCTCCTTGCGGGACTGCTGCTCCTCTTTCTTCTCCTGCTGGGCGGCGGCCGCCAGCTCGGCTTTCACTGTCTGGGCGTAGCGGTCCACGTACTCCTGCCCGGACAGTTCCATGAGGGCGTACATGATCTCGTCGGTGATCGCCCGCAGCACCCGCGGATCCTTCTCCAGCCCGTAGTAGCGGGAGAAGTCCATGGGCTTGCCGAATTTGACGATGGGCCGGATACCGAGCCGCGGAATGATCTTGCCGGGCGGCATGATCTTGTCCGCGTTAATCATCGCCATCGGGATGACCGGGACTTTTGCTTCCAACGCGAGCCTGGCCACCCCGGTGCGCCCCCGGTACAGCCTGCCGTCTGGGGAGCGGGTGCCCTCAGGGTAGATGCCCAGCAGCTTGCCCTGCTCCAGCACGCGCAGTCCGGTGCGGAGCGCCGCCTCGCTCGCCTTGCCTCCGGACCGGTCGATGGGGATCTGGCCTACGCCGGTGAAGAAGAGGCGACTGAGAAAGCCTTTGATCCCTTTTCCGGTGAAATATTCGGCTTTAGCGAGAAAGGTGATCTTCCGGGGCAGCGGTAGCGGACCGAAGAAATGGTCCGAGAAGGACAGGTGGTTGCCCACCAAAATGGCAGGCCCGTGGCGAGGGACGTTCTCCACTCCGTAGGCACGCGGCTGCCACAGCACCGCGAGCACCGGTCCGAGAGTTGCCTTGAGCACCCAGTAGAACACGGTTCACCTCTGCCTATGCGGGAGTGCCCGTCCGGCACGGCCATAGTCGTTCTCCCGCTGCCACTGACAATCGTGGTCATCTTCCCATCTGGTGGGGGACACCGCCAAAGCCACCATGGCGCCACGGACGAAGAGGACTACCGAGTGCCGCGGCGCTCGGCTAGTTTCGTAATTCCAGTGTTCCCCCCGCTGGCCGTCTCACCGCCTGGAAGGGTCTGCAATGCCGTTGTTCGCGGAAGCTGCGCTGTGCCGGAAGACCAGCACCACCCGGTGCTATGGATCTCCCCGGAGCCCGCGGCCGGCGTGCCCCACACCACGGCCAGCACCCAGAGCAGCCGTCCCACCCTGTGAGCTGTTCCCCGCTGCCCCGCCCTGGCCGCCACGGGAAGCGCAGGCCGCCGCGCTGCCTGACAGCCTGTCCTGGACGGTTCCCGGAGCACTGGCGGTGCTCCCGCTCCGGGAGCGCTGCGTATCCTTCACACCGAGGACGGTCCATGCCGCGGTTCCTTCCTGCGGACGCGGCACGGGGACCGCCGTCGACGGCTGGGGCGCTTCTGTGCGCGCCGCCGGACGCGGGGAAGGGGCCGGACATGACTGAGCGCCGCGGCAATGGTCTGCTTGCTGACTCCTACGTCCCGCTGCTCCTGCTCACCCCCGCGCTCGCCGACACGATGCTCGAAGCGCTCGGCCGGGCCGGGATCGCCGCCTACGCGGTCACCGTGGGCCCCGCGGCGGAGTCCGCGGACACGGAGGCCACGGACCGCTTGTACGTGGACGCTAAGGAGCGCGCGGCCGCGGTGGCGGTGCTGCGCGCCGAACTTCCGGAGCTCGCCGATCGTGTCACGGAGGGTGCGGACCAGGCGGAGGACGCGGAGCCGTCCCCGAACGCCGACACAGACCCGGACGAGGTCTGGGCGGATCTCGTGGCGCGGTACTACACCTCCGATGCTTCCGAGTCCACCTGGCCTGAGATAGAGAACGTCTCCGACCGCCCCGAACCGGAGGATCCGGACGACGCCGAGGACCACGTGCTGCCGCCTCGGCCGTTCCACCCCCCGGTGGGGGAGCCCGCCGGCGTCGACGACAGCGACCAGGAGCGTTACGTCCCTCCTCCCCCGCCGCCGCTGCCCCGTGGGGACCTGGTCGGCAGGCTCGCCTGGGCCGGTCTGCTGGGCGGGCCCGTCCTGCTGCTGGTCATCACCCTGCTGGGCATGGCGGTGCCCGGCTGGCTGGTGCTGGTGGCGCTGTGCTCGTTCGTGACGGGGTTTGTCGTGCTGCTGATCCGCATGGGCGACCAGCCCTCCGGTCCGGACGACGGGGCGGTGGTCTAGGCCCGCGGCCCGAGTCGCTGTCCGGGTGGGCAGCCCGCGGGCAGGCGGACTATTCCTCGCCCGGTAAGGCGATCTCCGCGAGGACCGGAAGGTGGTCGCTGGCTGCGACGAGGTCGCGGCGGGCCGGTGCCGCGGGGATTCCTGCGGCGCGCACGGTAAGACGCCGGTCGACGAAGATCGTGTCGATCCGGCTGCGGGGCCGCCAGGACGGGAAGGTCGGCTCTCCGCCTTCCGGGCCGTGGGCGCCCGCGTCCACCAGGTGGGTGGCGAGCATCTGCCAGGCTGGCCCGTCGGGCCGCTCGTTGACGTCGACGGCCAGCACCGCGGGGGCGGGCTGCATTCCCAGGAAGGCGAGGAGCTGGGCGGCGTGCGCGTACCGGGCCCGCGCCTGCAGGTCGAGGTGGCTGACGGCCACGGCGATGCGGCGGCGGCCCCGGCGGATCAGCGCGATGGCCAAGGCGCGCTGGTGCAGCCGGGGATAGCGGTGCAGCAGGCGGTGGCTGCAGTGGTCGACTGCGAGGGTGGGGGCGGTGAGGATTTCCAGGCCGCCGGGGCGGCGGCCCACCGCGAGGCGGAGACCACAGCGGCGGGCCAGCCACCGTCGTTTGGTCTGCCACAGCAGGTGCCGGGGAGCTTCCTGCAGGCAGACCACATCAGGGCGGCACGACCGGATGACCCGCGCGACGGCCAGGGGATCGTCGCGTAGGGACCGGATGTTGTAGGACAGCACGCGCAGCACAGCGGCCATATCCGGCGGCTACCCCGCCTGGCGCGCCTCTCCCATGCTCTTTTCGGTTAGCAGCGCACGAGGTCGGCCGCACCCACGATGCCCGCCGCCGACCCGAGTTCCGCGATCCGGATGTCGGCGAGGGTCCGCACCTGGCGGCCGGTGACGTTGCGCGCGAAAGAGTCGCGGATCGGGCCGAGCAGGATTTCTCCGGCTTCGCAGACCCCGCCGCCGATGACGAACCGTTCCGGGTCGAGGATCGCGGCGAGGTCGGCTAGCCCTTGCCCCACCCAGGTGCCGAGGGTGGTGAAGCATTCCAGCGCGGCAGCGTCGCCTTCGAGGGCGGCCTGGGTGATGTGGTGCCCTTGGAGGCGTTCCGGGTCGCCGTCCGCGAAGTCGAGGAGCCGCTTGGCGCGCCGGGGGTCGGTGCGGGCCAGCTCGCGCGCTTCAGCGACGAGGGCGCGTCCGCTGGCGTACTTCTCCCAGCAGCCCCGGTTGCCGCAGCCGCACAGGCGCCCGTCCGGGACTACGCGGTAGTGGCCGATTTCCGCGCCCACCCCGTAGCGGCCTCTGAACAGTTGCCCGTTGAGGATGATGCCGCCCCCGATCCCGGTGCCTAGGGTGACGCACACCACATGGTCGACGCCGCGGCCTGCGCCGAACCGTGCTTCGCCCCACGCCGCCGCATTGGCGTCGTTCTCGATGATGACGGGAAGGTCGATCCGGCGCCGGATGCGGTCGCGCAGTGGTTCTTTGCACAGGTCCAGGTTGGGGGCAAAGATGACGGTGGAACGATTCTCGTCGACGAACCCGGCGATACCCACGCCGACTCCGCCGATGGCGCCGGCGGGGTAATGTCCCGCGAGTTCGTCAACGGTGTCGCAGACCACATCGGCGAGGGCGTCGCCGTCGGCGGGAGTGGGGTGCTTGACCCTCGTCAGGATCCGGCCGTCAACATCGACAACGCCGGCGGCCACCTTGGTGCCACCGATGTCCACGCCGATCGTCAACCGCATGGTCGGCTCCCTTTCACCTCATGCCCGAGCTCACGTCCGAGTGCCCTGGGACTCGCCGAATGGAGTAAACCATTGGATTAAACCAGTGTCGACGATCGGCCTGGCCGGTCGACCCTTGCGCTGACGGGTCTATTGTTCCCCGTCAGCGGGAGTTCCGGCGGCGCCGTTCCCGGGACGGGACCGCAGCGAACGCTCCACCGCGGACAGACTACGACTCATAGCGTCGAACATCAGCGCGCCCGCGGCGCTCAGGTGGCGGCCGATTTCGGGCAGGGTTTCGCGCGCGATGTCGAGCACCTGGTCGGTCAGCGGGGCCTCCGGCTCTGTCTCCTGCCGGATCGCCTCTGCCCATACATCATCGCTGCGCGGCGGCGGAGAGGCGGCGTTCTGGACTTGCCGCCGGATGGCGGCGGTGAGCAGCCTGCGCTGCACGGCGTCCACGAGGCGCAGCGCTTCGTCGATGATCTCGCTCGGATCCTGGTTGCGGTGGGAACTGGCCATGGTCATCCGTCTGTCGCTCGGTTGCCTCTTCTCACCGTAACCGTCTGCTGCGGTACTGTCTGCGCCAGATTGCCAACCGCGCACTGTTGATCCGAGTTCCACGATATGCCCCGAAACCTCCCCTCGCAGGCGAGGTGCGCCATACTTACCTCGCCGGACCCGGCTCACTGGCACGCGCGGTCACGGACAGTACAACGGTCCAGTTCGGGGCGTGGCAGCCGGATCACCATCCGGTACCAAATAGGCACAAATGCTACCAACCAGTAGCGTAAATTGTTACCGTCGTCACACTCTCTTGCCATGCCCGCACAACATCAGGAGCTGAACAGTGCGTGAGTACACCACCCCCGCGGTAAAGGAACTTGACCCGGATACACGACTCACTGACACCGTCTTCACCCGTGCGGCTCAGGAGCCCAACGCCGTGATGTTCCGGCGGCTCGTGGACGGTGCGTGGCGAGACGTGACCTGCGCTGAATTCCACCGCGACGTCATGGGCGTGGCCAAGGCGCTCATCGCCGCCGGGATCAACCACGGCGACCGGGTAGCGCTCATGTCGCGGACCCGCTACGAGTGGACCGTCATCGACTACGCCATCTGGACCATCGGCGGAGTGACCGTCCCCATCTTCGACACCTCCTCCGAAGAGCAGGTCGAGTGGATCCTCCGCGACTCGGGAAGCACGCTCGCCTTCGTGGAGAACGACGAGCACGCGGAACGAGTCCGGGCTGTCTCCGCACAACTCCTGGAACCCGACCGCATCGTGCAGATCGAAAGCGACAGCTTCCCCGCTTTCGTCGCCACCGGCGCGGACGTGGCTGACTCGGTGGTGGAGGAGCGCCGCGCCGCCACCGGCCTCGACGACCTCGCCACCCTGATCTACACCTCGGGCACCACCGGCCGTCCCAAAGGCTGCGAGCTCACCCAGCGCAACCTGGCCTTCGACGTCATGAGCGTCAACAGCGGCCCCATGAAGGACGTCTTCACCATGGAGGGGCGCTCCACCCTCCTGTTCCTCCCGCTGGCGCACTCGCTGGCCCGCATCATCCAGGTCGGCTGCGTGGAGACGAAGACCGTCATGGGCCACTTCCCCTCCACCGGCCCGGACCTGCTGGACGCGCTCGCTTCGTTCCGCCCCATGTTCCTGCTTGCCGTGCCCCGCGTGTTCGAGAAGGTCTACAACAAGGCTGAGCAGAAGGCCATCGCCAGTGGCAAGGGCGACATCTTCCGGAAGGCCGCGGAGACCGCCATCGCCTACAGCAAGGCGCTGGACACCGGGAAGGTGAGCCTGGGGCTGCGTCTCAAGCGCGCCGTGTTCAGCCTGCTCGTCTACCGCAAGATCCTGGCTGCGGTGGGCGGGCAGGCCAAGTACGCCGTCTCCGGTGGTTCCGCCCTGGGTGAGCGGCTCGGCCACTTCTTCCGCGGGATCGGCCTGACCGTCCTGGAAGGCTACGGTCTGACCGAGACGTCCGCCCCCACCACCGCGAACGCCCCCGACACCAACAAGATCGGCACGGTGGGCCGCCCCATCCCCGGCACGTCGATCCGGATCGCCGACGACGGGGAGATCCTCGTCAAGGGCGACAACGTGATGCGCGGCTACTGGAACAACCCGAAGGCGACGAAGGAGGCGTTCACCGAGGACGGCTGGTACCGCAGCGGCGACATCGGCGAACTCGACGAGGAAGGCTTCCTGCGGATCACCGGGCGGAAGAAGGAGATCATCGTCACCGCAGGCGGGAAGAACGTCGCCCCCGCGGTCATCGAGGACCGGATCCGCAGCCACGCGATCGTCAGCCAGTGCATGGTCGTCGGCGACAACCGCAAGTTCGTCGCCGCGCTCATCACCATCGACCCGGAAGCCTTCGAGTTCTGGAAGAAGCAGCACAACAAGACCGGCACCATCGCCGAGCTGGTGGACGACCCCGACCTGCGGGCCACCGTGCAGAAGGCGGTGGACGACGGCAACAAGGCGGTCTCCCGGGCCGAGTCGGTACGGAAGTTCGCCATCCTGCCGGTGGACTTCAGCGAGGCTGAAGGCCACATGACCGCGTCGCTGAAACTCAAGCGGCACGTCATCGAAAAGCAGTTCAGCGCGGAGATCGAGGCGCTCTACGCCGAGTGACCGGGCCTCTCCGGCACGGAATGAACCAGGGCTCCCGCCGCACGTGCGGCGGGAGCCCTGTCATGTTGGCCAGGCCTAGCGGGGCCGGTTAGCCGGGACGGACCGCCCCGACGAAGTTCTGCCGGTAGTAGGAGGTGAGCTCCACCACGCCGATCGGCTTGGACGACGTGGAGGCGTGGATCATCCGGCCGTCCCCGGTGGCCATGCCCACGTGGGTGGGCGCCACACTGTCGTAGAAGAACAGCAGGTCGCCACCTTGGATGTTCTCCCAGGAGACGCGCTGGCCGGCGTAGAACTGGTCCTGCGAGACCCGCGGCAGGCTCACCCCCGCGGCCGCCCACGCGGCCTGGGTCAGCCCGGAGCAGTCGTAGCCGTTCGGCCCAGTCCCGCCCCAGATGTAGGGCTTGCCGATCTGGGCGAAGGCGAAGTCCAGGGCGATCTTGGCTTTGCCGGTGGCCGGACCGGTGTAGGTCGTCCCCGAGGAGCTGACCGTGTTGATCCCGGCCGTCGCCGCAGCCTGCTCTTCCGCGGTGAGCTCTTCGAGCAGGGCTTCCTGCTCGGCGATCCGCGCCTCGCCCTCCTCACGGGCCTCCTCAGCTTCGTCGAGCTTGGCCTGGGCTTCCTGCTCGGTCTCTTCCGCCTCCTGGCGGAGCTGCTCCAACTTCTCCCGCTGCTCGGTGTAGCGCTCCAGCTTGTTCTGCTGGCTGACCGACAGGTAGTGCAGGTCCGCTGACTGGACTAGCATGTCGTCGGGGTTGTCGGAGCCGATCAGGTAGACCAGCGAGCTGTAGTCGACCCCGCTGTAGGCGGTGTTGGCGAGCACCCTGATCGACCCTTGGAGGCCGTCGAGTTCCTCTTCGGTCTCCTCCAGGTCCTCGGTGATCTCTTCGAGTTTCTCCTTAGCGGCCTCGTGCTCTTCTTTCGCCTTGTTGTAGGCCTCGTTGAGCTCGGAGAACTCTTGTTCCAGCCGTTCGATCTCCTCGCGGACCTCGTCGGCGGTCGGCTCGGCGTAGGCGACCCCGGGGGTGAGGGCGAGGAGGCTTGCGGCGATGACGCCCGCGGCCGTCAGACGGCGGCGCCAGAAGCCACGGTGATGGCGGTCATCATCCACGGTTGTGGCACACCTTTCTCCCGTTTCCGCCTACCGGTAGGACTGGGCAGTACAGGGCGGGAGAGACGCCCCGTCAGCAGAAGGACTCTCCGGCACGGTGGAGTGGGGATTACGCGCCGGGAGGGAGGTTCCCCGGTCTCCGCGGTCTGAAGGTGCGAGAGAGATCGCGGAGTGCGGCGGGAGCGGTCGCTGCCATCGGGTGATGGCGAGAGTCACGACTCCGCTCGGGATGAACATAGTGCATCCGCGCCAACACTCTCAACCAATTCGTTATGTTCTGCACAAAATTCGTCAAGTCCAAAATCACCGCATGATCGGCCCGAATCCCCGTCTGGCGCGGAAAAGCGGACGTATCCCGCTGCTGCGGGCCGTGGCCCGGATCAGGCTGGAATAGTCACGGCCATGCGGACGCCACGCCACGGCCAAGCCAGGGCCAAGCGCGCACCGCTCCCGGGCCGCCGTCCGTCCCGGCCCCGTCGTGGCGGGCTGGGCCAGCGGGACAGCACACAGCCTGCCGCCGGGGAGCAGCCCTCGGAAAAACACCTGGGGGTGGCGGCACGTGCCGCCACCCCCAGGCAACGACCGGTGCGCGGCGCCCGGTGACGGCGGTTCACCCCACGGGACCGCAGCTCTGCCCGTGCGGGCACGGCCGTCCCGTTCCCCCAGGGGAACCCCCGTTCCGCTCCCCTCGTGAGCGGGCTACGGGCGCACCGCGAACTGGAAGTGCTGGCTCCAGTAGCCGGAAAGGGAGACCACCTCGATGGTCCGTCCCGAGCTGGGGGCGTGGATCATCTGCCCGTTGCCCACGTACAGTCCCACGTGACTCAGCTCGGGGTAGAAGAAGACGAGGTCGCCCGGCTGCATGCTGTTGTAGCTGACCCGGGTGCCGACGGTGGCCTGCGCGTACGTGGTGCGCGGCAGGCTCACCCCGGCCGCACCCCAGGCGCGCATGGTCAGCCCGGAGCAGTCGTAGCCATCCGGACCGGTCCCGCCCCAGATGTAGGGCTTGCCGAGCTGGGCATAGGCGAAGTCGAGAGCGGTGCGGGCGTTGCCGGAAGCAGGACCGGTGTACGTGCCGCCAGTCGAGCTGGAGCCCGAGGTGAGCGGGTCGGCATCCGGGAACTGGGCGAGCAGGGCCTCCTGCTCTTCGATCTTCTCTTCGACTTCCTTCTGCTTCTTCTCGACCTCTTCCTTCTTCTCCTCGGCTTCCTTGAGCAGCTCCTCGTTCTCCTCCTTGAGCTGGATCAACCGCTCGGAAGAGTTGGAGAACTCCTCAAGTTCCGCCCGCTGGGTCTCGGAGAGGTAGCTGAGGTCCGCGGACTGCTCCAGGATGTCCGCCGGGTCCTCCACGGAGAGGATCGTCGTCACCGCCTCCAGGTCGGGGGACATGTAGGCGGCGCTGGCGAAGCTGGAGACCTTCTCCCGCAGCTCCTCGTAGCGCTCCTCCTCGTCCCCGAGCTGCTTTTCGAGCTCTTCGACCTTTTCCTTGGCAGCGTCGTATTCCTCTTTGGCCGCGTTGTACTCGTCGACGAGGGCGCTGGCCTCTTCGTGGAGTTCTTCGAGCTTGGCTTCGACCTCTTCTTTGGTCGGCTCAGCATGCGCGGTCCCATGAGGCAGCACGAGGCTGCTTGCCGCTACGAAACCAAGTCCGGTCGCGATTCGACGAGCCGCGCGCCGTCCACCTTGACTAGTCATGGCGCGGTACACGCTCCTTAAATCTGGTTCACCGTGAGGGGTTAGGTGACGTGGGGGGTGCGTCGGGGGGTACGACGCGAGGGAAGTTGTGTGGAGTCGGCAGCACCGGACGGGCGCACAGCCACGACCCCGGTTAGAGAACTTAGCGGACCAGTTTCCACCCGCTCAACCGTGGCAGAGAATTGCCACTTTCGACACAGGCGTCTTCTCCCAGCTCAGCACCGTTCATTCCAAACGGCGGAGGAGCAGGGGGGACGCGACGGTCCGCGCTTTTTCCCGCCGTACCGCCGCAATGATCTCTTTATCCGAGGTGACCACGGCCACGGGCCGCCCTTCCGGTTCGGCCCGCACCAGCCGGATGATCAATTCGTCGGCGGTCTCCCCGGGACTGCTGAACAGCACGCGGACCCGACGGGAATTCACCAGCGCGATCGGGGAGTCGATTTCCGCGCCGTCGAACACGCACGTGATCTCGGCTTTGGTCTGGGACGCGAGCCCTTCCAGACCGGCGAGCAGCTTGGCGCGCTGGTCGGCGAGCGGCCGGTCACCGTAGCCGGTCTTGGTGACGTTGTAGCCGTCGACGAGCAGGTGGATCCGCGGGATCGTCAGCAGTTGGTCGATGAACTTGGGGTCGTCGTCCGGCAGGCCCTGCCCCGGCATCTCCGCGGTGCCTGACCGCGCTTCGGCGGCCACGAGGTCGGCGGGGAGCGTGATCGACGCGGGCAAGGCCAGTTCGCGGCGCAGTCCTTGCGCGGCTTCTTGGAGCACGTCTAACAGCACCCGCAGGCGGGCTTCTTCGGCGCCGCGCGCCGCGCGGGCCGCCCGGCGGGCGTTCTCCACTTGGGCTTCCGCGGCAGCGAGCCGGTTGCGTAACCTCCGGTTCTCCGCTTCGACGGCGTGCAGCCGGGCCGCGGCGGCGTCACTGTGCTCCTGGGCTTCGGCGATGGAACGCTCTGCGCCGCGGACCGCTTCTTTGGCGCGCTGGCGCTCGTGGTGGAGCTTGCGGCGCAGCTCCGCGATCTCCGCTTTGTGCTCCCGCAGCTCCGCGCGGAGCCGGAGGACTTCCTGGCGGTGCTGGGTTTTGATCTCGTCCAGTTTGGTCTGCAGTTCGACGAGGGTTTCCGCGGTGTCGTCCGCGGCTTTGGCCCGGGCTTCGCGCTCCAGTTCGTCGTGGATCTGCTGGACGGTTGCCGCCCACCCTGGGGGCCGCAGCACGTAGAGGACGGCCCCGGCGATGACCGGGTCCACGGCGGGGGGCAGCTCCCCCTGGTCAAGCTCCGCAACGAGAGACGGCCACGCCTGCCGCATCCGCTCAGCGACGCGGGAACGGAACTCTGCGTCAGCCTCGAGTTGCGCGGCGATGTCAGGTCCGGCCAGGCGCGCTCGACGGCGCGGTTCGAACTTGGCGATCCTCCGCAGCCTCGGCGGGATCTCCGTCGGGAGCATCATGCCGAGGATCTCGGCCCCGTATTCGATGACTCGGGTGCGCACCGCTTCGGGGAGCGGCCGGTCCAAGGTCTCGTCGTCCGCGTGCTCCGGTCCGCGTTCCTCAGCATTCCCGGAATCGTCTGTCATGACGGTGCCCCATCGTCTCCGGGTGACGCCGTCGCCGCCCACACAGTCTGTTCCCTCCTTATGCTGCTGCCGGTGTGACTGCCCCTCCCGGCCGCGATCACACCTGGGCGTCCCCGCCGGCTACCGCGGCGCTCCGGGCAGTCTTCCCCATCTTTCCATGCTCTTCTGGGAAAACCGTGTGCCGCTCCTCGGCGGCCCTCCACCGCTGGCCGGGCCGTACCCTGGCGGGGTGACAGTACCCAAGGACCTGGTCCAGGGGTCTTTCGACGACCTGGGCCGCCCCCTCGCGGACGTGACGTTCGTGGTGGTCGACGTGGAGACCACCGGCACCCACCCGGCGACGGCAGCGCTGATCGAGGTCGGGGCGGTGCGTCTCCGCGACGGACAGGTCCTGGACGAGTTCACCACCCTGGTGAACCCGCACGCCCCTGTGCCCGCGTCGATCACCCTGCTCACCGGGATCACCACGGCCATGGTGGAGTCCGCGCCCTCGCCTGCGGCGGCGCTCTCCGCGTTCCTGGATTTCGCCGGGTTCCGTCCCGGCACCGTGCTGGTCGCGCACAACGCCCCGTTCGACGTGCGTTTCCTCAAAGCCGCGTGTGCCCGGCACGGGATCCCCTGGCCCTCCCCCGCGGTGCTGGACACGCTGCAGCTCGCCCGCCGCCTCGTCCCGCGCGGCGAGGTCCGCAATCACCGGCTCGACACGCTCGCCCGGGTCTTCGGTGCCCACCCGCCCGCCCACCGGGCGCTCGACGACGCCCGCGCCACCGCGGACGTGCTGCGCGGCCTGGTGGGGCGGCTCCGTGCCCGCGGTGTGGAC
>NZ_PITY01000014.1:0-114898 GCF_017577275.1 Thermobifida sp.
CCTCGGCTGCGACCCCGGAGACGCACAGCGCCCCCCCGACGCACCCACCCCCCCGGGCCCCCCGGCCCTGCGCCCCGCCGCCCCCCCGGCCCCCGCTGCCCCGCCCGAACCCCCGCCGTCCTCCCCCTCCCGCGGCGTCACCCCCTACCAGCTCCCCACCGACACCGCCGACTTCGTGGGCCGCACCGAAGCCCTTGAAACCATCCGGACGACCCTGCTGAACAGCGACGGCGCCGTCGGCGTCGCTGTCCTGCTGGGCCGGCCCGGCGTCGGCAAAAGCGCCACCGCCGTGCACGCCGCCCACCAACTCGCCGCCGACCACTACCCGGACGGCCAGCTCTACTGCGACCTGCGGGCCAGCCGCGGCGCCCCGCTCCCGCCCTCCGACATCCTCGGCCGGTTCCTGCGCGCCCTCGGCGTCCCCGGTCAAGCCATCCCCGACGACCCCGACGAGCGGGCCGCAATGTACCGCGGGCTGCTCGCCACCCGCCGCGTCCTCGTCGTCCTCGACGACGCCGTCTCCGAAAGCCAAGTCCTCCCGCTCATCCCCGGCGGCCGCGGCTGCGGAGTCATCATCACCTCCCGCTCCCGGCTCACCGGCATCCCCGGAGCCACCCTGGTGGAACTCGACATCCTCAGCGGCGACCAGTCCCTGGAACTCCTCTCCCGGGTCGTGGGCGCGAAGCGGATCAACGCCGAACCCGAAGCCGCCCGGGCCCTCGTCCGCTCCGTGGGACGGCTGCCGCTCGCCCTGCGGATCGTGGCGGCCCGTCTCGCCGCCCGCCCTCACTGGACCCTCGCCTCCATGGTCGGGCGGCTCGCCGACGAACGCCACAACCTCGACGAACTCGAACACGGCGACATGACCGTGCGGGCCAGCCTGTCCCTGACCTACGACGGGCTCGACCCGCGCAGCGCCCGCGTCTTCCGGCTGCTCGGCCTCGTCGACGGGCCGACCATCCCCTGCTGTACCGCCGGAGCACTCCTCGACGATGCCCGCCCGTTCCCCTCCGACCTGGTCGACCCACTGGTCGACGCGCAGATGCTCGACGTGACCGGGGTCGACACTGCAGGGGAACCCACCTACCGGTTCCACGACCTGACCCGCGGCTTCTCCTGGGAACGGCTGGTCGCGGAAGAAGACGACGCCGACCGCCGCGCCGCCAGCGAGCGCCTGGCAGGCGGCTGGCTGGCCCTGGTCGACGAAGCCAACCGGCGGATGATGGGCGGCACCTTCCTCCAGCTGCGCGGGGACGCGCTGCGCTGGCACCTGCCGCGCCACTACCGCGACCGGCTGCTCTCCGACCCCGCCGCCTGGCTGGAGAGCGAACGCGCGAACCTGGGTTCGGCCGTCGCCCAAGCAGCAGAAGCGGGACTGGACGGCCACTGCTGGGAACTGGTGACCGGGTTCGCCATGTTCCTGGAACGCCGCGGCTACTTCGACGACTTCGACGAACTCCACTCCCGCGCGGTGCGCGCGGTGCAGGCAGCGGGTAACCGGCGGGGCGCCGCAGCCCTCGCCTACTCCTCAGTCACCCGGCTGCTCCACCAGCGCCGCCACAAGGAAGCGCGCACCGTCCTGAACCGTACGCTCGCCGAGTTCATCGACCTGGGCGACGGCTTGGGGCAGGCGCTGTGCCAGCGCCACCTGGCCTACCTGGCGTCCCTGTCCGGCGACGACCAGACCGCCCGCGAACTGTGCGAAAAAGCGCTGGCCGGCTTCTCGGCAGCCGACGACCTGGGCGGCCGGTGGCGCACCCTCATGCTCCTCGGCCATCTGCGGATCCGCGCAGGGGAAACGGAGGCCGGACTCGCAGACCTGGATGCGGCCCGCCACTACGCGGAACTGACGGGAGACCCGCGCGCCCGGGCCCAAGTGCTGCGCCGGCTTGCCCAAGCGGCGCTGCACCGGGGCGAACGGGACGCCGCACTGGACCAGTTGCAGACCGCTTTGGAGCTGGTCAGCGGCTTGGACGATCCGATCGGTGAAGCTCTCCTGCTGTACGAGTTGGGCCTGCTCCACCTCGCCGAAGGGAAACGGGACGCGGCACGCGGCCTGCTGGAGCGGGCCTTGCGCATCCGCGAACAGCTCAACGACAGCGCCGGTATCCGCGAGATTGCCTCGGTGCTGGACACGCTGCGGGACCAGGCTCCGGTGCCGGACCGCGCCGCCCGGTAGCGCCCCAGGCGCGGCCGGGTCAGCAGACTTCCCACGGGTCGCTGGAGCGGGCACCGGTAGCGACGATGACGGCCGGGTTCGTGGTCAGCATGGGAACCTCCTCACCAGGTGTTCCGCTTTGCGGTGGTGATTCCACTGTGGAATAACCGGCCGTCACCGGGCTATCGCCGGGCTATCCCCACCCTTCTCTGCGGTCCGGCGCTGGTCACGGCAGCGGATGCGGCGGCGCGTCGTCGTCCGCCGTGCGGCGGGCGGCCAGTCCGGTGCGCTCCACCGCTGAGGCCAGCCGCGCCCGATTCCAACTCCACGTGTGGCGTTCATCCATGCGCAACTGCTGGTAGCCCACCGGGACGACCTTGAGGGCGTGCCACCCCATGGCGCGCAGCGGCTCGGGCAGGCGCGCCGCCAAGTCCACGACCAGCGGGTCGCCGCCGTCAGCGAGAACCGCCGCGACCAGCTCCTCGGTGCCCACCCCTGGCGTCCACGCGACCTGTGCCGCGTCCCCGTCGCAGCCGGCCAGCCACTCGCGTACCGCCGCAGCCCCGGCAGGCGAAGCGAGGTAGGCGATCCGGTCGTCCTCGTCCACGATCTCCTCGGCCGCGACCGGGCGTACCCCGGATTCCCGTGCCCGGAGCAGCACGGAGCGCACCTGCCAGGCTTCCTGGAACGCGCCGAGCGCCGCCTCCCAGGGGCGGTCGGACGCTTTGCAGCCGATCGCGGCCAGGTCGCCGTCCGCGTCGTCCAGCCCGCCCACACAGCACCACACCGCGGGATGGGCGGTGGGCAGTACGACCAGGAACGGGGTCATCCCCTCACGGCGCGCCCGCTGCCACAACTCTCCCAGGGCCCGGCGGGAGCGCTCACCATCCCCGCCGGGTCGGCGACCCGGTAGGCCCGCAGACCGCGCTGCCAGGCCACCATCACCGCGTCGCGTTCCACCACTTCCAGCAGCGCGGCGCGCAACGCCATCTCCCAGCCGAGCCCGGAAGCAGCCCCCGAAGGCCCCGGGTCGAAGTAGGCGCTTTCCCGCGGATCGCACGGCCAGTCCACGAGCGGAGCAGGAACCATCACCTTGGCGCCGTCGCGCAGCCGCCGTGCCGGATACCAGTGCAGTTCCAGGTCGGCGGCGTGCGGCGCGCCGAGCGCAACCTCGGGACGGTGGAACTCCACGGCCGGCGCGGGCAAGCCGGTGCGGCGCCCCCGCACTGGTCCGGCGGCGCGCCCCGGGTGCAGGGCGAACCGTTCCACTGCTTCGCCTGCGCCGCGGACCAGCGCGTCGTTCCGGGCCAGCCCGCACGCACCCACCATCCGGGCGGACAAGGGCAGGCTGTTGTCGTCGGGGCCGGGGGAACGCAACTCCACTCCCGCAGTCCACAGCGGGTCGCGGGGGGTGGGCGGTTGCAGTCCGAAAACGCGGGCGATCCCCCCGGCCGGCCCTAGGGTCCGAGTGACGTCGATCATGCCGGGACCAGTCCTTTCTGCTCGGACACGCCGCCTCCTGCGAGCGCGGGCGCCGAATCGTCGAGGAACGGCAGCGGGCACGGACGGCCTTCCACCACCGTGTGCAGGGCCAGCACCACCCCGGAGGTTCCCGTGGCCAAGTCGGTGGAGAGCCGCAGACTCTGGTCACCGAGCAGCAGCAGGCCGGAGCCGACCCGCACCGCGTCCCACCCGAAAGCCGACAGGTGCTGGTCGATCAAGGCCACCGGCCGGTCGGACGGCCACTGGTCGACCAGGGCCAGCAGGGTCCCGGCACGTCCGTTGAACAGTCCGGGGAAGGACGACAGCTGCCGGGCAGCGGACCGCAGCAGCATCCGCCGCATCCGGTCAAGCTCCGGGTCGGGGCGGTGCCGCAGCAGGACCCGCAGCGCCAAAGCCATTCCGGGGCCGCCGCTCAGCCCGGCAGGACAGGCCAGCGCGCCCTCATCGACACCGGGCGGGATCACGGCCGCCACGTCGGCGCGGAGAGCCCGTTCGGCGGCGTCGAGCAGCTCCTCGCCTCCCCCGCCCTGCTCGTACAGCCGGGTCAGGAACAGCGCCTGCCCTGCCCCGCCGTGCAACAGTCCGACACGCCGCGCCGGGGTGCCTTCCACCAGCCACGGCCGGGCCACGTGGACACCGAGTTCCGCGGCACGCTCCAGAGCCCCGTCGCAGTCAGAGAAGTGCAGCAGTGCGAGGCCCAGTCCGGACAGACCGTCCAGCAGGCTGGCGTTGACGTGGTCGCGCGGACAGTCCCAGGCTGCGGCGAGCAGTTCGCGGGCCGTTTCCGGGCGGCCGATCCGGTCCAGGGCGTAAGCGATACCGCTGAGACCGTCGTAGAAGCCGGGCCCCATGCCCTCAACGTCGCGGACCCGGTCCACCAGCCAGCGCACATGCTCCTCCGGGACAGGCTGGCCGACCGTGTCCAGCGCCCACAGCACTCCTGCTGCGCCGTAGCCGAAGCCCAGTCCGGCACCGGGGGTGAGGAACTGGCGGATGTCCCCGGGGTAGAGCCGGTCCTCCCGTCCGGGGGTGGCAGCCTCTCGGATCCCGGACGTCAACGCGGTGGCAAGGGTCGGCCACGTCTGCCGGGTCGGGGCAGGCCACAGCGGTTCCGCGGGCCGCTTCACCGGCGGGGCGGACGGTCCCAGCCCTTCGCGGATCCGCGCCACATAGTCGTCCGGCAGCGGGAAACGCTCAGTCACCAAGCCGATGATCTGCTGGTATTTGTCTTCTCCCCAGCTGATGACATGGGTGAAGGGGACGAAGAGGCCGAGCCGCAGGCAGGCCAGCGCGAACAGGTCGACGTCGGGTCCGGCCATGTCCGGGGGTGCGGAGTAGCCGAGGGCGCCCATGGCCTGGCGCGCGCCAGAGTCGGCCGGGGAGGCGGTTTCCAAGTCGATGAAGACGATCGAATCGTCGGGGCGGACCAGGATGTTGCCGGGATGCAGGTCACCGAAGGCGATACCCCGGTCGTGCATGCCGCGGACTCCCTGTTCCACCTGGTCCATGATGTGCAGCGCCCACCGGGTGTAGTCGGCGTACCGTGTCGGGTCCGTGTCGCCTACGAGCAGGGGGTTGCGCTGCGCCACGACATGGTTGAGCGGAATACCGGGCACGTACTCGCGGGCCAGGAAGAGGTGCTCGTGCCCGCGGCGGTAGTCGATCAGCCGAGGCACGTGGGGCAGGTCGGCCAGCGTCTCCAGCGCCCACCGCTCCTGTTCCAAGCGGGTAGCGGCGTCCACCCTGTTGTTGTCCAGTCCGGCCATGGGCCGGGCCTCTTTGAGGAGCACGTCCTCGCCAGTGCGGATGTCGCGGGCCAGGTAGACCCCGCCACCGTTGGAGAAGTGCAGGGCCTTGTAGGGGCGGAACGGGAAGTCGCGAAGGGTTCCGGCCCGGCGCTGTGCGAGCGCCTCGTCCAGGAAGGAAGGCACTTCCACCCAGTCGGGGACCCGGAATCCGGGGCGGCGCTCGTCGGGGACGAGATTCCCGTCCGGGTCGCGTAGGCACGGCACCAGTTCCCCCGTGGGGGACGGGCCCATCATGAGGGTGAACCCTCCGTAGCGCACGTACAGCGGACCGGACCGCCACCGCAGGTCGCTGAGGATGTAGGGGCCGGGCGCGCCGCCGATCAGCTCGTCCAGTTCGCAGAGGATGCGTTCCAAGTGCGCCTCGTCGCGCGGGTAGATGGTGATGAACTTGCCGCTGGCGCTGCGGTCCCCGTACTTGCTGTTGCGGCGCTGCAGGACACGGAGGCTGCGGATGAACTTAAACATGATGCGCCGTTCCACGCAGTAGTCGAAGACAGTCCGCAGCAGCTCTTCCGCGTTGTCGAGGGTGGCTGAGACGTGCACCTTCCACCCCTGTTCGGGTATTCCGGGGTCCGGTGGGGTGAACACCGCCCACTCGCTGCCCAGGCTCCGCTCCCACCCTTCGGGGAGGTCGCCGTGGACCAGGGAAAAGTCGTTCTCGGAAGATTCGGCCGGCGGTTTCTCGTAGAAGTGGCCTGCGGTCAGGCAGAACTCGAGGTAGCGGAAATCGAGCACGGAGGTCTCCTCGTCGATCGGGGGTGGGGGTCTCGGGAAGGGGGACAGCAGAGTCACCAGTCCAGGAGCGGAACGAGATAGCTGCGGTAGAGGAACTCCCACAGCGGCAGGTCGGCAAGGTGGACGCGGGCGATCCCGAACTGGTGCGGGGGAAGGTCGGTGACGCGGATCTCGTAGCCGACGGCGGGCACGCGGACCTCAGGATCGAGGGTGATGGGGACGAACGCGGCGAGGGGAGCGGTGGTCTCCGCCCCGGTGGAGGACTCCACTACGGCCGCGCCGACCTGTGTTTCCACGACCATGCCGCCTTGGATGAGCTCGACCTGCTGCCCTGCGGCCACCTCGCCCGTCGCGGGGTCGGTGAGCAGCACCAGTTCAGCGCGGTCACCGTCCACGACGTAGGCGCCGGTCGCACTGCACGGGACGGGAAGCAGCAAAGCCAGTGCTGCGGCACCGCCGAGCAGGACGCTGCCTAAGGCGATCCGCCAAGGCCGGGCGCCGGTGCGACGAGCCTGACGGATGAGCCGCCGCACCCCGCGGAACACGGCGTAGCCCAAGAAGCCCAGGCCGCACACCACCAGGGTGATGCCCACGGCCCCGACCCGGTGGAACAGGTCAAACCAGAGAGCCAGCGCAGTGGTCACCAGATAGACGGGGAAGGCCATGCAGGCCAGGCCGAACGGGACCGACCACCAGCGGCCCAGCCCCGGCTCGCGCCGCCCGCCGAAGAGGATCCGGGCCAGGAACGCCCGGGCCTCAGCCATGGCCCGGTCCCGCAGGTAGGGCAGGTCGAGGTGGCTCATCAGGGCGAGGTAGCCGTCCAGTTTCACAAACGGGATGAGGTTGAGCAGCCCGGCTGCGTAGGCGACCACGGAGAACACCAGGATTCCAGCGCGGACGTCGGGGTGGTCGACGACGAAAGCGGTGAACGCTGCTGCCCCCGCGATCACGGCCTGCGTGGCTATACCGGCGAGGGCTACCCGCACCCGGTGTTCGCGGCGCAGCCGCCAGCCGTCGGAGACGTCGCAGAAGAACGCGGGCGCCAGATAGAACAGCATCACCCCGATCCGGGTGGGACGGCCGCCGTAGTAGGTGAGGGTCACCCCGTGCCCGAGCTCGTGCAGGGAGGTGGAGGCGAGGAACGCTGCCACCACGCCCGCGTAGACGCCGAGCGGCAGCGGCTCGCCCATGGCTCGACCGAGGTCGGCGGCCTGGGCTGCGAGGGCGAGCACGCCGCCCAGCGCGACCGCGGCTGCCAGGGTGGCGGTGACCCGGTTGGCCGCGGCGACGATGAGCGGGCGCAGCCACTGCAGCAGCCGCTCCGGCCGGACCAGGGTGAACTGGACGGTCATCGGGGGGACGAACACGACCCAGGGGGTCCGCCGCAGGACGCGGCCGTCGTCCAGCAGGCCGCGTTCGTGGAGGCTGCGGACAGCGGAGTGGACGTTCTCGGCGGTCCACGGGCGGCCGAGCCGGTCAGCGAGCCCTGCCGCGTCGGTCTGCCCGTCCAGGGCCTGCATCAGGCGGGCCACGTCGGCACCGATCCGGAAGTAGCGGCTGCCGCGCTGGACCACCCAGTGGGCTTCGCCGTCGGCGGGCGGGTGGACGACCACGTCCTCGGCGAGGCGCGGCCGCTCCGGAACGGACTGGGAGGTGTCGGACGGGGCCGGGCGGGTAGCGGCGGTGCGCCGGCCGGCCCCAGGGAGGGTGTGCGTCGTCATGTGATGTCCCTCGTACGGAGAAGCTGGTAGCCGGCCGCGCCCGTCGCCACGATCCATCCACAGATCACGGCCAGGGCAGCGGGCACGGAGAGCAGTTCAGGTTTGCCATCCAGGTAGACCGAGCTCATCGCGATGGTGAGCAGGTACTTGGCCACTTCGGGGACCGCGCGCAGCAGGTAGGGCTCCAGCCCCAGGGTGAGCAGGACGATGATGAGGACCGAAGCGACCTGGTGGCGGACAACCCAGCCGAGGGCCACTCCCCAGCAGGTACCGAGAGCGGTTACCGCGAACACGCCCAGCGCGGTCTGCCAGCCCACCGTGGTCCACTCGGGGGAGAAGTCAGCGAACGTCGGGATGAAGACGAGGGGGGAGAGCAGGGCCGCTCCGGCAGCGACCAGGCCGAACAGCACCCCCATAACGGTGCCGACGATCATCTTGGCGGCGAACAGGCGCCCTCGGCCGCCGCTGAGCAGGACCGAGCGGCTGATCGTACCGGTGTGGTATTCGCCTGCCACGAACACCGCGCCGAACAAGGTGGAGAACAGGTGCATGGTCATCCAGGCCCTGATGACCTCTTCGGTGACCGAAGCGCGGACTTGGGTGGTGACGGCCGCGGTGTCCTCCACGCTGGTGGCGTATCCGTACGCCACGGTCACGCCGAACAGGATGCCGCCGCCTAGCAGGTAGAGCCAGCTCCGCCCGGTGAGGGCCTTCCTCCCTTCAGCGAGCAGTACGTTAAACATGGACTACTCCCTTCGTTTCAGTGCCGATCAGCTCGAAGAAGCGCTCCTCCAGGCGGTCGCCGCTCTCGCGGACCAGGTCCTTAAGCGGACCGGCGTAACGCAGGGTGCGCTGGATAATCACGACGTCGTCGACGGTCTGCTCAACTTCGGAGAGCAGGTGGCTGGAGATGAGGATGGTGCGCCCTTCGTCGGCGAGAGAGCGGAGGAAGCCGCGCAGCCAGCGGATACCGTCCGGGTCGAGGCCGTTGACGGGCTCGTCGAGGATGAGGAACTCAGGGTCGGCCAGCAGAGCGCAGGCGAGGGCGTGCCGCTGCCGCATCCCCGTGGAGTAGTCCTTCACCCGCCGGTTGGAGCGGCCGTCCAAGCCCACCAGTTCCAGCACTTCGTCCACCCGGGAGTCGGGAAGTCCGAGCATCCGTGCCCAGATCCGCAGGTCGCGGTGGCCGCGCACAGTGGGGAACGAGTTGACGCCGTCCATGCTGACCCCGACCCGGTGGGCTGCCCGGTCGAGGCGGTGGTAGGGGGCGCCGAAGACTGTGGCTTCGCCTTCGGTGGGTCGGACCAGGCCGAGCAGGATGCGCATCGACGTGGTCTTGCCTGCCCCGTTGCTGCCGAGGAGGCCGGTGATGCGGCCGGGGCGGACGTCGAAAGTGAGGTCTTCGACTGCCGTGGTGGAGCCGAACCGCTTGGTGACTCCGCGGAATCGGGCAACAGCGTCCTGGCTCACTGCTGCCCCCTCTGGAGGTTGGTGCGGAACTTGGCTCCGATGAGGGCGGCAGCCACCGTGGTGACGGCGATGGCGGCGATCCGCGCGGTGCCGTCCAGGAACAGGACGCTGGCCGCGGTGAGTCCAGCGCAGACGGCGAGGATTCCGGTCAGGTTGGTGTTCGAGTCGAACCAGGACATGGTCTCTCCGTTTCGTCGTGGGGGTCGTCGGGGGTGAGGGGGCCGCCCCGGCCCCACGTCCCGACGCTGGTGCATCGGGGAAGTGTGGGGCCGGTGAAGGCGGCTACCTGGGGGGCGGAACTGTGTCCGCTGTTGGATGGGTGGACGGTTTTAGGTGAGGGTGGTGGCGAAGGAGGCGCTGATCACGGCGCTGAGAGCGGCTCCGGTCCAGAAGCCGGGCGCCTCCATCGCTTCCAGCTCCTGCATCTCCAGCTCCAGCGCAACCTCGTTGGGCTGCGGAGTGATGTCCTGCATCCGTGCTCCTTTCGTGTTTCTCGGTTTTCTCGGTGGTCCGCCGCCCGGTCAGGCGACGGAAGTCTGTGGTGTGCCGGGCGCGAGGGCTCTGTCGGCCACGGCGTCGGCAAGCAGTTGGCGGATCTCGGCTTGGGTAAGGCCCCCGAGCACGGGGAGTCCTGCACCCCACGCGTGGACGGCGCGGGCCGCCACCGTGTCGAGCTGGGCGGGGTCGGCGGTGATCCGGTGGTCGATCTGCCAGCGTTCGATGAGCGCAGCGATCCCTTCCGCCGGGTCGTCAGGCAGGCCGGGCGAGTTCTCTGCCAACCGCTGCCAGATCCGGACCAGCCGCGGAGCGGAGCCGATCCTGTGGTCCCCGTCAGCGATACGGCGCCACAGCGGCGGCAGCAGGGCGGCGATGGCGGGCATCTTGCGCAGCGACAGCTCCCAGGAGAGTTCGTTGGCGATCGCCCAGCCTTTGACCGCGTAGGGTTTGCGGCCCGCGTGGAGGTCTCCGAGCTGGCTGCGGCCGCTCAGTTCAGCGATCCGCAGCCGTATCTGAGGGCTGATCGGCTCGCCGCGGCGGCGCAGGCGGTTCACTTCGTCGCCGAGCCGCACCAGTTCGGCGGCGACAGCTTCGACCAGGGCGTCCTGTTCCGGCAGGTCGGCGTGGTCCCCGATGTAGGGGCTCACGGTGCGGAAGAGGGCTTCGAGCGTGCCTTCCGCGACCAGCTCGACCGGCAGGGTCTCGGTCGCCAACGGGTCGAGCACTGCCGCGTCTGGGCGGAGGCACAGTCCGCTGATGATCCGTTTGCCTTCGGGGTAGACCAGGCAGGCCACTGCGCTCAGCTCGGTGCCGGTGCCCAGCGTGGTGGGGATGGCGAGCAGCGGTGTCCTCCGCTCGACCGTGACCGGGAGGATGATGGTGCCGCTGCGCTGCGCGACGGTCAGCCGACCGCGGGCCTTGGGGTTGCCGCACAGGGTCGCGGCCAGTTTCACCTGGTCGATGACGGACCCACCGCCCACTCCGACCACCAGGTCGCAGTCGGCGAACCGGTCTGCGAGTCGGAGGACGGAGTCGAGGTTTCCGGCGTCGGGGAGGACGAAGAACCGGACCTGCACGCCTGCCGCGACGATCCGTGCCCGCACGGTGGCGAGGATCGGGGTGTCGGTGAGGGTCTGGTCGGTGACCAGGGCGACCGTTGTGGCGCCCTTCTGCCGCAGCCATTCGGTCAGGTGGCCGCAGCCGTACATGGGCCGGGGCGGGGCGGTGGGCAGGAGAGTCATGCGATCGTCTCCGCGGGGGTCGCGGCCTGTTCGGCCTCGTGGTGGGCAAGGATTCCGCGGCGGACGCAGTCCAGCAGTTCAGCCAGTTCAGCGTCGCTGTAGGTGAGTGCCGGGACGAGCTGCACCCCTGAGGGGCCGGGGTGGACGATCGCTCCTGCGTCGCGGATTGCGGCGACGAGGGCGGGCACCCGGTGCTGCGGGAGCGGTGCGCCGGAGGCGTCCGCGATGCGCAGCGAGCGGAAGCAGCCGACCCCGGTGGTGCCGATGATCTGCGGCATTTCTGCCATGAGCTCCGCGATACCGGCACCCAGTTTTTCGCCGAGCGCTTGGCCTGCGGCGACAGCGTCCAGTCGGCGCATTTCAGCGATGGTTGCGCTGATCGCCGCACAGGTGAGGGGGGTGGCGCCTTGGGTCTCGGCGTGGGAGAGCACCGCGTCGTGTTCGGTGAAGGCGTCCGCGACACGCTGGGAGACGATGACGGCCGAGGCCGGGCAGGTGCCGTTGGTGAGCCCTTTCGAAGTGATCAGCAGGTCAGGCTGTTCCGGCCAGCGCTGGGAGGCAAAGAAGCTGCCGGTCCGGCCGAACCCGGTGGCCACCTCGTCGGCGATGAGGAGGAAGCCGTGCTCGGCACGCAGCCGCAGGAGTTCCGCCACGTACTCGTCAGTGAGGGGGATCGTTCCCGTGCCTACGACCGGTTCGACGACCACGGCGGCGATCTGCTTGGCGGCGCGGGAGACCAGGGCGTTCAGTTCAGCGGTGTCGTTGGGCCGCACGTGGCGGACCAGCCGCTGGTCGACCCCGTAGAGCCGCTGCCCCAGGTCTTCGCCGGTGAGCGCGAAGCCGCCGAAGGTGAGGCCGTGGTAGCTGCCTCGCAGGCTGACGACGAGGGAGCGGCGGGTGCGGCCGAGGAGGGCGTGGTAGTGCCGGGCCACTTTCATGGCCGCGTCGTTGGCGGCGCCACCGGAGGAGGAGAACAGGACCCGGGAGTAGTGCTCGGGTCCGCTCACCTCGATCAGGTCGGCGGCGGCGCGGCGGGCGTAGACGTTCTCGTACCGGAAGGCGCTCAGGTAGGAGGCGTCGTGGAGGGCTTGGGCTACTGCTTGCGCGATCGCCGGGTTCCCGTAGCCGAGGTTGGCGTTCCACAGTCCGCTCGCCCCGCACAGCAGTTCGCGTCCGTCGGCGAAGCGCACCCGGTGGCCGCGGGCGGAGACCGCGCAGATGCTGTCGTCTCCGTGGGCGCTCGGCGGCAGCAGGTAGGGCCAGAGCGCGGTGCTGGTGGTGTGGCTCATCGCTGGATCTCCGCTTCGATCAGGGTCACCCGGTGCCGGCCTGCGTCTTCGAGCGGCGTGCGCCGCTGCTGGACGGTGAACCCGGCCTGGGTGAGCTCGGCGGCAAGGCGGTCTGGGGGGAGCACCCGTACGTGGCCGGTGCACACGGGCACTGGGCCGTCGGGCAGCTCGCTGGGGAGCACGGTGATGGTGCGGACGTCGGCACCGGCGGGCCAGTGTTCGTAGAGGCGGTAGGCGGTCCCGCTGGCCCCGGTTGCGGTGATCTCGACTTCCTCTTCGGGGGAGTCCGCGCCTCGGTCGAGGGTGGTGAGGAAGAACCGTCCGCCGTCGGCGAGGTGTTCGGCGACGCAGCGGTACAGTCCGGCGCGGCCCGCCCGGTCCAGCAGCGAGATCGAGGTGGTGCCGAGGACGATGACGGCGTGGCGGCGGGGGAGCCGGAAGTCCGCCATGTCGGCTTGGACCACCGTGCAGCGTTCCCGCAGGTGGGCGGGGGCGCGGTCGAGTTGCTGCCGGAGCAGCGCCAGCATGTCCGCGGACAGGTCCAACGCGGTGACCTCGCGGCCCAGGGCCAGGAGGGGCAGGGTGATCCGCCCCGATCCGGCGGCGAGGTCCAGCACCGGGCCCGGGTGGGGGCGGACCAGTCCAACCAGGTGGCGGACTTCGCCGGTGTCGCGGAGGGACATGTCGTGGTAGATGGGGGCCCCGTGCGGCCCGTACAGGTCGCACAGGCGGGCGCGGTCGCCGAGTTCGGCTACGAGCTGCCCGGCCCGGCCAGGGGGCAGGAGGGTGGTTGCAGCCATCACACAGCCACCTCCGATCCGATTCCGGTCAAGGTCACGCCGGATTCGGTGAAGAAGCGGTCCACGGCGGCCAGGCTGCGGGGCGACGCGTATTCGCTCGCCTGCTCTGCCGACCCGGTGACCAGGAGGGCTTCTACTGCTGTGGCGGCGGCCAGGTTGACCTGGAAGGTGCGTCCGCTGGCGGGTTCGTAGACGTATCCGCTCTCGTCGTTCCAGAACAGCAGGGGCGTGGCAGCGTCAGCCGAGTCGGGGTGGTGGTCGAGGGCGGGGTTGAGCCGCTGGCCGAACCCGGAGACGCGGAGTCCGACGATTTCGCGGGTGGCGAGCATCCGCAGGCCGTCGACAGCGGCCAGGTAGCGGCCGAGCCAGGGGCGGGCGAGCAGTTCCCGTGTGCGGTGCTTGCCGCGTTGCGCCGGTCCCAGTTCGCTCGCAGGGAGGCGAGCGTGTCGCCGACACGTCCGAGGCTGCAGCCACCGATCGAGGTGGAGATTTCGCCTTCGGCGTTGACGTAGAGGCGTAGCTGAGGACCGTCGACTCCCGGGCCTGCTCCCAGCCCGGGGAGGTCTGCGATGCGGACTGCGGGCACGACAGCGATGTCGGGAAAGACGCCTTCTTCGCGGGCCCGGTCGGCGTCGGCGAGGAAGAGTTCCAGGTCGTCGGGCCCGGTCACCCGGACCAGGGTCGGACCGAGGACCGACATGAACGGGCTGGTGGCGTAGTCCTGGGTTTGGAGGAAGAAGTCGTAGCCGATGGACATCTCGGCGTTGGGTTCGTCGAGCGTGCCCGCGAAGCCGACGACGCGGGAGGGGTCTGCTCCGTGCCCTTCGGGGGCGAGCACGACGGTGTTGTCGCCGACGAGGTCGGTGTCCAGGAGGTCTGCGAGGTGGGCCGGGTCGGCCACCACGATGGTCGAGCAGGAGTCCTGGTTGGCGGGGCCGACCTCGAACTGGCCGGTGCTCCAGGACATCAGGTGCCGCTTGATCCGCCGCAACTCGGTCTTGTCCATCATCGTGTTTCCCGTCGCTGTCGTGGGGTGGGTCGTCTGTGGGGTGGTCATCGCGTTACCGCCGCGAGGATCTGCTTGAGGTCGTCCATGGCTGCCTGGTGGCCGCACGCCTTGTACACGCCGGTCACGTTGAGGACGACCTCGTCCACGCCGGCTTCGCGGTAGCGGTCGAGTTCGGCGCAGACGGTGTCCAGGTCGCCGCTGACGAAGGCCCCGCCTTTGATCAGGGCGCGGGCGGCGTCCTGCGGGCTGCTGCCGTGGACGTGGACTCCGGCGCGGCGCAGCATGTCGAGGTAGTGGGGTCCTTGCAGGTGCGCGGCGTTGCTGGCGAGAGCTACCTCGGCGGGATCGGTGCCGGGCCGCTCCAAGGCCACCGGGACGATCGCGGTGACGGTCGGTGCGGGACGTCCGGCCTCCACCGCGCTCTTGCGGATGGCGGGCAGGAGGGTGTCCCTGATGTAGGCGGCGGGAGTGAGCCAGGTGATCGCCACGTCGGCGAGTTCTCCGGCGACTCCGGCCATTCCCGGCCGCAGCACGCCGAGGCCGAGCTTGACCTCGGGAGCTGCCGCGGGGGGCAGTTGGGCGTGGACGGTGAAGTATTCGCCGTCGAGCCGGACCACTTTCCCGGAGAGGAGAGCGCGGACCGCGGTGAGGTATTCGCGTGCCGCGGTCAGCGGACTGCGGTAGGGGGCGCCCAGGATGCCCTGCTGGAGGCTGCGCGCTCCCGGTCCGAAGCCGGCGATGGCGGGGTGCCCGGTGGCCATGGCCAGGGATCGGGCTTGGAGGGCCGCCTCGTAGGGGTGGCGGAAGGGCATCAGGGTGACGCCTAATCCGGCGGGGACGCGGAAGCCTGCCCCGGCCGCGTAGGCGAATCCCTGGTGGGGTTCGATCAGCAGGGCCTGCCCTTGCCACAGGCGCTCCGCACGGGTCCAGTTCACCAGCGCGGCGTAGGGCAGCAGTTGCTCCGGGCGGCGTGGGAGGAACGGGACGAGTACCGAATAGTCGGTCATGCGAGGCTCCTTGGTGTGGGCGGGCTGCCATAGCCCCGGGTTTCGTGGATCCGGTTGTGTGCCGTCTCCGGTGGACGGCACTGAATCTGTCAGTCGGCGATCGCCCGGGCTTCACACCGCTGTCGCACCCGCAGAATTTTTTGCTTTTCTCCGTTGTGCCAGGTCAAAGGGGGACTATCCGGGCGATGTCCTGTGGGGCTGGTGGTGCAGGCGGGAGTGATAGCCCGTGGATAGGCAGTGGATGCTGCTGCGCGGCACCGTGGTCCGTGGAGCCGACTTCGAGTGGCCTTCGCCGGGGCTGTGTCCCGGCGGCTTCCACGGATGCGAGGTGTGACGATGAACGATGCACGCGTAGTGGAGACGCTTGGCGGATGCCGGGTGGACGGGGTCCCGGTACGGCACGGCCGGGCGTTGGAGCTCGTGGCGGTGCTGGCGTTGGCGAAGGGGTCGGCGCCGCGGGACTGGCTGCTGTCCACTCTGTTCGAAGGCGACCCCGCCCCGTCGAGTTTGCCGACGCTGGCGCTGCGGGCCCGCAAACTCGGCATCGACGTGCGCTACGACCGCGACCGCTGCTGCTATCTGCTGGCGGGTGAGGTGCGCTGCGACGTTGTCGAAGTGCTGGAGCTGGTGGAAGAGGGCCGGCTGGCTGAGGCGGTCGCCCGTTACCGGGGGCCGTTCCTGCCGAAAAGCTACAGCCCGTTCGCGGTGCAGATGCGGGCGAGTCTGGAGGAGCGGCTGGTCCGCGCGGCTCTGCTCAGCGACGATGTCGCGTTGATGGCGTCGGTGGACCGGGTGGTCAAGCACCCGGAGCTCAGCCAGGAGCTGGTGCGCCGGGGAGGCGACGCCGTGGTGGTCTCGCTCAGCCGGTCGTGGCTGGCCGGTCTCGAAGCCGCGATCTAGGGGGGATGGCTGTGACGGCGCGGAGCCGTCCCCTACGCCGCGAGGGCGGCCGGAGCACTCCGGCCGCCCTCGCGGCGTAGGGGCTGGTGAAGGAAGCGGACGGTTTTTTCGGAAATCTGGAAAAGACTTCGGCCGCTCAGGTCCGCGGCGTGATCTTGTTCCGGGTTCTCGGCATTGCTGAGTACGGCCGCTTCCTGCAGAAAGGGATTCCGCGGGATCCAGTGGCTGGAGTCCGCGAAGGCTCCGCTGTGCGCTCAGGCGCGTCCGGCCTTCTTATTGGACGCCATCTGGTAGACGGCCCATCCGACAATGATCACGGTCAGCACGAGGACGACGATTTTGACGGTGTCGCCGAAAAAGAGACCGGCAACACCGTTGGCCACGGCAACAAAGCCGAGGAGACCTGCGAGGTTGGTGTTGTTGTGGTGCCAGGAACCGTTCTTCGCCATCACTATCCCCTTCGTATCACTCCGGCGTTCTCACAACAGAAAAGACTGTATTCAATTTATCACTTTCCGTGTCCTTACAGAGATATGTCCGATGATCCCCTGAAAATGGGTTTTCGGCCCCATCCGAAGGAAAATGCGACGTCACAGCTATTTCGGATTCCTTGGCGCCGAATATCTCCCCTGCACAAACCGCGCCGCGGTGGGCCGTTCTGGAAACCGGGGCAGAAAAAACAACCGGGGGCGGTGACAACGGCATGTCACCGCCCCCGGTTACGGTCACCGCTTATGCGGCGGACGCGGGCTCCTTCACCGGACCCACTGTCAACGAATCCTTGGACTCGTCCACATCCACGCGGACTGTGTCGCCCTCAACGAGGTTGCCCGCCAGCAGTTCCCGGGCCAGCGGGTCGCCGATCGCGGTCTGCACCAGCCGCCGCAGCGGACGCGCACCGTAGACCGGGTCGTAGCCGGCCAGCGCCAGCCACTCGCGGGCAGCCGGAGTGACCTCCAGCTTGAGCCTCCGGTCCGCCAGCCGCCGGGCCAGCCGATCCACCTGCAGGTCGACGATCTTGGTCAGGTCGTCGGTGGACAGCGCGTCGAACACGATCACGTCGTCCAACCGGTTCAAGAACTCCGGTTTGAAGGTGTTCCGCACCACCTGCATGACCTTCTCGTGCCGCTGGGCGTCGTCCAGCGTGGGGTCGATGAGGAACTGCGACCCCAGGTTGGAGGTCAGGATCAGCAGCGTGTTGCGGAAGTCCACCTGGCGGCCCTGCCCGTCGGTGAGCCGCCCGTCGTCCAAGACCTGCAGCAGGGTGTCGAAGACCTCGATGTGGGCCTTCTCCACCTCGTCGAGCAGCACCACCGTGTAGGGGCGCCGCCGCACCGCCTCGGTGAGCTGGCCGCCCTCCTCGTAGCCGACGTAGCCGGGGGGCGCACCGACCAGCCGGGCCACCGAGTGCTTCTCGGAGTACTCGCTCATGTCGAGGCGCACAATCGCGCGCTCGTCGTCGAACAGGAACTCGGCGAGCGCCTTCGCCAGCTCCGTCTTACCCACGCCGGTGGGGCCGAGGAACAGGAAGGAGCCGGTCGGCCGGTCAGGGTCGGAGATCCCCGCGCGGGCCCGCCGCACCGCATCGGAGACGGCGGCCACAGCGCGCCGCTGCCCGATCAGGCGCTTTCCGATCTCCTCCTCCATCCGGAGCAGCTTGGCGCTCTCCCCCTCCATGAGCCGCCCCACGGGGATACCGGTCCACGACGACACCACATCGGCCACGTCGTCGGCGCCGACCTCCTCCTTGACCATGGTGGCGTGCTCGGCCGAGTCTTCCTCGGAGAGAGCCTCCTCCAACTGCCGCTCCAGTTGCGGGATCTCCCCGTACATCAACCGGGAGGCTTCCTCGAAGTCGCCGTCGCGCTGGGCGCGTTCGGCCTGGCCCCGCAGCTCATCCAGCTTCTCCTTGAGCTCACCGACCCGGTTGAGCCCGGCCTTCTCCTGCTCCCAGCGGGCGATGAGCGCATTGAGCTGCTCCTCCTTGTCGGCGAGGTCGGCGCGCAGCCGTTCCAGCCGCTGCTTGGAGGCGGCGTCGGACTCCTTGCTCAACGCCATCTCCTCCATCTTGAGCCGGTCGACCACGCGCTGCAGTTCGTCGATCTCCACCGGCTGGGAGTCGATCTCCATGCGCAGCCGGGACGCTGCCTCGTCGATCAAGTCGATGGCCTTGTCCGGCAGGAACCGGGCAGTGATGTACCGGTCGGACAGGGTCGCCGCCGCCACCAGCGCCGAGTCGGCGATCTGCACCTTGTGGTGCGCCTCGTAACGGCCCTTGAGGCCGCGCAGGATCGCGATCGTGTCGGCCGCGGACGGCTCGTTCACCATCACCTGCTGGAACCGCCGCTCCAGCGCCGGGTCCTTCTCGATACGTTCGCGGTACTCGTCGAGCGTGGTCGCCCCGACCATGCGCAGTTCGCCTCGGGCCAGCATGGGCTTGAGCATGTTGCCCGCGTCCATCGCCCCCTCGGCCGCACCCGCGCCGACCACGGTGTGCAGCTCGTCGATGAACGTGATGATCTGCCCTTCGCTCTGCTTGATCTCGTTGAGGACCGCTTTGAGCCGCTCCTCGAACTCGCCCCGGTACTTGGCACCCGCCACCATCGCGGGCAAGTCCAGCGAGATCAGCCGCTTGTCGCGCAGCGACTCGGGGACGTCGCCGGCGACAATACGCTGGGCGAGGCCCTCGACCACCGCGGTCTTGCCGACACCCGGTTCACCAATGAGCACCGGGTTGTTCTTGGTGCGCCGGGACAGCACCTGGATCACCCGGCGGATCTCCGCGTCTCTGCCGATAACCGGGTCCAGTTTGCCTTCGCGGGCCCGCTGGGTGAGGTCCACCCCGTACTTCTCGAGCGCCTGGTAGGTGTCTTCCGGGGTCTCCGAAGTGACACGGGCGCTGCCCCGCACCCGGCTGAACGCGTCCAGCAGCGCTTCCGGTGTCGCGCCTGCCTCCCGCAGCAGGGTGGCTGCCGTCCCCCCGTCCGCGGCCAGCCCGACCAGCAGGTGCTCGGTGGAGACGTACTCGTCCTCCATCTGCTTGGCGCGCTGGGCCGCCGTGTTCAGCGAAATGATGAGCTGCCGGGAGCTCGCCGGCGCGTTGACCGTACTCCCCGACGCGCGAGGCAGTCGGGCGATCTCCTCTTCCACCTTGGTGCTGAGCCTGCCTGGATCGGCCCCCACCTCTTTGAGCAGGGGCCGGACGACTCCTTCAGCCTGGCCGATCAGGGCAGACAGCAGGTGCACCGGTTCGACCTGGGGGTTACCGTCCGCGGTTGCCCTCCGGATTGCCGCGGACAACGCCTCCTGACTCTTCCTGGTGAGCTTATAATCCATGTCTCGCCGCCCCCTTCAAGGCACAGAACAGGTAAGACGAATGCGCTGCCCCGCCGGAGGCTCGAAGGAGCCCGGGGCCGGGGCGGCCCAGGGCTACTACTGCGGCTCGGGGGGCTGGGTCGTGGTGCGGTTGAAAATAGTGATGCGAGTGCGGTGGACCGGGAGCAGTTCGCCGCCACTCCGGGATGAGGAGGAGTGGTCGCTGCTGGCCCGCCGGGCCGCCACCGCGGAGCGGGCTGCGTTCAGCTCGTTGTGCAAGTGGAAGATGTGCTCGCGCAGCTCCGCCACCTCGCGTTGCAGTTCGAGGATGCGTTTGATCCCGGCGAGGTTGATGCCCTCCTCCTGGGAGAGCCGCTGCACCTCGCGGAGCATCTGGATGTCGCGCATCGAGTACCGTCGGCCACGGCCCGGCGTCCGCCCCGGACGCACGAGCCCGAGCCGGTCGTATTGCCGCAGAGTCTGCGGGTGGAGCCCCGACAGTTCTGCCGCAACCGAAATGACGTAGACGGGAGTGTCCTCGCCGAACGTGGCGTCGTTCATGGTTCTCACGCCCCCTTCGCCCGGGCTTCCAGATCGGCGCGCGGGTTGTGGTCGGCTGTGGCGGCCTGGAATCGCTGCAACGCCTCCCGCGCCTCACTGTTGAGATTCTGCGGTACCGCCACCTCAACGGTCACTAGCAAGTCTCCAGTTGTGCCGTCCCGCCGGGTAGCCCCCTTGCCGCGGACCCGGAACACGCGCCCGTTGCGGGTGCCCGGCGGAATCCGCACGGTGACCGGTGGCCCGCTCAGGGTGGGCACGCGCACCTCCGCTCCGAACACGGCTTCGGGGAAGGTCACCGGGAGAGTGAGGGTCAGGTTGTCTCCGGACCGGCCGAACACGGGGTGCGGGGTGACCCGGACGGTCACGAACAGGTCGCCAGCGGGGCCGCCGCGTTCCCCTGGTTCGCCCTTGCCCCGCAGCCGAATCCGCTGGCCGTCGGACACTCCCGGGGGAATGCGGGCCTGCACGGTGCGAGTGCCCTTCACATTCCCCGTTCCGCTGCAGGTCAGACACGGGTCGTCGGCCAAGTAGCCGCGTCCCTTGCACAGAGCGCACGGTTCGGACAGGGAGAAGCCGCCAAGGTTGGTGCTCTCGTGCCCGGTCCCCGCACACCGGGGGCAGACCCGCGGGGTCGTTCCAGGCTTGGCCCCGCTGCCCCGGCAGGTGGGGCACGAGACGGTGGTCGTGAGCGTGAAGCTCTTCGTGGTGCCGGAGACCGCTTCGGTGAAGCTGAGCGTGGTCTCGGTTTCGAGGTCGGCGCCCCGCCGCGACTGGGTGGCGCGGCCGCGGCCGCCGAACAGTCCACCGAAGAGGTCGGTGAGCCGTTCACCCCCGGTCGTGGTGTGGCCGAACAGGTCGCCGAGGTTGAAGTCGCCGATACCGCCCCCGCCAGGCCGGTAGGCCCCGCCGAACAGCGACCGGGCCTCGTCGTACTCTTTGCGGCGCTTCTCGTCCGACAGGACGCTGTAGGCCTCAGAAATCTCCTTGAACTTCTTCTCGGCCTGCGCGTCGCCCTTGTTGGCGTCGGGGTGGTACTTGCGCGCGAGCTTGCGGTAGGCACTCCTGATCTCGTCCGCGGTGGCCGTCTTTGAGACTCCGAGGACCTTGTAATAGTCCTTCTCCAGGTAGTCCTTGGTGCTCATCGACGTCTGCTTCTCCCCGCTCGTGCTCTGTGCCCAGTGGTGACTGAGTCGGGTGTCCCAGGCCCGAGCCTGGGACACCCCTTCTCCTACCGCTCGCGCTACTGTTCGTCCGCGGTGTTCTTGTCCGCGGTGGCGTCAGACAGCTCCGTGGATTCCGCGGCCTCCGCCGACTCGGACGCTTCAGCAGGTTTCGCCTCGTCGTCTGATTCGGACGGTGCGGCAGCCTCCTCGGTTGCAGCCTCTTCCTTCTTCTCCTCTTCCGAGGCGGACGTGTCCTCCTCGGCTGGCCCTGCCACGACCACGCGGGCCGGACGGACCACCCGGTCACCGATGAGGTATCCGGGCTGGAACACCTCGATGACGGTCGGGACGGTCACGTCAGTCGAGGGCACCATGGACAGGGCTTCGTGCACGGTCGGGTCGAACTCGTCGCCCTTCTCGCCGTACTTCTTCAACCCCATCCGAGCGACCAAGGACTCCAGCGCCTCGCCCACGGACTTGAAGCCACCGACCAGTTCGTTGTGCTGCCGGGCTCGGCCGATGTCGTCCAAGATCGGCAGCAGCTCGGTGAGGACCTGGACGAGTGCCTGCTCCCGCATTGCGGCGCGGTCCCGGTCGACCCGCTTGCGGTAGTTGATGTACTCCGCCTGCAGCCGCTTGAGGTCGTCGGTGCGTTCCGCGACCTCTTGCCGCAGCCGGATCAGCTCCGCGTTCTCCTCGTCGGTTGGCTGTGCCGTCGTGGATTCGGCTGCCGCAGCCGCGGAGTCCTCAGAGGGCGACGCGGCCTCCCCCTCTGGAACGCGCGGCTGGCCGGTTTCGGGGTCGATCCGCCGCTTGTCGCGGATCACCGGCCCCTGCTTGTCCGTGCTGTGCTCGTTCTCCGGCACCGCCATTGAGTTACGCCTCCTCTATCCAGGGCCCGGTCTTCACGAGTTGCCTTCGCGCTTGGGCTCCTCGTCGACGATCTCCGCGTCCACGACCTCCGCGTCCTCGGCGTTCTGCTGGCCGCCCGCCGCTGCGCCGGAGGCCTGCTGGCTCTGGCTGTAGATGGCGGAGCCGATCTTCTGGCTGGCCAGGGCAACCTTCTCGCTGGCGCTGCGGATCGCCTCGATGTCGCTGCCTTCGAGCGCCTTCTTCAGCCCGTCCAGCGCCTCCTTGGTCTCGTTCTTGACGTCCTCGGGGATCTTGTCCTCGTTCTCGGAGATGACCTTCTCGGTCTGGTAGACCAGCGACTCGGCGTTGTTGCGGGTCTCCGCTTCCTCGCGGCGCTTGCGGTCCTGCTCGGCGTACTCCTCCGCCTCGCGGATCATCCGCTCGATGTCTTCCTTCGGCAGCGCGGAGCCACCGGTGATGGTGACCGACTGCTCCTTGCCGGTGCCGAGGTCCTTCGCGGTGACGTTGACGATGCCGTTGGCGTCGATGTCGAAGGTGACCTCGATCTGCGGCACACCGCGCGGCGCCGGCGGGATGCCGGTCAGGTCGAAGACGCCGAGCTTCTTGTTGTACTTAGCGATCTCCCGCTCACCCTGGTAGACCTGGATCTGCACCGACGGCTGGTTGTCCTCGGCCGTGGTGAAGATCTCCGAGCGCTTGGTCGGGATGGCCGTGTTGCGCTCGATGAGCTTGGTGAAGACACCGCCCTTGGTCTCGATGCCCAGCGACAGCGGGGTCACGTCGAGCAGCAGCACGTCCTTGACGTCACCCTTGAGCACACCGGCCTGCAGGGCCGCGCCGACCGCGACGACCTCGTCCGGGTTGACGCCCTTGTTGGGCTCCTTGCCGCCGGTCAGCTCGCGCACCAGGTCGACCACGGCGGGCATCCGGGTGGAGCCACCCACCAGGACCACGTGGTCAATCTGGTCGACGCTGATCCCAGCGTCCTTGATGACCTGGAAGAACGGGCCCTTGGTGCGCTCGAGCAGGTGCGACGTGAGCCGCTGGAACTCGGCGCGGGTGAGCTTCTCGTCCAGGTGCAGCGGACCCTCGGCGGAGGCGGTGATGTAGGGCAGGTTGATCGAGGTCTCCGTGGAGCTGGACAGCTCGATCTTGGCCTTCTCCGCGGCCTCGCGGAGCCGCTGCATCGCCATCTTGTCCTTGGACAGGTCGATGCCGTTGCTGCTCTTGAACCGCTCGACCAGCCAGTCCACGACGGCCTGGTCCCAGTCGTCACCACCGAGGTGGTTGTCACCGTGGGTGGCCTTCACCTCGACCACGCCGTCGCCGACGTCCAGCAGCGAGACGTCGAAGGTACCACCGCCGAGGTCGAAGACCAGGATGGTGGCCTCGCCCTCTTTCTCCAGGTGGTAGGCGAGCGCAGCGGACGTGGGCTCGTTGATGATGCGCAGGACGTTGAGGCCGGCGATCTTCCCTGCGTCCTTGGTGGCCTGCCGCTCAGCGTCGCTGAAGTAGGCCGGGACGGTGATGACGGCGTCGGTGACTTCCTCGCCGAGGTAGGCCTCCGCGTCCCTCTTCAGCTTCTGCAGCACGAAGGCGCTGATCTGCTGCGGGGTGAAGTCCTTGCCGTCGATGTGGGTCTTCCAGTCGGTGCCCATGTGGCGCTTGACCGAGCGGATGGTCCGCTCGACGTTGGTGACCGCCTGGCGCTTGGCGATCTCACCGACGAGCACCTCACCGTTCTTCGCGAAGGCGACGACGGACGGAGTGGTCCGAGCTCCTTCGGCGTTGGCGATAACCGTGGGTTCGCCGCCTTCCAGGACCGCGACGACAGAGTTTGTCGTACCAAGGTCGATGCCGACCGCACGTGCCATGAGTGCTTCCTCCGTCAAAGTTGAGTCTGCCTAACGCAATGTTGCTTCGTCACAGACTCACTGTCAAATCAATTGAGTCGCCTAGGCTCAAGTTTCTTTCGCGCTCATGACAACGCGGAAGACACATCGATTGTTCCCTGGCGACCGTCACTTCTGATCACGGTTCTTGAGAAGCCAGGGACATCCCAGGGAAGGCCCAGTACTCTCCTCCGAGAAGTCCCCGAGCCCGAGGCCCGCACCGCCATCCCCCGACCGGCTACCCAATGGAGATGACCACATACCCTCTTCACTAACCTTGACAACCAGCCATCCTGTCCAGTCGGTCAATGGGTGGGACCGGCGGAGCGTTGACCCGTCGGTTATTACTCGCTAGTAACATTGGGTGGACCCCTGGTGCGCCGTGCACCAGGACACGACAGCACGTTGGGAGGCCGCGGGCGATGCTCTACCTGATACTGGGGATCATCACGACCGCCTTCGCCGTGGTCGGGGTCGCCGTGTGGGCCTATGGCATCAGCCGGATGGTCCGCATCCTGCGCGTCGGCCGTCCGGTGGAAGCCGCTCGAAAGGCAGACTTCGGGCGACGCATCACGAACACGCTGATCGAGACACTCGGTCACACGCGCATGCTCAAGTGGCGCTGGATCGGCATTGCCCACTGGTTCATCATGGTGTCGTTCCCGGCCCTGGTCTTCACAGTGGCCGAAGCCCATGGTGAAGTGTGGGATCCCCACTTCCAGCTGCCGCTCATCCACGACTGGACGATCTACGGCCTGTTCATTGAGGCCATTGCCGCACTGAGCCTCGCGGGCATCGTCGGGCTCACCATCTACCGGCAGCTGCGTGGACCGCGTGTCCTCGGCCGCAAGTCCAGGTTCGCCAACTCCAAGCACTGGACCGCTTACTACGTCGAGGCCTACATCATCGCCCTGTTGGTCTCGATCTTTGTGATCCGTGGCGTCAAGGTCGCCATGGGTGACTTCCCCTTCCCGGTGTGGGCTACCCCGATCTCGCACGCCTTCGGCGCAATCCTCCCCGCCAACGAGTACCTACTGGCCTCTGTCGCGGCCTTCAAACTGATCATCTCTTGGCTGTTCTTCATCGCCATCGGCGTGTTCCTGACCATGGGCGTGGCCTGGCACCGCTTCACCGCGCCGGTCAACATCTTCTTCAAGCGCAACGCCGACGGCTCGGCCGCGCTCGGCCCGGCCAAGCAGATGCTCAACAAGGACGGCGAGCCGCTGGACTTCGAGGAAGCCGACCCGGACGAAGACCCCTTCGGTGTCGGCAAGATCGAAGACTTCACGTGGAAGGGCCTCCTCGACTTCACCACCTGCACCGAGTGCGGCCGCTGCCAGTCGCAGTGCCCGGCCTGGAACACGGGCAAGCCGCTGTCCCCCAAGAAGCTGGTCATGGACCTCCGGGAGCACGCCTACGCCAAGGCTCCCTACCTCATGCAAGGGATCACTGAGGAGACCCCGGACATCCACGAAGACGTGCTGGCCCTGCTCAGCCGCCCCCTCGTGGGCACGGAGGAGGAGAACGGCGTCATCCACCCCGACGTCCTGTGGTCCTGCACCAACTGCGGCGCCTGCGTCGAACAGTGCCCCGTGGACATCGAGCACATCGACCACATCCTCGACATGCGCCGCTACCAGGTCATGATCGAGTCCAGCTTCCCCTCCGAGGCCAACACCCTCCTCAAGAACCTGGAGAACAAGGGCAACCCGTGGGGGATGAGCGAGTCCAAGCGCATGGACTGGATCTCCGAAGTCGACTTCGAGGTCCCCGTTGTCGAGGACAAGCTCCCCGAAGGAACCGAGTACCTCTTCTGGGTGGGCTGCGCGGGCGCCCTGGAGGACCGGGCGAAGAAGACCACCAAGGCCGTTGCCGAACTCCTGCACATCGCCGGCGTCAAGTACGCCGTGCTCGGCGGGATGGAGACCTGCACCGGCGACTCGGCGCGCCGGCTGGGCATGGAGTTCATCTTCCAGATGCTCGCCCAGCAGAACATCGAGACGCTCAAGGAAGTCGGCGCGACCAAGATCGTGGTCACCTGCCCGCACTGCTTCAACACGATCGGCAACGAGTACCGGGACCTGGGCGGCGACTTCGAAGTGGTGCACCACACCAAGCTGCTCGCCCAGCTGGTCAAGGAAGGACGCCTGGCGCCGATCGAGCGGGTGGACCGGAACGTCACGTACCACGACCCGTGCTTCCTGGGCCGCCACAACAAGATCTACGAGCCGCCGCGTGAGCTGATCAACGGCGTGCCGGGAGTGTCCGCGACCGAGATGCCGCGCAACCGGGAGCGCAGCTTCTGCTGCGGTGCGGGTGGCGCGCGCATGTGGATGGAGGAGCGCATCGGCAAGCGCATCAACACCGAGCGCGTCGAAGAGGCGCTGTCCACCAAGGCGGACCTCATCGCTACCGGTTGCCCGTTCTGCCAGGTCATGGTGAGCGACGCCGTCAACGAGAAGAAGTCGAAGAAGGAAGCGGCCGAGTCCGTGGAAGTGATGGACGTCGCGCAGCTCCTGCTCCAGTCGGCGAAGCAGAAGGAAGAGGGAGAGGCCGCCAAGGAGACGGTCTAACCCTCCCGGTGCCACGGGCTTCCGGCACAACCGGATCGGGGCCGCGGCCGTCGGGGTGATCCGCCCCGGCGTCCGCGGCCCTTGTGCGCTACGGCGCCGGTGAGGAGGCATGGCGCAGGAAAGGCTCGGGCAGCCCCGAGAACAGGACCGCAGGGAGCGTCAGGAGCTCACCGCGGGGCAGCCGGGGCAGGCAGGGCCGGGCCCTCTCTTTGGGGCGCGTGGCGGCCGTGGCGTGATGCGGGGAGCGCCCCCGAACTGGCGCATCCGCGTCTCCCGCTCGCGCGTAGTGAGGTATGTGTCGTTCGCCGCGGGACAGCACGTCCGTATCCCGGTTGATGGACGCGGTCCAGAAGTGCTGGTCCGACCCAGTGTCCGCCCCGCACTGGATCGCGCAGCCGCGCTCGCGCCGCGGGTATCTCGTCCGACCGCGCCGGGCGGCTAGCAGGAGAGTTCAGGCGTTTCCTGGCTGACTGGCTCGTCGAGGACGAGCCGCATCGGGGAGGCGGACTGGGCGGTGCGGGGGCGCAGTCCCAGGACCCGGTCGAGTTCGTCGGTCGTGAGTGGGGCATCAGCTTCCCCCACCGCGGCCAGCACGTCGGTGTACAGGTCGATCTCCGCTAAAGCCACGGCGTCGTGGAGAGGTACGTGAGGATCGATGTCCATCCGTGTCACCTCCGGTCCGAGTCTGTCCTCAGAGCTTTCCTCGTTCCGGACATGTCCGGACGAGCCCTCCCCACCGTCTCACCCCAGATTACGTACCGGTAGCCGACAGACCATGGCCCATCGGGACCATTTTTCAACCGCGGAGCGATCTAGTTACTCAATGTCAGGGATTCCGTGTTTCCAATGACCGAACGGACTAGTTCAATCGCTCTTCTCTCCCCACCGGCCACTGCCCTCACATAAATATGACTTGAAAATGACTAATAACATTTTTGATCCACCTCCATAACAAAGAGAGAGCATCAGGAGGTTTCTCTGCACACCGCCCGCACCGCCCCTGCAGCCGCGCGGCGGCACGGCTCGGACCCCCCGCCGCCACCCCGGCTTCCCCACCCCGACCAGGCACTCTCCGCACCTGTCTACCAGGAGATAGTGACTCTTTGTGACGGCCCGGGGACCGCTGCTTTCCTCCTTGCACTGTCCTCAGCCTTCTGGCCGCACCTCCCCAGCCGCGAGGCGTTTTTACCGCCTTCCGGAACCCCGGGAAGGATATTTCCGAAGAGAAAAACAACTCCACTCAAGTGCTTTCTCGCCCCAGAGGCACACCCGAAATACAGGAAGATTTGCGGGACGGGATCTCTATTTTTTATGAACCGCCCCCGGACTGCACGAGTTCTCCGCACTCTTAGGAAAAAGCGTGGAAAAAATACGGAGAACACCCTCGGGAGTCCGCTATTTCTGCCGTCGCTTCGACGCGTAGCTCGGTGCCCGAGGTGCTCCCGCTCCGCGCCGCACCACGGCTGTTCCGCTTCTCCCGGGGCGCGCGGGCACGAGGCAGGTATGGCAGCGCGACAGCCGAGACTTATCGCAATCCTCTCCCGCCGACACCATGGGCGGAATATCCCCGGACAACGGCGAAGGAAACCGAACGCAAGCCGTGCCCTGCACCGTCTTCTTCCGGGGAAAACCGGAGTCCCGGGCAACCCCGGAAACCGTGACTGAAGCGGCAGAAAAGAAAACCGGAGCGAGAAGCCGCTAGTGGCATGGACCGGTGGCGCTCATGCCCCATCCAGACTTTTCTCCTCGCTTCACGCTTCGGAATAGATGCGTCACACAGGGAAACTGCACGAGATACGCTCCGTCGGCCTGCCCCGCCGGAGCGCCGCCTGGGTGTTCTGCCCGGCGCCGCGGCCCTGCGCCGTCGAGCGCACATCCGGCGCCGCCGGGTCACGGCTGCCCCGAAAGAAGATGCCAGTCGGTGACCTCATTGCCACGCTCAGGTGCGCCCTGCCCAGGCGGGGCGCAGTCCGCTACCGGATCGGTCTATGCCGGGGTAGCCCGTTGTGCCTAGGACCCCGCGGATGCGCGGATACTGCCTGCGCAGCACAGTCCGGCAGCTCCCGCATGGCAGCAGGGTCCCCGGCCGGGCAGTCCGCCGCCGAAGTCTGAGCAGATCCGGCCGTATCCGCAGCAGATGCACCACGGCACGCCTTCGAACCCGCGGTACCGGGGCCGGGACCGCGCACCAGCTATTCCCGAGCGCCGCCCCGCGAAGCCACGGTCCGAGCGCCGTCTCCCGCATGCGAGGGCTCAGCCACGCACACCCGCTCTCAGCGGGCAGCGCCCCTGGTGCGGCTCAACGCCACGTCACGCCGCGGTGCTGCGCGGCATACCCCACGTACCGTTCGGCGGTGCCCACCAGGTTCTCCCGCTCGGCGTCGGTCAGCTCCCGGATGACTTTGCCTGGCACGCCCGCCCACAGGGTGCCTGCGGGCACCCGCCTCCCCGGCGGCACGAGGGCACCGGCAGCGACCAGCGCTCCCGCCTCCACGGTGGCCCCGCCCAGGACCACCGCGTTGATCCCGATCAGCGCGCCGTCCTCCACGACCGCGCCGTGCACCATCGCCTTGTGGCCGAGGCTCACCCCGTTACCGAGGATCGCAGGCTCTCCCGGGTCCGCGTGCAGGCAGCACAGGTCTTGAATGTTGCAGCGTTCCCCCACGATGATGTCCTCGGTGTCGGCGCGCAGCACTGAGCCGTACCAGACACTGCTGTGGGCCCCGATACGGACCCTGCCTACGACCACTGCTCCCGGCGCGATCCAAGCGTCGGGGTGGATCGTCGGCTCGCCGAACTCCGCAGAGCCGATGTGCGGTCGCTCTCCGCTACCGGACATGGCATCTCCTCCCACCCACAGGCACGTGCGGACAGCGAAGATGACCGATACCGTCCATGCACGGGCACAATCGCCCATACTTTAGTGGGATGGCTTCTGGGCGGCTCTGTGAGGTCGCCGCACGCCACTGCCGAGCGGGCCTCGGAACAATGTCACCACCGGGACGCGCCGCTGCCCCGGGGCCACCCCGCACACTGTCCGTTCCCCGCTCGCCCCTCGCGTTCCCCCACCTCAGATGAGGATTCCCACATCTCGTTTCAGAGGTGTTATGGGAACGATAGACAAGAGCAAAAATCCATCCCTCCAGATCCGATCATTGTCGACCTGGTAACCGAGGACATGAACGAACGCATTCCTGAGATATTCCCGAACCTGCTGCGCGAAGACGCCTTCCCCACCGTCCGCAAGGGCGGCTACGACAAGCGTCAGGTCGACGACTTCGTCGTCCGCAACCACAACCAGCTCCGCGACCTCCAGGAGCGCCTCGCCCGCGCCCACGACGAGCTGGAGCAGTTGCGTCGCGAACTCGCCGAGGCCAAAGCCAAGGCCGCGGTCAAGCCGGAACACGAGCAGATCAGCGAGCGGCTGGCCAACATCCTGCGCATCGCGGAGGAAGAGGCCGCTGACAAGCGAGCTCAGGTCGACAAGGAAGTCAAGGAGATCCGGGCCAAGGCCGAGGAGGAGGCCAAGGCCAAGATCAAGAGCGCCCAGGAGCAGGCGGAGCGGATCGTCAACGGCGCTCGGGACGAAGCCAAGGAGCTGCTCACCTCCACCAAGCAGGAGGCCGAGCGGCTGCGCGAGGAGGCAGCCAAGGAAGCGGAGCGCAAGCTGAACGAGGCCGAGGCGCGGGCCAACAAGATCCACGATGTCGCGGACCGGCGGCTCAAGCGCCTGGTGGCCACGCACGGGGAGGCGGTGCGCCGCCTCAACGACATGCGCGACACCCTGGCGGAGCTCCTCAAAGCCGAAGCCAAGGCCGGTGCGCTGGACGCCGGGCTCAAACGGTCCGACTTCGAAGGCAGCACGGACAAGGAGTCGGCCTCCGCGGCCTCGAGCAAGCAGTCCTCCCCCCAGGCGGCGGAGCCCGAGGGTGCGGCCAACGCCCAGCGTCCCGCTTCCCCTGACAACGAGCCCACGGCCCGCCTCAACCCGGCCGACAAGGAGCCCACGGCCCGCCTCAACCCGGCGAGCAGCGGAGCCGCGGCGGATGGGAAGGCGGAGAACCAGGTGAAGAGCGCCCCGGCCGCGCAGGGAGCGCGTCCCATTCCCGGGCGTCCTCAAGGGTTTCGTTACGCGGGTCCAGCACCGACTGACGCGGGCAGCTCTCCTACGCCGCCGCCTCCGTCCACGGAACTGACCGGCGTGTACCAGGCGTCCGTGCCTGCAGACTCCGCCAGCTCTGCGGACTCGGGAAGCTCCGCCGGCTCCTCGAACGCGGGAAGCTCCGCGGGCTCCTCGGATTCGGGAAGCTCGGGAGGCTCAGACTCCTCCGGCGGCGGCTTCTAGCCGCGTGCCGTAACGCAGCACGGTGAGGGGGGTGGAACGTGCCATGTTCCACCCCCCTCACCGTTGGATGCGGCTTACAGGTAGCGGCGGAAGCCTTCGGTGGCGATAGTGAATCCCATTGCGCGGCAGAATTCGTAGGCGCTGCCCTGGCTTTCGTGGGTGAGCATTTCGATCTTGTAGCACCCGGCCTGGATGGCGCGGTTGATCGCCTCCTCCACCAGGGCCCGGCCGATTCCGGTGCGCCGGTAGGCCGCGTCCACCACCATGTTGTCGATCACCGCCCACGGCTGCGCGTCGTGGGTGAGGTTGGCGATCATGATGAGGTCGAGGGTGCCGATGATCTGTCCGCGGCGCTCGGCGACCAGCACGGTGCGCTCCGGGTCGTTCTCGATGCGCGTCCAGGCCCGGACTGTGGCTGAGGACATGCGAACGGTGCCACCCTGCGCTGGGGCCTCCTCCCCTAGTTCACGCAGGAGGCGCAGGATCGCACCGAGGTCAGACCGAGTGGCCTCACGGATAATCATGGCTTCCGAAATCGTAGCCCACAGCGGTGAAATACCGGACGATGCCCCATATTGGGGCATACACGGATAACGGTCTGTGCCGGTGGGGACAGTTCCGGTCATGCTCCTCGCCATGGAGTGTGCGGGGGAAATCCGCTGGACGGGTGCGCGTTCCCGGCCGCCGCGGCAGCGGCCCCTTCCAGGGTGGTGGAGAGGGGCGGCGCGTTTCCGCACCCTTGCCGGCTCCGCAGTTTTCGCCTGCGGCTCAGCCGCGCCTTTGCCCCGGTCCTCCGCTTCCCCCTGGACCCATGGGCGAACAATGCCGGTTCCGGCACGGAGCACTTTTGGAATCGGCTGAGACCACGGCCTTCTCCCGGCCATCCCGCACACGTTCCTCCCGGACTCCGCTAGTTGACAACCTTTTCTACGATTGCCGGAAATATCATTTCCCCTGGTTTTGTCGACGCCAAGAAGTAGTCAATAAATTCCAGAAAGCGATTTTTTTCCGGCGCGCACCATCGACATCGATCTCGGGACTCCGGTGACAGATTCGGATCAGCCGACACGCACACAATTCATAGGATGATCGGATGTATAAAGTCTGCGTTAACTCTGCCCGTGACCTCTCCGTGACATCGCGGGATGTGCTTACTAGCAAGGCTTGCCCCGATAACGGACGAACCGGCTTCCCCTCCCCCTTCCCGACCGCCACGCCGCCTTCCCCGCGCCGCCACCCCCGACTCCCCGACGTTGCGATTCATTCGCCGACAGCCGTTTCCAGCAATTGATTCGGCGTGACACGCCGATCTGCTTTTTATATCCGTCGTCGCAGTGTCCTTGTGTTTCGGTTGGCAGAGTCATCCCCTTCCACACGACGAATGTGTCCTTTGTCTACATATCGAGGGAAGACACCATGCTCTGCAACGAGGGTTTCGGTCGGTCTCCACGAGGCAACGCTTCGCGTCTCATCGGCCGGGCCGCCACGGCCTTCTCCGCCCTGGCGTTGGCCGCCACGATCAGCGTCGCGAACGCCACCCCGGTCACCGGTGCCGCACACCGCGTGGACCCGGCAGCGGACTCCTCGCAGGAAGACCAGCACGTTCGCAGCGGGAAGGGCAGCGGGAAAGGCAGCCAGAGCATCGCCCAGGAGGCGGTGCGCTATGCCGAAAGCAAGATCGGCGCCCCCTATCGCTGGGGGGCAGCCGGCCCGGACGCTTTTGACTGTTCCGGCCTCGTGCAATGGTCATACAGACAGGTGGGGGTGACCCTCAAACGCACGACCTACGACCAGGCCACCCAGGGCAAACCGGTATCCCGTTCCCAGCTCCGCCCAGGTGACCTGGTCTTTTTCTACTCCGGGCCGAGCCATGTCGCCCTCTATGTCGGCGACAACCAGATCATCCACGCGCCCGGAAGCGGCAAGACCGTCCAGATCGTCTCCATGTCCGGCCACTACGAGGAGAACTTCAACTCCGCGCGCCGGGTCGTCTAAGCCACCCAGGAAAACGCCCGTCACCCCTGCATCCGAGCGTTGCCGAGTCGCCCGGAACAGCGGTTCCTCGACGGGCACCCCGCACCGCTGCCCGCCCCGCGCCGCCCGGCAAGGACACAAGGCGCTAATGTTGCGGGCAGCGGTGCGGAGGGTGGTGGTACGGTGACCGAAACCGATTCCTACGACGTGATCTGCATCGGCGAGACCATGGGACAGCTCTCTCCTGCCTCGGCAGTCCCGCTGGTCGAACAGCCGCCGCTGCTCCCGCGGATCGGCGGCGCAGAGTCCAACGTGGCCTGCGGCCTCGCCGGACTGGGCCACCGGGTCGCCTGGATGAGCCGGGTAGGAGACGACCCCTTCGGGGCGATCATCACACGGACCCTGGCCCGCTACGGGGTGGACACCAGTCTGGTTGAGGTCGACCAGGAGCGCCCCACCGGCCTCTACCTCAAAGACCCTGCGCCCAAAGGCACCCGGGTGTACTACTACCGGCGCGAATCTGCTGCCTCCGCGATCGGCCCCCGCCTGGCGGAACGGCCGGAGCTCCGCACCGCCCGGCTCCTCCACCTGTCCGGTATCACCCCGGCCCTCTCCACCAGTTGCGCCGCGTTCGTCCAGCGGCTCTTCGTCTCCCGGCCCGCGCACGGGCCGCTGCTCTCCTTCGACGTCAATTACCGTCCTGCCCTATGGCCGGCCGACGACGCTGCCCCCGTGCTCCTCGACCTGGCCCGCGCAGCCGACCTCGTCTTCGTCGGCCGCGACGAAGCGGAACAGCTCTGGCAGGCCTCCACCGCCGACCAGGTGCGGGCGCTCCTGCCAGACGTACCGCTCCTCGTCGTCAAAGACGCCGACGTGGGCGCCACCTCCTACACCGGGGCCCGGCGGGTCTTCGTTCCCGCGCCCCGCGTCGACGTGGTGGAAGCCGTCGGTGCCGGAGACGCCTTCGCGGCGGGCTTCCTCTCCGGTCTGCTGGACGACCGCACACCTGAGGAATGCCTGCGGCTAGGGCACATCATGGCCGCGGCCACCCTGCTCAGCGTCGCAGACCTGGCTCCGTTCCCGCCCCGGGAGGCTCGAGAGCGTCTGCTCGCCCTGTCCCCGGCCGCCTGGGCGGCCCTCTGCATCCCCGACCCGGACCTGTTCCCCCTCGACCCGTCCGACCCCCTCTTCTCCGGAGCGTGACCTCGTGGACTTCGCCGACCTCTTCGCCGGCCAGCAGGTCATGGCGATCCTGCGCGGCCTGTCCGCACAGGACACTGTCGCCCACGCCCACCGCGCTTGGGACCTGGGCATCGCCCTCGTGGAAGTTCCCATCCAATCCCCGGACGCGCTTCCCGCGCTGCGCGCCGCAGTCGCCGCGGGGCGCAGCCGCGGCCGCCCGGTGGGGGCAGGAACCGTGACCACCCCGGACCGGGTGGCAGCGGCCGCCGACGCAGGAGCCGCGTTCACCGTGGCCCCCGGCTTCGATGGAGAAGTCCTCGCCGCATCGTTGGCAGCAGGGCTGCCGCACCTGCCCGGCGTCGCAACCCCCAGCGAGATCCAGCAGGCGCTCCGCCACGGTGCCACCTGGCTCAAAGCGTTCCCGGCCACCGTGCTCGGCACGGGATGGTTCGCCGCGATGCGCGGTCCGTTCCCCGAGGTCAACTTGGTCGCCACAGGAGGGGTCTCCGCGCACAACGCCGCGGACTATCTGGCAGCGGGGGCCCGCGCCGTCGCTGTGGGCTCGGCTCTCGCCGACGAGACCCAGTGGGAGGCGCTCGCCGCCCTCGCCGCCTCCTCAACCGGACCGTGGGGAAGCGGGAGCGGACCGGCCGCTTAGCGGACGCGCAGCGGAATGCGGTCCGCGCGGGGCGCCGCATCCTCGATCAGAATCGTGGCCGCGCAGATCGGGGCGGCGAATTCTGTCCGCCCGCGGCCCGAGCCCACGGCCAGGGTCGGGTGGCAGGCCGTTCCCGCGTAGAGAACGAAGCCGGTATCCGCGCTGGTCTCTACCGCAACCACCCCGCCCTGGTCACGGCGGAGGCGGTGGGCGGGGGCCGCACACACCTGCCGGTGGCCCGACTCGTAGCAGATCGTCACCGGCCTTACTGTCCGCCCAGCAGTCCGGTGCACAGCAGTGTCCACGGTCGGCGCGAGAGTGGCGAACATGACGGTGAGATGGTGCGGGCGCAACGGCACGGCTTGTTTCCTACCTCCTGAAACACAAGACCCCACCAATAGTCACCGGTTGGAAACCCCGTGTAAATGAAGGTGGGGGCGGCGTGTCTCCTGTTCTTCCCGACCGGGGCGGCAGGCCCGCAGCCTGTCCCGGCCCCGTCCTCAGAACAACCGTCCGCCGGCGGGAACTCTCTCCCCGTCCCGTGCGTCTGTGTCAACGGACCGACAGAAAGATCCGGTGCGGATACCGACGGGAGGTGCTGTGGCGTTCCTGATCTTCCTCGCCCAGTCCTTCCTGGTCGGGGTGGACAGTGTCCCACTGGACCCGGCTTCGCTCACCGTGGCGGCCACACTGGCCGTGGGCGCGGCCCTCCTGTGGCTGGCCCTTCCCGCGCGCCCGGTCCGGACCGAATCCGCAACCGAACCCTATGCCCGGACGAGTGCCCTGCGCCGCTGGCAGCAGCGCGTCGGCGTGGTCGTCTCCGCGGCTCCTAACGTGCCCGGTAAACCCCGGTCTCGGGCTCCCGGCGCGGCCGCTACGGCCGCGTGACCGCACCGCCCTTCCTTCTCTTCTTCCGGGGACAGGGCTGCTGTCTCCTGCCTCGCGCGGCCTTTCGCTGATCACCCGTCTCCTTCTCACGAAAGGCCCTGGTTCACTGTGTTCGGTCTGTTCTCTGCGTTCCTTGCCGCTGCCCACGCCTTGACCATGGCGGTCCACAGCACCCTGGCCGTGTTCCTCGGTCCGGTGTCCGCCGCAGCAACGATTGCCTTCCTGACCCTCGCCGCCCGCGTACTCACGCTTCCCCTCAGCTACCTCCAGGTGCGCGGGGAGAAAATCCGCGCCCGCCTGGCGCCCCAGCTTTACGCGCTTCGGGAGCGTTACGGCCACAACCCGGAGCGCCTCGTCGCGAAGACCCGGGAACTCTACGCCCGCGAAGGCGCCTCACCGTTCGCCGGATGCCTGCCTGCGCTCGCCCAAGCACCGATGTTCACCCTGCTCTACACCCTGTTCACGGTTCCGGAGATCGACGGCTCCGCCAACGCGCTCCTCGCGCTGCCGTTCGCGGGAACCCCGCTGGGGTCGACCCTGCCGCGCATCCTCGCGTCCGGTGACCTCGGAGCTCTCCCCGTGTTCGCTGCGCTGCTCGCCGCACTGGCCGCGGTGGCGTGGGCCAACCGACGGTGGTTGACCCTGCCCGCACTCTCCGCTGCCCCGGCTGCGGGACAGCCCACCCCCGTGCCGGCGTTCGTCACCTACCTGCCGTTCCTGACCGTGGTCATCGCCGCGTTCGTCCCCTTGGCCTCCGGGATCTACCTGGTGACCTCGACCACGTGGACAGTGGTGGAACGCCTCACGCTGCGCCGTCTCGTCCGCGTTGACTAGGCGCGGCACGAAGGTTCAGCGCTGCATGCCGCTCCCGGCGTCCTTGAGGCGGCGACTACGTTTCGGAGGCGTCCCCGTCACCCTTCCGCGGCGGCGGTGGCGCCTCCTCCCGCCGCGCCGGCGCCACCGGGAACTGGAACCCGCTCTCCCCGTAGGTGCGGGCCCCGGTGATGACCGCCTCGTCCATGAGCTCCCTGGCTTTGCGCTCCCGCACCGCCAGAGGATCCCGCCGCAGCCCTTTCAGCAAGGCCACACACAGCAGGAGCATGACGATCGCCCACGGAGCAGCCCCGAGGATGGTGATGTTCTGCAGCCCGTCGATCGCGGTGCTGCCGCCCTCGCCGACGAGCAGCATGATCGCGGCCACCGCCGCGATGAGCATCCCCCACAGCACGGTCATGGCCAGCCGCGGCTTGTCCACTCCGCCTTGGGTGAGCGTGCCCATGACAATGGATGCCGAGTCCGCGCCGGTGATGAAGAAGATCGCGACCAGCACGGCGAGCACCACGTTCACCACGCCGCTCCACGGCAGGTTCTGCAGCATCCCGTAGAACTGCGCCTCGATCTGGTTGGACGCGGCTAGATCAACCCCCGACTGCTGGAAATGGATCGCCGTGCACCCGAAGATGACGAACCAGATCAGGCTGACCACGCTCGGCACCACGATGACACCGGCCACGAACTCCCTGATCGTGCGGCCGCGGCTGATCTTGGCGATGAACAGCCCCACGAACGGGGTCCACGAGATCCACCAGGCCCAGTAGAACACGGTCCATGTTGACAGCCACTCCGCGGTGTTGCCGCCGACCGCCTGAGTGCGTCCCGCCATCTCAAAAAAGTCCTGGAAGAACGTGGCCACCGCGCCCGGCACGAGGTCCAGGATGTACACGGTCGGCCCGGTGACCAGCACGAAGACGAGCAGCAGCACGGCCATCACCATGTTGGTGTTGGACAGCCACTTGATCCCCCGCGCGATTCCGGAGACCGCGGAGACCAGGTAGCAGGCCATGATGGCCGCGATGATCAGAAACAGCAGGCCGAACGTCGTCTGGCTCGTCCACCCCAGGGTCTGGAACCCTCCCGCGATCTGCAGCGCCCCCAGCCCCAGCGAGCAGGCAGACCCGAACAGGGTGGCCAGGATCGCGATCACGTCGACCACCTTGCCGAGCGGCCCTTTTGCGGCCCTCTCCCCGAACAGCGGGATGAACGCGGCGCTGATGAGCTGGCTGTGCCCCCGGCGGAAGGTGGTGTATGCGATCGCTAAGCCGACCACCGCGTAGATGCCCCACGGATACAGGGTCCAGTGGAACAAGGTGGTGGCGATCGCGGTGAGAGTCCGCTGCGATTCACTCGCGGCATCCGTGCCCGGTGGGGGAGTGACGTAGTGGGCCAAGGGTTCTGCCACCCCGTAGAACACCAGCCCGATCCCCATACCGGTGGCGAACATCATGGCGACCCACGACACCGTCGTGTACTGGGGCTCCTCCCCCTCCCGGCCGAGGGGGATCTGCCCGTACTTGCTGAAGGCCAGCCACAGCGCGAACACCACGAACACTCCGGCGACCAGCACAAACGCCCAGCCGCCGTAGCGCATCAACCCGGCCAGCAGGTTCTCGGCGACCTGGGCCAGCGTCTCGTCAGAGATCGCCCCCCACGCGACGAAGGCCAGGGTGAACGCTGCTGCGGTGAGGAACACTGCCCAGTCCGTCCGCGGCGGCCGCTCCGCTTCGAGGACGGGAGGCGGTTCCCACAGCAGGTCTTGGTTGTCGGCCGAGTTGGTGGTCGTATCGGATGATCCGTGAGTTGGTCGTACCACGACGTCTTGGCGCGGAGTCGCGCCACCCCCCTCTACAAGCACGGTGCACGACGAGTGTGCACCTTTCTGTTTCCGCAGCGGGGGGTTTCATGCGTTCCGTCGGGGTTTTCTCCAGGTCAGATGAGCTTCGGCTGCGTGCCAGGGACGGGAACCAGAGGCCATGCCCGGGTGACCCTCTCCGGACTCAGTCCTTTCCTGCGGAGGAACGCCGCCAAAGACTCGGCCTGCTGGGCAGCTGCGGTCACCTGCAGTTCGTGGAGCTCCCGAGGGGACAGGGCAGCCACGTGCGCCGCGGCGTGCCCGATCCCCCGGGCCACTGCTGCAGCTGCTACCGCGTCCGCGCTCGCCTCATGTGAACCGTCGTACGGGACCCCGTAGTGGGCGCAGAGCGCTTCCAGAGTGCGTTTCCCCCTGCGGTAGCGGTCGATGTGCCGGTCCAGGATCAGGGGGTCGATGACCGGGGCGACCGTGTCAAGCCGCTCCGACAGCGGCACCACCCCGTAGCGGCGGCACTCCCGGTCGAGGATGGTGAGGTCGAAGGGAGCGTTCATGATGACCAGCGGCGTTCCCGACTGGAGTACCTGCTCCAGCAGGTCGGTGATCTCCGCTACGGCAACGGGGGCGGGGATTCCGTCGGCCACCGCCAGTTCGGTGCTGATGCCGTGGATCGCCACGGCCTCGGGGGGAATCTCGACTCCGGGGTTGACGAGCCAGGTCCGCCGGGTCCGCTGGGAGCCGTCAGCAGCCGTTTCGATGATCGCGGCAGTGACGACACGGTCCTGTTCCAGGTTGATGCCGGTCGTCTCGATGTCGAAGCCGACCAGCGGGCCGAGGTGCCAACCGGGAGCGGCTGCACGGTTATCCGTCATACCGCGACTCTACTGGCCTGCACTGACGAAACCCCTGTTCACCTTGGCCAGGCGGGGGCACGCTACACACACGGGACGGTCGGTGCTGTCCCGCCCACCGCAGGAACCAATCCCAGGGGGAGTCATGCACGTCGGGATTCAAGAGGCGCTCCGCCAGCTCCAGCAGGCGATCCACGACGCTCGAGTGTCGTTTGACTGTATTGCGCTGGAGGACTTGGAGCGCGCCCACATCCACGCGATTACCGCCCGGACTGCGCTCGACGCTGCGGAAAACGCCATCCGGACTGCCTTGGACGAGCAACAACGCCCTGAGGCGTCTACCGACGACAGCAGCCCCTCCTGACCCTCGAGCACGCTGAATCGGAATAAGAGACCGGCCCTGGGCACTGGAGGACCTCCAGTGCCCAGGGCCTCACGCACCGGCAAGGCCGATCAGCCCCATGCCAGCACCATCTCCTCGGGGTCTTCCAGGATAGTGGCGACGTCGCGCAGCACTTTCGATCCCAGTTCCCCGTCGACCAGCCGGTGGTCGAAGGAGAGCGACAGTGTCGTCACTTTGCGGATCTTGATCTTGCCCTTGTGCACCCACGGCATGTCGCGGATCTGCCCCAGGGCCAGGATCGCAGCCTCTCCCCGGTTGAGGATGGGGGTTCCGCCGTCGATCCCGAAGACGCCGATGTTGGTGATGGTGATGGTGCCGCCGGTCAAGTCCGCGGGGGCGGTCTGTCCCGCCCGCGCCTTCTCGGTGAGGTCGGTCAACGCCCGCGCCAAGTCAGGCAGCGGCAGCCGGTCGGCGTCCTTGATGTTGGGCACCACCAGGCCCCGATCCGTGGCCGCCGCGATGCCCAGGTTCACGTAGTGTTTGACGACGACTTCCTGGTTGGCCTCGTCCCAGGACGCGTTGATCCGCGGGTGCCGCCGCACCGCGATAAGCAGTGCCCGGGCGACCAGCAGCAGCGGGGAGACCTTCACGTCCGCGAACTCCGGCCGCTGTCGGAGCTTCTGCACGACCTTCACGGTCTTGGTGACGTCCACCTGCAGAAACTCGGTGACGTGCGGTGCGGTGAACGCGCTGTCGACCATCGCCGCCGCCATGTGCTTGAGCACCCCCTTGACCGGGATGCGCTCTTCCCGCACGTCCCGCTCGGGAGCAGGCGACGCAGCCGGTGCGGGCGCCGCCGGCTCGGGCACGCGGGGCGCTGAGGGCTGCGGCTGGTTCTGCTCGGCGTGGCGCCGCACATCGTCTCGGGTGATGACCCCGTTCGGCCCGCTGGGCACGACCGTACGCAGGTCCACCCCCAGGTCTTTCGCCAGTTTGCGCACTGGAGGCTTGGCGAGCACCACGGTGCGCTGGCCGACGGTCTGCGCCGGCACGGCCGAAGGGGTGCGGCGGCGGGCCCGGCGCTTGGTGGCCCCGCTTTTGACGCCGTAGCCGACGAGGACCGGTTCCCGCTTCTCCTCCGCTGGCGGTTCCGCCGGGGCTGCGGCGGGAGCAGGCTCAGGCCGCGGCTCGCCCGCGGCACCGCCGGTGTCCACCGCGATGATCGGAGTTCCGACCGGGACGGTCTCCCCGGCCTCGACCAGCAGCGCCTCGACGCGACCCGCAAACGGGCTGGGGAGTTCCACGACGGCCTTGGCCGTTTCGATCTCGCAGATGACCTGGTTGACGTCAACCTGGTCCCCTGGCTGCACGTGCCAGGTGAGGATCTCGGCCTCGGTGAGGCCTTCGCCCACGTCGGGCAGCACAAACTGTTGGATTCCTTGGTGAGTCATGCCCAGCCCTCTAGTACGCGAACGTGCGGTCGACACCGTCGAGGACCCGGTCCAGGTCCGGGAGGTAGTACTCCTCCAACCGGGACGGCGGATAGGGGGTGTCGAATCCGCCGACGCGAATGACCGGGGCTTCCAGGTGGTAGAAGCAGGCCTCGGTGACCCGGGCAGCGATTTCCGCGCCCAGTCCGCTGGTCACCGGGGCTTCGTGGGTGACGACGAGCCGTCCGGTGCGGCGGACCGACTCGTAGACGGTGTCGTAGTCCACGGGAGAGAGCGACCGCAGGTCGATGACCTCGATGGACCGCTCGGTGTCCGCTTCAGCAGCGTGGAGCGCGACCTTGACCATCGGCCCGTAGGCCACCAGGGTCACGTCGGTACCGGGGCGGACGATCCGCGCTTCCCCCATCGGGGTGGCGGTGTCCACGCTGCCGTCCGTGCGGACGGGGGCCTTGTCCCAGTAGCGGCGTTTCGGTTCGAGGAAGACCACCGGGTCCGGGCAGGCGATGGCCTGCTGGATCATCCAGTAGGCGTCCTCGGGGGTGGCTACGGTGACCACCCGCAGGCCGGCAGTGTGGGTGAAGTAGGCCTCGGGCGACTCACTGTGGTGTTCCACCGCACCGATCCCGCCGCCGTAGGGGATGCGGATCACGACGGGGAGGCTCAGCCGTCCCTCGGAGCGGGCCCGCAGTTTCGCGAGCTGGGTGAAGGTCTGGTCGGCGGCGGGGAAGAAGAACCCGTCGAACTGGATCTCGCAGACCGGGCGGTAGCCGCGGAGCGCCAGGCCGATCGCGGTGCCGATGATGCCGGATTCTGCGAGCGGGGTGTCAATGACCCGGTCTGCGCCGAAGTCCTTGTACAGGCCGTCGGTGACGCGGAAGACCCCGCCGAGCCGTCCGACGTCCTCCCCCATCACCAGGACTTTCGGGTCGTTCTCCATGGCGCGGCGCAGTCCCGCGTTGATGGCCTTGCCCAGGGTGAGTTCGGTTCCGCTCATCGGGCCGCTCCCTCCGCCCCCTCAAACGACGCCAGGTAGTCCGCGAATTCGGCGCGCTGCCGGTCGAGCTCGCGGTGCGGTTCCGCGTAGACCTCGCGGAAGATGTCCAGCGGTGCAGGGTCGGGCAGGGCGCGGCATTCGGCGCGGACCTGCTCCCCGAGCTTCTCCGCCTCGGCTTCTACCGCGTCGAAGAAGCCGTCGTCGGCTTTGCCTTCGCGGACCAGGTAGGCCCGCAGCCGGGCGATGGGGTCCTTGCGGCGCCACTCTTCGATCTCTGCGGACGTCCGGTAGCGGGTGGGGTCGTCGGAGGTGGTGTGCGCGCCCATCCGGTAGGTGAACGCTTCGATCAGGGTGGGGCCTTGCCCTTCGCGGGCGTGCTGCAAGGCTTTGCGGGTCACCGCCAGGCAGGCGAAGACGTCGTTGCCGTCCACGCGAATCCCGGGGAAGCCGAAGCCGGCTGCCCGCTGGTAGATCGGCGCTTTGCTCTGGCGGTCGTTGGGCTCGGAGATGGCCCACTGGTTGTTCTGGCAGAAGAACACGACCGGGGCATTGTTGACCGCGGCGTAGTTGAAGGCTTCGTTGGTGTCGCCCTGGCTGGTGGCTCCGTCGCCGAAGTAGGTGATGACAGCGGTGCCGTCTTCACCGAGTGCCCCGTCCCGCTGCACACCCATCGCGTACCCGGTGGCGTGCAGCGTCTGGCTGCCGATGACGATCGTGTAGAGGTGGAAGTTGTGCTCGTACGGGTCCCAGCCCCCGTTGGTGACGCCGCGGAACATGGCCAGTAGGTCCCGGGGGCGGACTCCCCGGCACCAGGCCACCCCGTGCTCCCGGTAGGACGGGAAGGCCATGTCTTGCGGTTCGAGGGCGCGGGCTGAACCGATCTGCGCGGCCTCCTGGCCCAGAAGGGAGGCCCACAGGCCCAGTTCGCCTTGGCGTTGCAGGGCCACGGCTTCGGCGTCGAGGCGCCGCACGAGGACGAGGTCGCGGTAGAGGTCGCGGACCTGTGCCGTGGCGGGTTCGAACGGGTAGTCAGGGTGCGGGACGTACTCTCCGTCGGGGGTCAAGAGCTGGATCAGCTCAGGCTCTTCACGAACGGTGCTGTCGGACACCTGTCGCTCCTCGGTCTCGGGGCCGACTGACGGGGTACCGCTGGTCGGCCTGTTGCCTGCCCGACCCGTCCCGGGGTAACGGGTGGGGTCGAACAGCCCTACCACCCATCGTGACAGATATCACTATGGGCAGCGCAAGACCCTGCGACACCTCACGTCGTCCGACTTATCATCCCGCAGAAAAAGAAAAACCCCAATTACCAGGACTTCCTAGAAAATATAAGGGGTTCCAAGTAAAAATTAGGCCACCCTAGTACTTTTTCTCCGCCGCTGTCGGAGAAGACAGACCGCACTGCCGCGCATCAGCGCAGCATACTTCAGCCACCGGGTGCCCAGGAGGGTGCGCGGGCGTGCAGGGGACCGGGCACGCGGTCAGTCCGCGTACAGGCCACGCTCCTTGGCGTAGTCCGCGAGCAGCACGCGAAGCTGCCGGCGTGCCCGGTGCAGCCGCGACATCACCGTTCCCAACGGGGTGTCCATCTGCTCCGCCACTTCCTTGTAGGAGAAGCCCTCGACATCGATCAGGTAGATGACCATGCGGAACTCTTCCGGCAGCTGGGCGAGCGCGGTGCGTATCGCGGAATCCGGCAGCCGGTCGAGGACTTCGGCCTCCGCCGACCGCGACCCGGTGGACGAGTGCGCGTCGGCCGCCGCCAACTGCCAGTCCTTGATCTCGTCGGTGACTTCCTGGCGCGGCTCCCGCTGCTTCTTGCGGTAGCCGTTGATGAAGGTGTTGGTGAGAATCCGGTAGAGCCAGGCGCGCAGGTTCGTGCCCGCACGGAACTGGTGGAAGTTAGCGAACGCCTTGGTGAAGGTCTCTTGAACCAAGTCTTCGGCATCCGCCGAATTCCTCGTCATCCGCAGGGCTGCCGGGTAGAGCTGGTCGGCGTACGGCCTGACTGCCTCTGCAAAGTCGAGACCCTCCGCAGTGACGGTGGTCTCTGCGGGACGGTCGAGTTCAATGGTCGCCAAAATTTCCCCCTCAGGACGACCGGGGATACTGCTACTTGGTGAGACGCATGCCAAGTCGATTCACGATGCATAGTCATGAGGTGATTAAGGACACGAATCCCCCTCTCCGGGTGTGGTTTACAGCAAGGGTCGGGTAAAAAGAGGAATTTTGCTTTCGTCTCTTCCAAAGTGATCCGCGGCGTCGCCACCGCCGCGACGCCCCGGAAGGCCTTATCCGTAGCGGCCCGGGACGTTACGGTTCCGCTTCCCCACACGGCGCGTCGCACACATCACCGGCCTCGGGAACAGCCGGTTTCCTCCCCGCGTGGCCGGTACCGTACGCTCTGGACTGTCCGGCTGGCGCCGAGCCGCGGCCAGGCCCCTGGCTGCGCTCGCCCCGGCCCTGCGTCCCGTGTCCGCCTGGACACCAGCGACGTCGTCACCACCGGTGCGGTACAACTCCTGGAGGACCCCGTGGCCCGCGTCATCGTCGATGTCATGCTCAAGCCCGAGATCCTGGACCCCCAGGGCCAGGCCATCCTGGGCGCCTGCGAACGGCTTGGCTTCTCCGGGGTGACCCAAGTCCGTCAGGGCAAGCGCTTCGAGATCGACCTCGAGGGCGAAGCCGACGAGGCCCGTCTCGCCGAAATCCGCAAGCTCGCCGAGACCCTGCTCGCCAACCCGGTTATCGAGGATTTCTCACTCCGCGTAGAGTAATGAAGCACCACGAGGCCCCATAACCGGGACCCGTCCGAAATCGCGCGGTTTCGCGTGAATAGCCTCGGGAAGGTTTTTAACGGTACCGAGGTTCGGGGGGCTGACTCTGATGGAAAGGCGATTCCAGGTCGCACTGCCGAGGGCGGCGTACACGGTCCCCGTTCTGCGTAGCTTCCTAGGCTGTGCCCTGCACGTCCACGGTGTCTGCCCCGAATGCCAGCGCGACATCCTGGTGGCGGCCTCGGAAGCCTGCGCGAATGTGATCGACCACGGCGCTCCGGCATCCGGCTACCAGGTCTCGGTCAGCATTGAGCAGGCCTGCTGCGTCATCCGCATCACTCATAACGGCCGGCATTTCACTCCGACGATCGCCCCGCCCCGCCCTGCTCCAGATTCTGAGTCAGGTCGGGGTATTTTCCTCATGCACGCCCTCATGGACGAGGTCGTGTTCGACGTCGAGCCCGACGGGCGGACCACGGTACTGCTCGTCAAACGGCTCTGCCTGCTGCCGGCGGCGAAACGCCCGCTCACCCCGGCCGTGGCCAGCGGGTGAGGCAGCCGCCCGCCCCGCTGACCTTCCCGGCCTTCGGGACATCCACCTCGCTTCGGGGGCGAGGCGGCGATACCATCCGGGACCATGAGCGACCACCACGCACACCCCCGTACCGCCCTCATCACCGGCGCGTCCACGGGAATCGGAGAAGAATACGCCCGGCAACTGGCCGAACGCGGCTACTCTCTGGTGCTGGTGGCGCGCAGTGCCGACCGGCTCGCCGCGCTCGCCGCGGAGCTCACCGACCGCTACGGCGTGCCCGCGCAGTGCCTGCCCGCCGATCTCACCGACGACAAGGACCTCGCCACGGTCGAAGAGCGGCTGCGAGTCACCGGTGACACCGCTGACGCCCCGATCGACCTGCTGGTCAACAATGCCGGACAGGCGCACGGCGGCGATTTCGCGACGATTCCGGTCAGCGCGATCGAGGACACGCTCGCACTGAACATCCGTGCGCTCACCCGGCTGGCGCACGCGGTACTCCCCGTGCAGATCGAACGGGCCCGCCAGCTCCGCGAGGCAGGGAGCTCCCGACCGCTCGGCATGATCAACGTGGCGTCCATGGCCGGACTGCTGCCGGCCGCTCCCGGCGGCGCGGTCTACTCCGCGTCCAAGGCCTATGTGCTCTCCCTCACCGACACGCTCGCGGTCGAAGCGGCCCGGCACGGCGTGCGGGTGACCGCGGTCCTCCCCGGCTACGTCCGCACCGATATGACCCGGTCCTTGCAGGAGAAAGGGGCGCCCGATATCGCGTTCGTCCCGCGGGAGCGCGTGGTGACCGACTCGCTGCGCGGCTGGGCTTCGGGCCGGACCCGAGTCGTGCCGGGCGCCCAGTACAAGGCGGTCAACGCCCTGCTCCATGCCCTTCCCCCAGGGCTGTTCCACGCGGTCGCAAAACGCACCAGTGCGTGACCACCCGCGGCACGCCCCGGACAGCTCCCCGCAGTGTTCACTTCCGCTTCGACCGCCTCCACTTTCCGTCTCCGACCGGCTGCGCCTACCCTAGGAGAGCACGCAGTCAAGGAAAGAGATCATGAAGACCTTCGAAGAGCTGTTCACCGAGCTGTCCGAGAAGGCGCGGACCCGCCCGGCAGGATCGAGGACGGTCGCCCAACTGGACGCCGGGGTGCATGCGATCGGCAAGAAGGTCGTCGAGGAAGCGGCTGAAGTCTGGATGGCCGCCGAATACCAGAGCGACGAAGAAACCGCCGAAGAGATCTCCCAGCTCCTCTACCACGTCCAAGTTCTGATGCTGGCGCGCGGCCTCCGTCTGGAAGACGTCTACCGGCATCTCTAGGTCGGTTCCCGCGTCGTCACGCACGCGAGACCGACCTGTCCCGACGTCCCATGCCGGAATCCGTGAGCCGAGGAAGCATCCCATGACCGATCTGCTGCGCATCGCCGTGCCCAACAAGGGCCAGTTGTCCGAGCCTGCCATCGCCATGCTGCGCGAGGCCGGGTACCGCCAGCGCAAAGATTCCCGCGACCTGGTCCTGCTCGACCCCGACAACGGAGCCGAGTTCTTCTTCCTGCGCCCCAAGGACATCGCCGTCTACGTCGGTGAAGGCATCCTCCACGTGGGAATCACCGGCCGCGACATGCTCATCGACTCCGGCGCCCCCGTCGAAGAAGTGCTGGCGTTGGGCTTCGGCAATTCCACGTTCCGCTTCGCCGCGCGCAACGGCTCCTCGATGACGGTGGAAGACCTCGCTGGGAAGCGGATCGCCACCTCCTACGAAGGGCTGCTCACGTCCTATTTGAAGAAGCGCGGCATCGAAGCCCGGGTCATCCACCTCGACGGCGCTGTGGAGAGCTCGATCCAGCTGGGTGTGGCCGACGCGGTCGCTGACGTCGTGTCCACGGGCACGACCCTGCGCCAGGCCGGACTGGAGCCGTTCGGGGAGCCCATTCTGGAATCCGAGGCGGTCGTCATCCGTCGCAAAGGGGAACCGGACGACCCGAAAGTCGAGCAGTTGCTGCGCCGGCTGCGCGGTGTGCTCGTCGCCCGCGACTACGTGATGATGGACTACGACGTGCACGCCGAGCACTTGGAGGAGGCCATCGCTCTCACCCCCGGCATGGAGGGGCCCACCGTCTCGCCCCTGCACCGGGAAGGCTGGGTGGCGGTCCGGGCCATGGTGCCGCGCCGCGACGCCCAGCGGATCATGGACGACTTGTGGGAGATCGGGGCCCGCGCCATCCTCGTCACCGATATCTACGCCTGCCGACTCTGAAGCACGATGGACAGGTCCGCACAAGGAGTACCGGGGTTCTCTGACACCGCTGCGCCCGTGGTGGTCGACCGGACCCAGGGGGTCAGCGGCGGGGACCTGGTGCTGCGGCGGGTCGGCACCGACTACGAGATCATCAGCAACGGCGTGTTCCTCATGGACACCCGGGACGGCCGCTCCGAACGTGAACTGGTCCGCGCCTGCCTGCGTGTCCTGCCCGCGGACCAGACTGGACTGCGGGTCCTCGTCGGCGGGCTCGGGGTGGGATTCTCCGCGGCGGAGGCGCTGGCCAGTCCACGGGTCGCCCACGTGCGGGTGATCGAAGTGGAGCCGGCGGTCATCGCCTGGCATTCCGGTCCGCTGGGCGAGGCCGCGGGGCGTCCCACTGACGATCCGCGCTGCCAGGTGGTCTGCGCTGACCTGGTGGAATGGTTGGCTGAAACAGCGGAGACCTTCGACGCGGTGTGTCTGGACATCGACAACGGTCCCGACTGGACCGTGGTGGACAGCAACCGCCGGTTGTACAGCCCGGACGGTCTGGACCGGTTGGCGCAGCTCACCGCTCCGGGCGGGGCCTTGGCCGTGTGGAGTGCAATGCCCGCCCCCGACTTCGCCCTGCTGCTTGACCGCCGATTCGGCGCGGTCGAGGAGATCCGGGTGCCCGTGCGGCGGGGCGCTCCCGACGTGGTGTACCTGGCGCGCCCCCACGGCCCACACCGCCAGTGACCGGCGCCCTGCGGGACAACCGCGGGCTGTGGCGGCCGCTCCACGACGAAGGGTGGCGAGGATCACCGCGGTACGGCCCCCTCACCGCCCTCACCGGTCAGCCTGAGGTCTACTCCGACGCTTGGCCGTTGCCCTGCTGCTCGGCGATCTGCCGGCGCACTTCGTCCATGTCGAGGTCGCGGGCCTGCTGGATCAGGTCCTCCAGGGCCGCTTCCGGCAGCGCGCCCGGCTGGGCGTAGAGCACAGTCCGATCCCGCACGATCATGAGCGTCGGAATCGACTGGATGTTGAAGCTCGCGGCCAGCTCCTGCTGGGCCTCGGTGTCGACCTTGGCGAACACCAGGTCCTTGTGCCGTTCTGACGCCCGCTCAAAGATCGGAGCGAACATCTTGCACGGCCCGCACCAGGAGGCCCAAAAGTCGATGAGGACGAAGTCGTTCTCTTCGAGCGTCTGATTGAAGTTGTCCTTGGTCAGTTCGATAGTGGCCACAGGCTCTCCTGATCGTGGCGTCAGCAACGGTCTTCTCCCTTGTACAGCGGTTGAGGCCGCTGCTTTGTTCCGCATTCGGGGCATCGATGCGTCCACCCCTCCCCAACACTCGACAAAATCCCAGTTCAATACCGGTTTGTACGGAAAAACGTTCGTCCGTAGATTCGTGAGGGAAGCAGTGTCACCGGGGAAGGGGGGACCGTGGGCGCACTGTCCAGAGCGAAACGGCGGGCCAACGACGGCGGGGACGGGAAAGAACCGGACTACCGTTTCACTCTCGCCAACGAGCGCACGTTCCTGGCCTGGATCCGCACCGCGCTCGCGCTGGTAGCGGGTGCGGTCGCAGTGCTGCACCTGGTTCCGCTGCGGTGGCATGGCGGCACCCAACTCTCCGTGGGGCTGGCCCTGGCCGCCCTGGCCGTGGTGATCACCTGCTACGCCCCCATCCGGTGGATGCGGGTCCAGCGGGCGATGCGGCACGACCAGCCGCTGCCGACCACCCCGCTGCCGCTGATCACAGCGCTCGGTATCGGACTGATCTGCCTGGCCGTGGTGGTGGGGAACTACCTGCCATGAGCGGCCCCCGCGAACGCGACCCGGGCTTGCAGCCGGAACGGACCCTGCTGTCCTGGCAGCGCACTCTGTTCCTGCTCGCTGTGGTGACCCTGCTGTATCTGCGGGTCCCGCCCGAGGACACGCTGGCCGGTACGGTCGGCCAGCTCATCGCGGTGGGCATCCTGTTCGGCACGTCCACCGTACTCGCCGTGCACCTGCAGAAACGCTGGCGGCAGACCGACCACGGCCGGCGTGCCGACGGCTCCTTGCGACCGCCCGCGCCCCTGGCCCGCCCGTGGGCGCTCGTCGCCGTGAGCCTCGCCGTCCTGGGGATCAGCGTGATCGCTATCGTCTCTGCTTTTCCCGCGTAACCGGCGGTGGCCCCTGGAAGTTCCAGGGGCCACCGTGGTCTCTGCCGGTCAGGCCTGCTTGGCTTCGATGATGGAGTTGATGATGTCGTCGAGGCGGCGCGTCGGCTCGTAGCCGATGAGCTTCTTGGCGAGCGACGTGTCCGGCATGCGGCGGCGCATGTCCTCGTACCCTTCGCCGTACGCCTTCTCGTACGGGATGTACTCGATCGTGCTGCTCGAACCGGCCAGTTCGATGACCCGTTCCGCCAGGCCGCGAATGGAGATCTCCTCCATACCGCCCAGGTTGACCGCCTGGTTGTAGGCGGCCGGGGTGTCCATGAGTTTCACCACGGCCGGAACCACGTCGAAGACCGAGCCGAAGCACCGCCGCTGCGTGCCGTCACCGTAGACGGTGATCGGCTCGTTGGCCAGCGCCTGGCTGACGAACCGCGGCACCACCATGCCGTAGCGTCCGGTCTGCCGCGGGCCGACGATGTTGAAGAACCGGACGATGACCGTCGGGATCCCGGTCTCCTTGCCGTAGACGTAGGCGACCAGTTCGTCCAGTCCTTTCGCCGCCGCATACGACCAGCGGCTCTTCAGCGGGGAGCCGAGGATGCGGTCGGCGTCTTCGGTGAGACCATCCGCGTCGTTCTTGCCGTACACCTCGCTCGTGGAGGCCACCATGATGCGGGCCCCGTGCCGGGCCGCGGCTTCCACCACGTTCTCGGTGCCGTGCAGGTTCACCCGCAGGGACTCCAAGGGCTTGTCCACAATGGTGTGCACCCCGACCGCGGCAGCCAGGTGGAACACGGTGTCGCAGGAGCCGACCAGCTTGTCGACCAGCGCGGTGTCCAGAATGGAGCCCTCGACGAACTCGAAGTTAGGGGCGGCAGCAAGCTGCGCCAGATTCTCCTTGGAGCCGGTGGACAGGTCATCGAGCACCGTGACCTGGTGGCCTTGGGACGTCAGGTAGTCGCACAAATGGGATCCGATAAATCCGGCGCCCCCCGTAACCAGGGCTTTCACGCTGTTTCTCCTTTGCAAAGACACGGCCGCAGAAGGGCTCGGGTGTTCCTGTTTGCTGCGTGACGGCACCGCGCCTGGAAGGTCAGGCGAGCCACCGCATCATGTGGTAGGCCTCTGCGTAGGGCACTCCGGCGTGCATGCCGCGCAGGGTGGCCAGGCTGCGCAGCGTCTCGTCGGAGCGGGTGTGCGGGTGGTCGTGGCTCTGGGTTCCGTACAGGTGCATCGCGTGGATCTTGGCGTCCACCTGCTCTTTGGTGAGTTCGACGAAGAAGTTGGGCGACGGTGCGGCGTCGTAGCGCCACTGGTCGGCGGCCTGCTCGTAGGCGAGGACCAGGCGCGGGTGGTGGCGCCGTTGGGTGTTGGACGGCCGTAGCGCGGTGTGCAGCGCTTCAGCGGTGATCTGGTGGTCCTGGTTGTAGCTGGTGCGGTGCGGCGCGATCACCGTGGTCGGTTTGAGCTTGGCGATGGACAGCGGGCTGCCGCGCTCGATCGCGTTGGTGAGCTCAAAGCGGGGCACCGCGTCCAGTTTGAGGTGGTACGCGTCACCGGGAAAGGCAAAATGCCAGTCGTCCCAGCCGTAGAATTCCGCGACTTCTTTGACTTCTTGGTAGCGCTCTTCGGCGGTGGACAGTCCTTTAGGCGAGTTGTCAGCGGTGTCCCCCACGGTCATGAACTGGATGTAGACCTCGGCCCCCGCATCCTTGGCTTTGCGCATGAGCCCTCCGCAGCCGAGCGTCTCATCGTCAGGGTGCGGTGCGAGGATGAGGATCCGCTCGCGAGACCAGTCGATCATCATTGGATGTCCTCGATTCAGTAGGGCCTGAGGCAGCACCGAGCCGCTTCAGGCAGGTCGCAGCGTTTCGGTTCTAGGGAAGAGCGTGCGGGCCGGTCAGTCGGCGATGCGCGCCTGGCGCACCAGGTCCATTCCTTCGGGGCCGACGTTGAGCAGCAGGTCTATGGCTGCCATGCGGGGCAGGAATTCCTGTCCTTTCCGGTTGTGCTGCGGGTACTCCGGGTGTTGGAAGTTCTGCCACTCGACGGCGATCCCGTACCGGTCGAACACGTCCTTGTCGAGGTAGGCGCGGGCACCATCGCCGGAGAGCATGGTGGTCGCCCCCACTTTGGCGCTGATCTGCGCGAGCAGTTCACTCTTCTGTACGGTGAACTCGCCCAGTTCGCTCGAGCGCACCATGGGAGTGGTGATTCCGAACGCGTTGAGCACGAACTCGGTGGTCGCTAGAGAAAGGTCGACCAGTTGTTCCCACCGGCGTTCGTAGATGGCTGTGATTTCAGCGCCGAACTCGTCCCAAAAAGGTGCCTTACGGTAACAGTGTTGCGCCAGTGTTCTACTGTGTTTCTCCCACCACGGTGAACTATTGTTCACCGATTTGTCCATGATCCGCTCGTCCCGGCTGCGCTGCACCACCGGAACGGTCAGCAGGACCGGACCATTCTTCGATGCCACATAGTTACGGTGCTGCCACCCTTTCCTCTCAAACTGGACATGATCGAGGACAACAAACAAGTCACAGCGGTCGATCTTGTCCAGTAGGCCCAGCCATGGCAGGTAGTGCGGCTGGTGCATGGCAACACGCACAGTCAATTCCCCTTCACGCAAACGGTCGAGCGCCGTGGTTCCTGGTTGAGGGTACGAGATTCCTCCTCCGGCCGTCCTCTTCTTGACCGGACTCAGGCTCTTTCATCGATCAAGTCATATATTCGTAACCTGAACGATAGCCACCTCCCCAATTACGACGATGTTTTGTTCGGAACAATCCATACGGTGAGGCGGTGCTCCCGGATTACCAAAGCAATGGTGCAGACTTGCGGTCGATCCACATACACAATTTTTCGTAATCCGGTTTTCGTTGATCGCCCCAGGACAACTCACCGTGCCGTTGAAACGTCCATCTAACGGTAGTTTTATGCCACCCGCTGTCACCCCAACACTCTGCGGAGGTCCCTAGTGCGCACTGCCCGTTTCATCGGGAGCTGGTTGGCGGGCCTGCTCTCGTTGGCAACCGCAGCACTTCTCTTCATGCTGTGGCTCAGGTTCGTCCTCGGCTCCGGTAACGACACCCCGGTTGCCTTCCTGCTGATCATCGGGGTAGGCCTCAACCTCATGGTCTGGTCGCTGATCGGCCTGATCAGACTGATCGATGAATGGATCCATAAACTACTCGGCCGCGATCCCTTCGGCTCCCGCCGGGAGCTTCCACGCCGTGCGAAGGCTCGGATCCGGGACGAAGACAAGCGGGTCACCTTCGCCGCCCGGTCCCGAAGCGGTGCGCGGCGCGCCCGCCGCACTCCCACCCCGGTGCTCAACCCGGACACCGGGGAATTCGAGATCCCCAAAGTCAACACCGACCCGGAGACCATTTCGCTCGCGGTCATCATCCCGGCGCACAACGAAGAACCCGTCATCGACGGCGCTATCCGTTCCGCCCTTCGACTCTTCGACCGCTGGGACATCTACGTGGTGTCGGACAGTTCGAGCGACGCCACCGCCGAAATCGCCGCCCAGACCGGTGTCAACGTCTTGGAACTGCTGACCAACCGCGGTAAGGCGGGCGCGATCGAAGCGGTCATTCAGGAATTCGACCTCATCGACAACTACGACGGTGTCGTCATCCTCGACGCCGACACCGAGCTCGACGAGAACTACGTCAAAGGCGTCCGCGACCAGTTGCGGGACCCCACGGTCGCCGCTGTCGCCGGATTCGTTGTCGCCGAGTGGAAGCCGCAGCAGCGCACCGTCATCGGCCGCCTGATCGCCGCCTACCGCGACCGGCTCTACTGGCTGATGCAGTACATGCTCCGGTTCGGCCAGACCTGGCGATTCACCAGCGTCACCTTCATCGTCCCCGGGTTTGCCAGCACCTACCGCACCAGTGTCCTGAAGCACCTGGATATCAACCCCGAGGGCCTCGTCATCGAAGACTTCAACATGACCTTCGAGGTGCACCACAAGAAGCTGGGCCGCATCTCGATGCGTCCCGACACCAAGGCCTACTCCCAGGACCCCTTCACGCTAAGCGACTACAAGAGCCAGGTGCGGCGGTGGAGCCTCGGCTTCTGGCAGACCGTGCGGCGTCACGGTATTTGGCCGAGCCTCTTCTGGTTCTCGCTGTTCTTCTACATCCTGGAGATCGTTCTGGTCGCGGCCCTGCTCCTGCTGACCGCGCTGATCTTCGTGTTCGTGCTTCCTCCGGCCCTGTTCGGGGAGGAAGTGCTCGTCGTGGAGTGGTACGCCGCAGGCTACGCCGCGGTGACCTCGGTCCTGCCGCTGAGCACGGTGGCGGTCGGCCTCTTCGTGCCGGACTACATCCTCACCTGCGTCGTCGCGATGATCCGCCGTCGGCCGAGCTACCTGTTCTACGGCCTGTTCTACCTGCCGCTGCGGCTGCTCGACTCCTACCTGATGCTCATCACCATTCCGCAAGCGTGGACGACCAAGTCCGACGGCCGGTGGAAGAGCCCCACCCGTATGCCGGTCAAGACGCCGTGACCACGGCACAGCCGGCATCCCGACCCGGGTCACGGGCGTCCAGCACAGCGCTTAGTCTCAAAGAGGAAGCGGAGAACACGGGCCCGGTTGTCCGGCGGCCTCCTGGGCGGTGCCGCCGGACAACCGGGTCCGATCACGAGGTCGAAGCCGAGGTGCCCAAGTGGAGAACAAGCGTCTTCCTCTCACGGTCTACCGTGTCCTGGCCTACGTCACTTCGACGTGGCTGCTGCTGTTGACGTTCGTGGCGATGCCCGCCAAATACCTCGTCGGGGAGACCGCCCAGTTCTCCGTGGTTCCCGCCCCCGCCGGCTTGGAGCAGTGGTTCGGTGCGGAGACTCCGCTGATGATGTACATCGCGATCCCGCACGGCTACATCTACATGGTGTTCGTGCTGTCCGTGCTGTGGCTGGCGCTCAAGCGCCGGTGGAACGCGCTCCGGACCGTCGGGGTCATGCTGTCCGGCACGATCCCGGTCGTGGGATTCTTCGTGGAACGCAAGATCGCAGCCGAGGAGCAGGCCGCGATCGACGCGGAAGAGCAGACGTCCGGTGCCGCTCAGTCGGCGACCATCTCCGCCGACGGCTGAGCCGGTTCGGCAGGGCCCTCGGCCGCCGCACCGCCGTCCTGCCGCGCCTTCCGGTGGTCGTCCAGCTCCCGCCGCATCAGGGAGACCCAGAACACGATGGCGGCCAGCCCGAACACCCACCACTGGGCGGCATAGCTGAGGTTCCGGAAGTTCCACACGATCCCCTGTGGCGGGTCCGGCGGCGGGAACTCTTCCAACGCACTCCCCGCTCCGGCGGGCGTCGGCGGACTCTGCTCCCCTAGCGTGACGTACCCCTCATAGAGCTGGTAAGGCCACTCGTTGACCAGCAGGGCGGAGGAGATCCGCGCGATCTGCCCCTCCGGGAGGATCGCCGAATAGCCGCGTGACGCCTCGTCCTGCGGCAACTGGAGCCAGCCGCGGACCGTGACCTCGCCGTCCGGCGGGGGAGGAACCTCGTCGGCGGCGTCGAGGGGGATCCACCCCCGGTTCACCGCTACCGCGACGCCGTCCTCGGTCACCAGCGGAATCACCACGGAGTACCCTTCAGCGCCGTCCGGGGACAGCGCCGGGGAGAGCAACTGGTGCTCGGCGTCGTAGGTCCCCGTCACGACCACGGCCTCGTTAGCGAGGTCCTGAGGCATGTACTCGCCGGGACGGAGCAGCGTGCTGATATCCACCGCCGCGGCAAGATCCGCAACCGGGTTGGTCACCGTCTCACGGTCCGGCCGCTGCGCCCGTTCGTACTGCCAGTAGCCGAACAGGGTGCAGGTGAGCACCGCGAGGAGCGCGAGCAGGTGGATACCGAGCCAGCGGGGTCGCAGAAGGAGTGGGACACGCACGCTTCCAGGCTATGCGCGCTGCTGCGCGGCCGCTCAGCACCCCCGCGGCACGGCGGGAGTTGACTGTGCGCAAAGGAACGAATAGCCATCACTTTAAGTGTTCATCAGTGACTCACGGTTGTTTCAGCAGATGAGCATGGGTACTCTGGATATCACCACGGGAGAGAACCACGGCCTCCCGTGACGTAGGCCATTCCGAAGGTCGCCGGCTTCTGGGGGGAGGAGTCGGCGGCCGTTCCCTAGCGAAGGCCGCCTCCGTGCTTTGAGGGGGGACACGGGGGCGGCCTTTGCGCTGCCCTCGCCACTGGACCCCGTGATCTCGCTCTCCTTTTCCTGATGACCGACTCTTTCGTGTTGTCAGCCAATGCCCGAAAAGGGTTTTCGGTCTTTTCGACAGAACCAACTCTTCTGTGATTTCGTTCATCTGTTCCTGTAGGTGCGTCACGTTCCAGGGAACGGGAATGTGCTCTGGCGGAACCGCCCACGGTGTGGTTCGCTGATGGAGCATGATCGTTCCAGTGGCCATTCACCTAGCCTGCCCGCTCATTCCCGGACGGTTCCCGACATGACGCGGTTTGGAGCCATCCAGTGCCCGGCGGAGTGGAGGGAGAGAACAGTCGTATGACAAGTCCGCTACGGCCTGAGGACCCCACTCGGGTCGGGGATTACGACCTTGTTGCCCGTATCGGCAAGGGCGGCCAAGGCGTGGTGTACCTCGGCAAAGCTCCCGACGGCACCCGCGTCGCCGTCAAAGTCATGGAGACCTCCTGGGCCTCCAACAGCCGAGCGCGCAGCAGGTTCGCCAAAGAGATCGAAGCGGCCTCCAAAGTCGCCCCCTTCTGCACCGCGGCGCTTTTGGACTCCGACATCAACGCGGACCCGCCCTACATCGTCAGCGAGTACATCGAAGGCCCGTCGCTCCGCGACGCCGTGCTCCGTGACGGGCCGCGGACCGGGGCCGCGCTCGACCGGCTCGCTATCTCCACCGCCACCGCCCTCGTGGCGATCCACCAGGCAGGCGTGATCCACCGCGACTTCAAACCGGCCAACGTCCTGCTGGGACCGGACGGCCCCAGGGTGATCGACTTCGGGATCGCCCGGCACTCCGAGGCCACGGTGACCGCGACCGACTCCATCGTCGGCACCCCCGCCTACATGGCCCCGGAACAGGTGGAAGGACGCGAACTCACCCCGGCCGTGGACATCTTCGCCTGGGCCGGGGTCATGGTGTTCGCCGCCACCGGACAGTCGCCCTTCCACGACGAAACCCTGCCCGCGATCATCAACCGGGTCCTCCACCAGCCGCCCCGCCTCGACGGAGTGGACGAGCGGCTCCGGCCGCTCCTGGAGGCCTGCCTCGCCAAAGAGCCGGAGCGCCGCCCCACCGCGGTGCAGGTCCTCGGTGTCCTCGTCGGCCACGACCCGGCGACACTCCCCCAGGTGCCGGTCGAAGAAGTCCTGGAAAACGGGTACACCGCGGCCCTCAACGAGCAGACGCAGATCGCGGCGACCGCTGCACTGCCGATCCCCATCGGCGACCAGGCCCCAGAACCCGCCCCCACCGCGGTGATGCCCGCGGCCGAAGACACCCCCGCCCCGGAGTCCCGCACGCCGGTGAGCGGCCTGGCCGCGCTCGCCGCGAACCGCCCCGCCGACGAGGCCCCCGCCAGCAGTCCCCCGAGCGGCCCGCTGCGTACCACGAGCGGACTCGCCGCCCTCGTCAACACGGGAGAGAACAAGCAGCCAACCGCCTCCTCTCCCGGGGAGGGCCCGCCGCGCCGGAGTGCCGGTCCCGGCCACCAGCCGCTGCCCCCGCGTTCCACACGCGAGCGGAAAACCGTCCTGTCCTGGCTTGTGGCCGCGGGGATCCTCATCATCGTCCTGGCCGGCGGCTGGTTCCTCATCGACACGTTCCTGCTCTCCCCCAACGGGCAGTCCCCCGAAGCCACCCCGGTGGACGGCACCCGCCGCGACACCCCGGCACAGGACGGCATCGACGACTCCGTCCCTTCCCCGTCCGCGATCGACCCCGACACCCCCACGAGCAGCGACACCGGCTACCCCGGCGGAGAGCTCTACCCGTCCCTGCCGTACGACGACATGTCCCAGACCGACCCCATGGAAGAGCCGCACCTCAACCCCACCATTCCCGGGGAAGGCCCCTGGCACAGTCCCCCCGCCGGGGAGGAGGCTCCCGGACAGCCCCACGGAGGCGGTGCTGAGGAAGGCGGTTCCGAAGGGGGCGAGCAGCCGGGCACCGGCGGGCCCGGGGGAAGCGGAGAAGGCGGGGCCGGCGTAGGCCGAGTGGCTGTCTCGCCGGCCGCTCCATGACCGGAACGGCCTGCTCCGTGCCGGACGCACCCGGAAAATGCCCTACGGCTCAAGGGAATGCCGGTAGGCTTTGGCTCGCTGTCCCAGGAGGTCCCAGATGGCCGTTGTCCCCCTTCAGCACCGCTTCGACGGACCGCGGACCGCACCGGTGGTGGTGCTGGTCCCCACCCTCGGCACGAAGTGGTCGATGTGGGAGCCGCAGATGCCGGAGCTCACCCGCCGCTTGCGGGTACTCCGTGTCAACCACCGCGGCCACGGCTCGTCTCCCGCTCCTCCCGGCCCCTATTCCATGCAGGAGCTCGGCGGCGACCTGCTGACCCTCCTCGACGAGTGTGACCTGGAGCAGGTGTCGTTCATCGGGATCGGTTTGGGGGCGATGGTGGCGCTGTGGGTGGCTGCCACGAACCCTTCCCGGGTCTCCCGGCTGGCATTGGTCTCCACCACGGCGTGGGCGCCCCCGCTGCCCCGTTGGCGCGACATCGGCGACCGGGTACGCCACTTCGGGATCTCCTCAGTGATCGACGAGGTCACCCGCTCCTGGTTCACGCCTGGTTTCTGCGAGCGGCGGCCCGACATTGTCACCCGGTTCACCGAAGAATTCGAGAAGATCTCGCCGGAAGGCTACGCCGGGTGCTGTGACGCCATCGCCGCCTTGGACCACCGACCGCTGGCGCGGCTAGTCCACGCACCCACCGTGGTGATCGCGGGCGCCCACGACCCGCAGACCCCGCCGGGTCACGGCCGCAGGCTCGCAGCCCTCCTCCCCCACGCCCGCTTTGAGGTCGTCAGCGGTGCCGCTCACCTCGTCAACGTGGAACGCTCCGACGTCGTCAACGAGCTGCTGCTCCAGCACCTGGACCCGCTCTCGGTCCACTGGCCTTGACTGCGGTACCGCAATAGAGACGACGCCCCGTCTCACACCGGCGGCCCTGCCGTGGCGGCAGCTCTGCGCCTACCCGTTCCGGAGGTCAAAAGGCCGTCCGCTGGCCTGTGCCGCCAGGCCCGCCATTCCGAATCCAGAAAATTCACGCCTTCGGGGATAGACGCACATCCCCTTTTTTATTTCCGGGACTACCCGGAAAGCACACCACCGGGTCTTCTGCGACAGCGGTCCGGAATATCTGCCCCGGCACAAAAACCTCGGAAACATCTTCAGTTGCTCGCGGCCGCCCGCTGAAGAATTTCCTTCTCTTCCCGCAAAACACGCGTCCGGGGTTTTCGCCGCGGCGGCCGCTTTTCCAACCTTCAACAGCGGAATGCGTCAGCGGGGAACCGCGGGCGGGCGCTCCGCCCCTGCCGCGGACCGCGCCACGCCGCCCCCACCGCGGTCGCCGGCATCACCGCTCGTAGCGGCGGCGGCGACTCACCCAGTAGACGTTCAGACACGCCGCGAGGAAACCCGCACCCAAAACGACCGCCAACGGCACGGAGTCCGCCCACACCGCGGCGAGCACCGCTCCCACCAGGAGCACCACTGCACCGAAGACAGCGAGGACCAGGCGGAACGTCAGCGCGCTCGCCGGCCGGTCGTGACTTCCCAACGGCCCTTTGAGACTTCCGCGTCGCATACTCCCCTCCACCGACGGTCGTAGCCTCGCAACGGTCTTCCCTCGGAGGGCAGAACGACGGCTATGACGACGTCCGCCCAGCGGCTACCGCACTGCTGTGGTGTACCGCAGGATGGCCCCGACGCCCTCCGCAGCGCTGTTGTCCGTCAACTCTACGAACTCGGCATCGGTGTAGGCAGCCGCCCGCAGGAGCAGGGCACTGGCCGGCGCCTGGATCGCGCTCTCGGGGTCGCTCAGCGACTCCCGGTCCACCGACACTTCCAGCGGATCGGTGCGGGAGCCCCAAATCCACGGCTCCTTCCCCAAGTCCGCTGCCAGGAGCAGCGTCTTCACTTGGGCGCGGCGCAGGGCTTCCGCGGCAGCCGCGATCCCCTGGGTCGCCCCCTCACCCCGGCTCAGCGCCGTAGTGAACTCGGCACGTTCCCGCTTCCTGGTCTCGGCCACCACGCAGTCCACCACACCGTCTGCGGCCTCCCGCAGACTGGCCAGCGCCGCCGGATCGTGCCGTCCCCCGCCGGGATGCTCCACGAGGATGTCGCGCACCCGTTCGCTCAAGTGGTCACGGAGCTTGCCGATCGCCCGCTCGTCTCCGCCGACGAACACGACCTCGGCGCCCACATGGGCAGCCGTATCCTCCACGTCTTTGGCCACTTCTTGGGCGTTGGCGTCCCACAGGTTCTCCGAGCGGCGCTGGTAGTGCTTGTGCGTCCACCCGCCGACCCGCACCTTCTGGATGTGCAGGGTGCTGCCGGAGAAACTCCGCTGGAACTCGGGTTTGTGCTGGGCAGCGGTGTAGGCGGACACATCAGCCCCTTCCCGGTCCGCCGCCACCGTCACATAGGGGATCTGGTGGTTGCGGTCGATGACCACGCCGAGAGGGTAAGCGACCGGCCACCAGACCGCGCTGTCCCGCAGCGGCGGCCGGGACAGGGTGAACGCGCCCAGCACTCTTCCCTCTGCGGCGAACAGTGCCTCCCCCTGCGGGCCGGGAACACCGGGTTCTCCCTCCGCCACTTCGTCCAACGCTTGCAGGGTCGCCTCATCGGCCCCCTGCTCGGCGAGGCGCTCCCGGGCGGCACGCCAGCGCAGCTCGATCTCTTTGAAGGCGCTCTCTGTGGTCCGAGTGGTGTCCAGGTAGACCGAGGCCACCGGAGCGGTCGTCTCGTACAACGGTCGCAAGAAACCCAGATGCATGCGCCGCGGGCCTGTTGATCGGCGGCCCGCTCACCCCCTCCGAACTCGGTGGTCAACCTTGTCCGGTTCCGCTGCCCGACTCGGGAAGGAGCATGCGCAGGGCTGGGGAAAAAGCCCGCGGTCCGCCCGGTTCGCGCCGGTGCATTGCGGGACTTCTGGGGCGTGGAACGCGTTTCCTGACCGGATGGTCGGGTAGTGCGAAGGATCCAGCCGGTTCAGGAGGTGGAAGGGAGACACCCCTCATGGAGCGCGGCAGCGATAAACACGGTCCCCGACTCGACGAGAGCCTCAAACACGAGATCGAGGGGGCACTCAAAAGCGGCGGCCCGACCCGGGCCCACGAAGACCGCGAACCGGAGCCTTTGGTTGATGACGAGGGAATCCCGGCCACCGACCGTGAGGCAATCCAGCGCAGGCAGCGGAGCGAATAAGCCGCTGCCCGGTCTGCACCCCCGCACGATCCCCGACCGCAGGCTTGGCCCGGCCCCAACTCGGCGGGGCCGGGCCGTACCACAAACTACTTGTTCCCGAAGAGCGCGGGCAGCGTCGACTCGTACGCGTCGCGCAGCTCGGCCACCTCAATGCTGATCCGCCCGGTGCGGTGGACCATGGTCAGCGCGGACCCACCGACAGTACCCAGCCTCCTGACCGGAACCCCGTGCTTGGCGCACAGGTCCACCAGGGCGGTCTCGTGCTCGGGCCGCACACTCACCACGGCGCGCGCCGCGGATTCGCTGAACAGTGCGGTGAACGCGTCATCGCCGAGGTCGACTTCGCAGCCGACGCCGCCGCGCAGGCAGGACTCGGCGAGCGCCACCGCGAGCCCGCCGTCGGAAAGGTCGTGCGCCGAAACCAGCAGTTCCGCTGCGGCGCCGTCGATGAGCACCCGGCCGAGGGCCGCCTCAGCGTCGAGGTCGATCTGGGGCGGGCGGCCGCCCAGGTGCCCGTGGATGACATCCGCCCATGCCGAACCGCCCAGTTCCAGCCGGGTCTCGCCGAGCAGGAAGACCACACTCTCGCCTTCAGCGCTGAATGCGCTGGTCACCCGCTTGTGAACGTCGTCGATGACCCCGAGCACGCCGATCACCGGAGTGGGGTTGATCGCGGTGCTCCCGGTCTGGTTGTAGAAGCTGACGTTGCCGCCGGTCACCGGAGTGCCGAGCGCCTGACAGGCGTCCGCCAGGCCGCGGGTAGCTTCGGCGAACTGCCACATCACCCCCGGGTCCTCAGGAGAGCCGAAGTTGAGGCAGTTGGTGACGGCGAGAGGGCGGGCCCCCGTGGCCGCGACGTTGCGGTACGCCTCGGCGTAGGCGAGCTGGGTACCGACGTAGGGGTCGAGACGGGTGTAGCGGCCGTTGCCGTCGGTGGCCAGCGCCACCCCGCGGTCGGTGTCCTCGGCGATCCGGATCATGCCGCTGTCGTGCGGCATGGCCAGGACCGTGTTCCCCATCACGTACCGGTCGTACTGGTCGGTGATCCAGCTCGAGTCGCAGATGCCGGGGGCTGCCAGCACTCGCAGCACCTGGTCGCGGAGCTCTTCGTCGCTGCTGGGGCGGGGCAGTGCCGCAGGGTCGTCGGCGAGCAGGGCGTCCTGGTCGGCGGGCCGCTCAATCGTCCGGTGGTACACCGGCCCCTGGTCGGCAGCGGTCCGGGGCGGCAGGTCCACGATCGTCTCCCCGCGCCAGGTCATGACGAGGCGTCCACCCCGCGCCTCTTCCTCTGGGGTGACGTCGGTCACTTCGCCGATCACGCTGGCGAGAATGTCCCACTTGGCGCAGACGGCGAGGAACTCGTCGAGCTTGTCGGGCTCGACGATCGCCATCATCCGCTCCTGCGACTCGCTCATCAGGATTTCCTCGGGGGTGAGCCGAGGGTCGCGGAGCGGGACCCGGTCCAGTTCGATCCGCATGCCGCCGGTGCCTCCCGCCGCGAGTTCGGTGGTCGCGCAGGACACGCCCGCGGCACCCAGGTCCTGGATGCCGACGACGAGGTCTTTGGCGTACAGCTCCATGCAGCATTCGATGAGGAGCTTCTCCAGGAACGGGTCGCCGACCTGGACACTGGGCCGCTTGGCCTGGCTTTCCTCGTCGAAGCTCGCGCTGGCGAGGACGGACGCGCCGCCGATACCGTCGGGGCCGGTGGCCGCGCCGAACAGCACGACGTGGTTGCCCGGTCCGGACGCCTGGGCGAGCTTGATGTTCTCGTGCTTGAGCACGCCCACGCAGAGGGCGTTGACCAGCGGGTTGCTGGCGTATCCCGCGTCGAAGCCGACCTCACCGCCGATGTTGGGAAGCCCCAGGCAGTTGCCGTAGGAGGAGATCCCGGAGACAACCCCGGGCAGCACCCGCTGGGTGTCGGGGGCGTCGGCGGGCCCGAACCGCAGCGAGTCCATCACCGCGACCGGGCGGGCACCCATGGAGAGGATGTCGCGCACGATACCGCCGACACCGGTCGCCGCCCCCTGGTGCGGCTCCACGTAGGAGGGGTGGTTGTGCGACTCGATCTTGAAGGTGACCGCGTAGCCGTCGCCGACGTCCACCACGCCCGCGTTCTCGCCGATCCCGACGAGCAGCACGTCGGTGTCGGGCGCTTTCTCCCCGAACTGGCGGAGGTGGACTTTGGAACTCTTGTAGGAGCAGTGCTCGCTCCACATGACCGAGTAGATGGCCAACTCGGCGGAGGTGGGACGGCGGCCGAGGATCTCCCGGACCCGCGCGTACTCCTCGTCCTTCATACCGAGTTCGGTGTAGGGCTGCGGGAGGTCCGGGGTGGCCGCGGCCTTGGCGACAGTATCGAACCTGGGCTCTTCAGACATACGGGCTGTTTCCGTTCGGGAAGTGGAGCGGATCAACGTTGCGGAGACGGGGGCGGCGGCACGCGGTGGGCGAGGAGCAGACCCGCCGTGGTGCCTTCGACGTAGGGCTCGAGGCTGCCCTGGACCAGGACCGTGCCGTTGCTGAGCGCCGATTGGGAGTAGGGCACCTCATCAGGGTCGGTCTCGCCTTCCGGCAGGAGGCGTTCCCACCCCTGGTCGCTCAGGTGCGTGTAGATCGTCTCGATCGCCTCCTCGGCGTCGAGTCCTTCAGCGGTGACCCCGACCGGGCGGTAGCACTCCTGCGGAGTGCACTGCTGTCCGAGGTCGGTGTAGCTGATGCCGTCCGGGGCCGCCCCCAGCACCTCCAGCGGCGGTGCGGCTGCGGGCACGACGGGAGCGGTGTCGGAGGTCCACGGCCGGTACAGCAGGGTGACGGCTGTCGTGGTCAGCAGCGCGAGGATCCCCGCTACCGCCAGGCCGACTTGGACCCTTCTGGAGCGCAGCAGCGCCATCATCGAGACATCATCCCCCGAGCCCTGCGGGCGTGCTCAACCAGCGGTCTCGGGCACCGGAGTACTACCGGTCAGGTGGGCCAGGAGCGAGGTGAAGAAGCCGAGACCGTCCGTGGAGGGCCCGGTGAGCGCCTCCACAGCGTGTTCCGGGTGCGGCATGAGCCCCACCACGTTGCGGTGCTCGTTGGTCACTCCGGCGATGTTGTCCATGGAGCCGTTGGGCGCGGAGTCGACGTACCGCACCACCACGCGGTTGTCGCGTTTCAGTTCGGCGATGGTCTCCGGGTCGGCCACATAGTTGCCCTCCCCGCTTTTGAGCGGGATGAGGAGTTCCTGGCCGGGCGAGTAGCCGTTGGTCCAGACGGTGTCCGCGGCCTCGACCCTGATCAACTGGTCGCGGCAGATGAAGTGCCGTGACGCGTTGCGGGTCAGTGCGCCGGGCAGCAGCTGGCTTTCGCACAGGATCTGGAACCCGTTGCAGATTCCCAGCACCGGAAGGTTGCCGGAGCGGGCAGCGGGCACGATCTCGGTCATGATCGGCGCGAAGCGGGCAATGGCCCCACAGCGCAGATAGTCGCCGTAGGAGAAGCCGCCAGGCAGCACGACCGCGTCGACACCTTTGAGGTCGGCGTCGCCGTGCCAGAGTGAGACGGGTTCTGCGCCGGCGATCCGCACCGCGCGCGCAGCGTCCCTGTCGTCAAGGGAACCAGGGAAGGTGACGACGCCCACACGTGGGGCAGCCATATGGGCACTCTCCGAAATCGTCGATGGGAGCAAGGCTGGGCCGAGTCTCGTCCCGAACAGCTCGACCTTGTATGAGACTACCCGCTGTGTGAGGCTGTGGTCGTGGCGCTGCCCCGCTTGCAGCCCCGCGGGGCGGGCCTCCCCGGGGAGCGTCGCCTGCGGAGTCCCCGGCAGAAATCCCGCCAGGAAAGGGAATTCCATGCCGCTGGATCCGGAAACCCGCGCGCTGATCGACGAACTCGTCTCCGGCTCCCCGCCCGGGGAAGCGGTAGGGGTGCCGGACGCCTCGCTGCACTCCTCGCTGCGGGAGCGCCGGATCGTCGGCCCTGGCGTGGCTCTCGTGCGTGACCTTACGATTCCCTCCCCCGCGGGCGGGATCCCGGCCCGGCTCTACCATCCGGCGCCGGACAATCCTGCCACCGGGTGCGCGGTGTTTTTCCACGGCGGCGGCTACGTCTTCGGGAATCTCGACACGCACGACCACATTGCGCGCCTGCTCGCCGCGGAAAGCAGGGCCGCCGTGGTCGCGGTGGACTACCGTCTGGCCCCGCAGCACCGGTTCCCGGCCGCGGTCGAGGACGCGTTCACCGCGACCCGCTGGGTGGCTGAGCACGCTACCCGACTGGGGGTGGATGCCGCGCGACTGGCGGTGGTAGGCGACAGTGCGGGCGGCGGGCTCGCCGCGGCAGTCGCTCTCCTGGTCCGGGACGGAGGCCCCCCGCTGGCTGCACAAGTGCTCATCTACCCGGTGATCGACCTGACCGGCTACCCGGTCACCGCGGACACCCCGTACCCTTCCCGGATCGCCCACGGCGAAGGCTGCTTCCTCACCACCGCGGCGATGCAGCACGTGGTCGAACAGTATCTGGCGGATCCCGCGGACGCCGCGGACTTCCGGGCGTCGCCGATCCGTGCGGCGGACCTGTCTGGTGCGGCGCCCGCCCTGGTGGTCAGCGCCGAGTTCGACCCGCTCCGCGACGAGGCGGAAGCCTATGCGCGCGCGTTGGCAGCCGTCGGGGTGCCCGCCACCACAGTCCGGATCAACGGGGGTGTGCACGGCATGTTCGGCCTGGGACCGCTCCTGCCGCTGAGCCGCCACGCAGAGCTTCCGGTCATTGCGCTGCTGCGCGACACGCTGCAACCGCCACAGCGGTGATTGACCCCCGTCTTACCTCTTGACGCAGTAGCGTTCCCCCATGGCAGCCACCCATGACCCCCGACCCTTCCGATGGCCCAGGCTTATTCGGGACGGTGGACTCTTTTTTCGGCAGGCGGTGCAGACTTTCCGCACCACGGGCGCCATCATTCCCAGCGGTGCCGCACTCGCCAGCGAGCTGGCCCGCTACGTTGCCCAGCGGAACGATCCCGCGTCGTCGTTGAGCATTCTGGAAGCAGGCCCCGGTACCGGTCCCGTCTCCCGGGCTATTGCGGCGCGTATGCGCCCCGGTGACGCTGTGGACTTGGTCGAAGCCAATCCGGTGTTCGTCGAGCACCTCACCCGGCTGGTCAAGAGCGATCCGGTGTTCCAGCCGATCGCCGACCGCGTCACCATCCACCCGACACTGGTCACTGAACTGGGCACCGACCGCCAGTTCGACGTGATCATCTCCGGGCTGCCGTTTGCGAACTTCACCGCGGACGAGGTCCGCACCATCATGGAGTACTACTTCAGCGTGCTCCGCCCCGGCGGCTACGTGTCTTTCTTCAGCTACCTGTACCTCAAGCAGGTCACAGCGGTGGTCTCTCCGCTCGACGACTATCTGCGCCGGGTGCGGTCCGGCTGGGAGGTGCGGGAGTGGGTGAACCGGTACGCGGTGGACCAGGTGCACGTGTACCGGAACATTCCCCCGGCGTGCGTCTTTCACCTGCGTAAACCGCTCTGAAAACGCGGGATGCGGTCCCGGGGCCGGGACCGCATCGGAGGAGCCCGCCGCAGTGGCGGGGCTGGGGTGAGAGCCGCGGTAGCGGGCTGCTCCGTGGGGGACGGGAGACGCCACCGAAGGGTTGGTCAGAGGATGTGGCCCACCCCGGCTTTCTGCACCTTGGCGGGCACCGACTGGGTGGGGTCGATCCGGCCGTGGAGCGGAGGGCTCCAGGTCTGCTTGTTCTCGATGGTCGGGCTGTGGACCGCGTTGTATTCGTCGAGGAAGCTCACCTGGTGGTGCCGGGAGCGGCCGTTGGCGTAGCTTCCCTTCTCGTACATCTGGGTGCCCTTCCAGTGGGCGACGACCTGGGAGAAGTCGACGGACGGGTCGATGTCGAAGTAGTTGTTCTCCGCGTACAGCGCGGATTCCACGCCGACCCCCCACGAGTACTCGTAGGTCTTCTCGCCCTCGGGCGTGGCAGGGATCACGTAGTGGTTGTTGTACACGTGGACCTGCCCGTAGCGGACCCGGGGAGCGCGCTGCAGCACGTTCTCCCAGCGGTTGTGGTGCAGGGTGACCCGCAGTTTGCCCACGTCGTAGGTTGGCGAGTCGGTGCTGCCGATGAGCATGGTCTTGTCGTGGTCGCGCAGCACGTTGTAGGAGACGGTGACCAGGTCGGCCCCGTGGGTGATGTCCAGGAGCCCGTCGTGGACCTGGAATTCGCGGCCGAAGTATTCGGGCAGGTCACGGTCGAGTACTGCGCCGTCGCTGAACTCGTTGTGGTCGATCCACACGTGGGTGGAGCGGCGGACCGAGACTCCGTCGAATTCGGAGTTCCAGTTCCCTTCGGGGCCGTCCGTGGGATCCCACTGGGGGAAGCAGTCCTGGGCGGTTTCGAAGATGATGTTGCGGATGATCACGTTGTCGACGCTGTCCACCATGACCTGGGCGCCGACGAGTGTGGCGTCGTCGCCCAGGCCGATGAGGGTCGTGTTGGAGCCGACTTCGATGACGACCTGGTCGCGCTGGTTGCGGTAGGAGCGTTCCCGCGCTTCTTCGAGGGGGCCGGACGGTTCCTGGTCCCAGCCCCAGACTTCGGGGTCGTAGGTAGCGAGGTAGGCGTCGAAGTCGTATTCCGGGTCGGCGTAGTCGTCGCAGGTGAGCTGGTTGCCGTGCTCGTCGGTGTTGGCGTCGATGCGCCCCTTGAGGAAGACGATCTTGGGTGTGTCGTTGGTGCGGCCTCCGGCCAGTGCCTCGCGCAGTTCGGCGTAGGTCGTGACAACGTAGACGTGTTCGGGGTCGGCCGCAGCGCCGCCGGTGGTACCGCCGTCGTAGGCGGCCCAGCCGTCGTTGGGGGCGAGCACTTCGCGGGCGACTTGTTCGGCTTTGGGGGAGACCCCGGCGTGGTGGTGCGGCTGAGCCAACGCGCTGCTGGGTGCCGCCAGGGTGAGCGGCAGCGCGAGGGCCACGCCGAGGGTGGCAGCTCTTCGCATAGAACTCTCCTCGTCACCCGGCTCACAGCCGGTGAACGGTGATGGGGGAAGCAACTCGGGAAAGCGCTTTACGTGAAACTAGTCACATAAGCTACGCGATGTCAATCAGAGAATTCCAGAAAACCTCGACAAACAGGGGATTTTCCAGCAGACCCGGTTTCCTCTCAAGGGAAAGCCCTTACCACAAAGGCCGAGAGCGCCGCTCCCCGCTGCCGGGGGAGGGGCGACCGCGCGAACAGTCAACCTCCCATAGCGGCCACCGCCGTGTCGAAGCCGCGCGCGAGCGCAGCCGGATCCTGCCGGGCAGCCTGCTCGTCCAACTCCCCGCGGCTCACCACTTCGAGTGCGCCCCGGTACCCCTGGCTGTCCCTCCGGTCCGGCGGCACCACCTCAGCAGCGCCGCCCCGGACCACGAGCACCGTTCCAGCATCAGTCGAGCGCAGCAGCTCCGCCACATGTTCAGCGCGGATAACCCCCATGCCTCCTCCTGTCTGCTTCGGCCTGGCCCCGCGGTGCACCTACCGCGCCGCCCGGTACTTCTCCCGGCGCTGCTCGTACTCTGCGCGGTCGATCTCTCCCTCAGCGAGCTGCCGGTCGAGGTCCCGGAGCAGCGAATCGCTCTCCAACCGCCTCCGCTCCCAGAACTCTGGTGAACGGACCTGCCGCTCCGCGGACCGCTGCGCGTGCCAGAGCACCACCACGACGGTGATGATCACCCCCACCGGAATGATCACGGCCAACAGGGCCATCAGCAGGAGCCCGAATTCCATGCCGTTCATTGCCCTCCGCTCCCTTCGGCGGGCAGTCAGGTCGTAGCCTTCCGCTACCCAGCCCGCCGCAGCCGACACACCGGCAGAGCGCTAGGGGCGATCGGCCACAAAAATCGCTGTACCGGGGATGATGCGGCCTCGCAGCGGACTCCATCCGCCCCAGACCTGGTCGTTGTCCTCGGGCCACTCCGGTTCGACGATGTCGCGGATGACCAGTCCAGCGTCGGCGAGGGCACGCACCCAGTCGCCGATCGTGTGGTGGGCTTCCACGTACAGGGCGCGCCCGTACTCGTCCTCCTCCACATAGGGGCGGCGGTCGAAATAGGAGTCGCGGGCCTGCAGTCCGTCTTCCCCCGGACTGTCGGGAAAGCACCAGCGGATCGGGTGGCTGACCGAGAACGCCAGCCGCCCGCCCGGCCGCAGCACCCGGGCCGCTTCCGCCAGCGCGGTCCGGATATCCGGAATGAACGGGAAAGCGCCAAACGAGGAGCAGACCACGTCGAATGACGCGTCGGCAAACGGCAGCCACTGCGCATCGGCCTGCACCACGGGCAGCCGGTGCCCAGTGGCCTTGTCCAGGCGGTGCGAATGCTGGAGCTGCCGGGCGGACATGTCAATCCCCACGACTTCGGCGACCCCTTGGGCACGCAGCCACCGGCCGCACTGTCCTGCCCCGCAGCCGATTTCCAAGACCCGCCGCCCCACCAGATCCGCCGGGTTCCCCAGCAACTGCGCTTCCCGTTCAGTGAGCCCTTCGGGACCCCACACGAACTCGGCATCGCCGAGGAAACTGCCGTGCTCCGCCTGGTATTCGTCGGCGGCGCGCTCCCACCACAGCCGGCTGGCCCGGGCACTCTCCTGCGGGCCGAGGGGGCGGCGTGCAACCCGGTGGACGGTCGCCTGCTCCACGTCGTCGATCATGTCCTCATTCTTGCCGCAGGCCCCATGAGAGTGGGGGCCGTACCGCGGGTACGGCCCCCTGCGGGCACTGTTATGGACCTTCCGGTATTCCGGTCGGACCGGTGATGTTCTCCCGCTCTCCCGCTGAGCCATCACCCCCTTTCTCCTCTTTCCTGTGTGGAGCGTGGGGAAGACGGAGTCAGCGGAGCACGGGGAAACGGCGCACGATCCCCAGGTTGCTCCACCAGCCACCGAGTCCGAAGGTGTCGCCGGCGTTCGTCAACGCGAGAGCGATCACGGTGAGCCCCATGACGATGTGGTCGTCCATGAAGGGGTTGGTTTCGGGAGGCAGCACGGCGGTCCACATCAGGAAGAGCAGGAGGGCGCCTGTTGCGGCCGCGATACGCATCCCGATCCCCAGCAGAAGGGCCACCCCGATCCCGAGGAGGCCGAGCATGAAGAGGAAGTCAGCCCAGGCTGCACCGGCAATGGCGCGGTAGGCATCCGCGAACGGTCCCGAGACTGCGTTCGTGAGAAAGCCGTGGGTGGGGCTGCCGCCGTTGATCCATGCTCGTTCTGCGGGTGTGGCGAAGCCCAGACCGATCAGTTTGTCCAGGAAAGCCCAGAGGAAGATCCACCCGATGGACAGCCGGATAGCGGCGAGGACTCCGCGGGCCCACGGGTGGGCCACGATGGGCCGGGGGTCCGTCGACGAGCGGTCGCTTTCGGCGTGCGGGGAAACTGTCCGGACCGTGGTTTTCTCCTCCAGCATTGCAACACCCTTTCGCGGTGCCTGTGGAACCACTTCCAGACAACTCCTGACGCCGATCTTCTTCCAGGGTCTTCCGTAAGGGGAGAGCAAGCCGGAAGGTCCCAGAAAAAGCGACGTATTTATAGATTGAGGGTGTCTTTGCGGGGATATGACTACGGACTAGTTCAAGGTTCTGCCCCTGTCCGGAACTTTCCGGACTCAATCCCTTGTGACCTGCATTAATGCAGAATTCTTTGTCCTATAGGACAGGGGGTCGCTCCTCGCTTTCCACCGGTTTTCCGCGGGGAGCGCCCTGCATGCCAAGGTGAATTCTGTCACACCTTGTTCGGAGTGGTGGAAGAAACGGTGTCCGGCTCGGCGGGTTCCGATTTCTGTGCCGCGTCCTGGACTTCACGGCGGACCAGGAAAACCCATCCGCCAACGGCGATCACCGTGAACGTCCACCATTGGACCGCATAGGAGAAGTTCATCCCCGTGTTGACCTTGGTCACTTCGACCGGTTCGGGCGCGGCTGCGGGAGCCGGGGTCTCCTCGACCAGTTCCACATACCCCCCGTACACCTCGTAAGGGAGGTCTGCGGCAATGGCGGGCACGTCGATGAGCATGATCTGCCCTTCGGGAAGCCCGTCCCGGGAGTGGATGCCGGTGCTCTCCGGGGTCTCCGAGACTTGCAACCGCCCCGTCACGGTGACTTCTCCCTGGGCAGCGGGCGGCACCTCGGGACTCTCGGTCGCCGTGGGCGGCTGCGCCACCCATCCCCGGTTGACGAGTACCGCTGTGCCGTCCTCCGTCACCAAAGGGGTGAGGACGTGCATCCCGACCCCGCCGGAACCGCTCCGGTTGCGCACGAGGAGCTCCCGGTCAGGGTCGTAGGTGCCCGTGACCGTGACCCTCCGCCAGCGGTCCTCGGGGGCGACTTCGCCACCGACCGAGGTCAGCTCCTCAATCGGGACCGGGTCGGCGGCAAGGTTGGCCTCCTGCAGCTCGACTACCGCGGCTTTGGTCTCGGCCCGTTCGTACTGCCACAGCCCCAGGGCGATGAACGAGGGCACCACCACGAGCAGCAGCACGTGGAACGCCATCATCCGAGGCGAGATCAGGACACGAAGCACACCATCGAGGCTAGGGGATCGTCGCCGGTCCCCTGCACCGCCCCGGTCACTTCGCTCAGGTCCCGTACACCAGGGGACTCTCCAACCGCAGCACCGCCATCACCGCTACGTGGTCCGAGTAGGAGGCGGGGAGCACCGCGCCCTGTTCCCGGACGAGACCTGCGGTAGCAAAGATGTGGTCGAGCTCCTTGTCGGGGTCGTCAGCAGGGAAGGTGGGGGAGGGACGCACCCGGAACAGCGCGTCGTACAGTCCGGCGCGCTCCATCTCCCGCCAGGCTGCGCCGTTGCGTTCGAAGTTGAAGTCACCGCCCACAATGACGGGGCGTCCATGCGCGGAGCGGCGTTTGATGATGATGTCAGCCAAGTCCGCGGCCTGCAGGGTCGGCTCTTTGGGCTCCTCGCCCTCTTCCGTGCCCGGAGACTGCAGATGGGTGGCGATCACCTCGATCTCCGTGGTTTCGTATTTGACCACGACGGCCAGTGCTTGAGCTCCGGTCGTCGAACCGTAGCCGCGCAGCGGATAGCCGACAGTCTCCACGATCGGCAGCCGGGTCAGGACGGCATCGCCCCACAGTTGTCCGTTGGAGGGGGCGAACACGGCCTGCATGTCGAGCATTCGGGCGAGGGTGCCGAGGGTGTCCTGGCCTCCGGTGAGGAACCAGCCCCGGTCCACTTCGTTGAGTAGTACCACGTCGGGCTGGGCGCGCTGGATGGTCTCGGCGATCCCTTCGATGTCGTATGTACCGGTGAGGCCGTACCCCATCCGTATGTTGTAGGCGACCACCCGCAGCTCGTTGACCGCGGGAGTCCGCGTGGTGTCGGAGAAGGGGTCTGTCGTCGCATAGAGCGGCACCACCTGGGGCAGGATCGCGGCCACGATTCCTGCGCTGGCGGCAAGCGTCGCCCCCGGCCACCGGTAGAACACGGACCGGCGGACCCGGCTTCCGGAGTCGCGGTCTTTGGCCCGTCCGTGCACGACCGCCGCCACAGCGATGAGCAGTGCCACCCCGACGACGAGGGCGTCCGTCGGGTAGCCCAGGGTGTATCCCGCGTAGATGCCCAGCAGGACGGCGTAGAAGACGAGGCTGCCGAAGAACACGGCCAGGCTGGCGTTGTTGGCTCGTGGGGGGCGGCCCCGCGCCCCCGGCCAGTCCGCCCAGCTCAACGCAGCGATGAGAGCGATCGCCCCTACCGCTTGGGCGATGGGAGCGTAGAAGGGGAGGAGCCCGGGGACTCCCTCATCGGTCGTGGTGGGGAAGATCGCTGCACCGACCGCGATGACGAGCACGGCCCCGGAGAGGAGCGGGGTGGAGCCGGGGGTGGAGGAAGCTCCCGCGACCACGGCCGCCAGTGCCACGGCCATCATGACGAGGGCAGCGGCCCACCCGTCCGGCCAGCCAGTCGCTGCTTCCGCGCGGGCCGGCGCGGCCGTAACGGTCACCGCGACCAGCAGCGCGGGCGGCAGCAAGAAGCACAGCACGGAGTCGGCGGCCTGTTTAACGAAGTCGTCCCGGCTCACGCGGGAGGTTCTGGCCAGCACCCAGGCGAAGAGCAGGAGCTGCACAGCGGTCAGCACCCAGCCGAGCACCTCGGAGCGCCACACCACCGCATAGGTGCCCAGGGCGGTGTGGGTGAGGGTGGCCAAGGCGATGCCGGCCGCGAAACCGCGCAGCAGGGAGCGGCGCATCCGCACGACGATCGTGGCGAGCCAGGTCAGCCCGACAGCGAGCCCGAGGGAGGACACGTACAACTGGAGCTGCTCCCCACTGAGGCCTTGGAGCCCGAGCCGCGCCCCCACGAGCAGGACCGCGAACCACACGTCCACTGGCAGTTGGGCGGAGCGCTCCACCGTCTTCTGGGTGACGAGGAAGCGCAGCAGCAGGATGGGGAGCGGGGCGAGGAACCAGACGAGGACGAAAAGCCCGACGTTCTGCAGTGGTGTCGTCCCTTCCTGGCCAAAAACTATGACTAGTGACGACAACCACACACGGAGTATGTCGAGGAGAATCCAGACTCCGGCTCCGATCGTCGCTATAGGGACGAATCCACGGTCAGTGAGGCTCTTCGGAGTGCCCATAAGAGTCCTTCTTCTGTTTAGAACCCCGACTTATCCCCCGTCCAGCAGAGAGATTGTGTCTTAGATCACTGAAAAATCCAAGCTTTTCCGAGTTCCTTCGGAACTGTGAATTTTGTCTTCTCAGACACGCAAGTGCCCCCGGCAGGACTGCCGGGGGCACGGAACGTGGGAAGCAGGAAAGGAACGGGAATCAGTTCTCGCTTGCGTTCCGCTTCCGCCGCGTGAAGTACATGGCCGCACCGCCGCCGCCTAGAGCCGCGACAGCAGCGGCAACCAGGCCGCCGAGGGCCGCACCGGTCACCGGCAGGGTGTCCTCAGCCGCGGGAGCGGGCTTGGCGTCTTCCGCGGGCTTGTCGTCGGCGGCGGGCTTTTCGCCGCCCTCATCGGGCTTGGGCTGCTCGCTGCCGCCGCCGGGCTGCTCAGGCTCCGCGGGCTTGTTCGGGGCGGCGGTGTCCTCTTCCGGGCAGTCGGACTCGGCCGAGCCGAGGACCGAGACCGCGTTCCCGCAGACGTTGACGTCGGCGTCGATCGGAACGGCGATCTTGTTGTCGTTGAGAAGGCCGCCGCCAGAGCCGTCGGAGGGGACGTCGCTGCTGTTCACCACGTCGTCCGCGGCGTCCTCCAACGCTTCGACGATGGTGTCGCAGGTGCCCTTGGCCTCACCGAGGGCGGTGATGGTGTTGCCGCAGACGTTGAGGGCGACATTCACCGGGATCACGATCTGGTTGCCGTTGGCGAGACCGCCGCCCTGGTTGCTCTGGAGCGTGACTGCTCCGCCGGACGCCGACTTCAGGGCGTCGACGAACGACTGGCAGGCGCCCTGGGCGTCGCCGAGTACGGCAACGGTGTTGCCACAGACGTCGAGAGCGACGTCCACCGGAATGATGATCTGGTTGCCGCTGACGGCCTGATCCGCAGAGGCGGGAGAGGCGAATCCGACCGCCAAACCGGCCGCAAGTACAGCAGCCGAGGCAAACGTGGTTTTACGCATGTTTCCGGTATGACCTTTCGCTAACTATTACTCGTGGCGAATGACAGAGCACAAAGAGTCACCGTGAGCGGGATCGGTGAACCACGGCTCGACATCCAAAGCTTGGTGCTGTGTTCAGCGGCGAGGGAGACCTTATAGGCCATTGGCGGGTCGATAAGAAATATCCGCGATCCACCCTTGGCCGCTGACAGACCGTAACGTTAGCAGTTTATTGGTCTTCCGTGAGACTTTCTGCGAGACCTTTTGAAGAACTCATGAGTTTCCCCGGACAGCTTTTCGTTCAAAAAGCCGGAAACGTTGCCACACCCCGCGAGCATCCCCGCAACCAGCACAGAGTCCACGAAAAAGGACAAAACAGATACACCACATATCTGCGACACGGGGCGATCAGCACCCGGAAGAATCGGAAAAAGCCGCATTCTCCTGATTCGCGGCAGAATATGAGAGAAAACCACATTTATGGTTGATATCCGAAGTTTTCCGCCGCAACGCTCACAGCAGAGAGGTCAGCGGGACGATCTATTGGCCGTACGGCGGAATCCCCCTCGATCGGAGCTCTGCTTCCGCGGTCAGGTGCTGTCCTACCGGTCGACTCAATTCATCCGATGACCGGATCTTTTGCTGTCTGGAGGGCTCTTCCTGTCGCAGCAGGCAGAACGGCTGAGGATGCAGTCTCCTGCTCAGAGCCCCGGTCCCGCTCCGGGACACCGGGAAGGCAGAGGCTGCGCCGCTTCTTTCCAGGAACCAGATGTCGCAGGGCCCTCATCGCTGCCCCGCGGAACGTGGTCGGACCTCTCCTGCCCGGAGACGCCCGGTATGCACACCGCCAGGCACGCTTCGCTCGGACACCGCCGGTCCCGTTTCCGGAACCTCGAGAGGCCGGATCAGTGCTCCGATTCCTTGGCCTTGCAGGAAGGGCAGACCCCCCAGAAGACCACTTCGGCCTCATCGACGGTGTAACCGTGCGCTTGCGACGGCGCCAAGCACGGGGCTTCCCCCACCACGCAGTCGATGTCGGTCACCTCACCGCAAGCGCGGCAGACCAGGTGGTGGTGGTTGTCGCCCACCCGCGTCTCATACCGTGCCGGGGATCCCGCAGGTTCGATACGGCGGAGCAGCCCGGCTGCGGTGAGAGCGTGCAGGCTGTCGTAGACGGCCTGAGTCGACACGTGCCCGACCCGTTCTCGGACAGCGCGCGCCACGCGGTCGGCGTCCAGGTGGTTCCCCTGGCGGACCGCGTCAAGGATCGCCAGGCGTGCGGCGGTCACCCGCAGCCCGGCAGCACGCAGCGAAGCGGCGTCGTCCATGGCTTACACCCCAAGAAGAGGTTATCTGGAATCGATCAAGAAAACGACCGTATCCACTTATTCTGCTGCACCCCTCCCAACACTCCTCCAAGAGCCCCAACTTTCGGTCGCTCCGTTATTACTCTGGGTAATCTCGCTGGTGCATTTCGATGACGCCAAGCCTGACATAAGTAACAAATCAGATTCATCATCACAGCTACCTACACCTGTCGTCCAGTGCCCCGCGTCTTCTATTCACGACGGCCGAACTAGCTTTCCAGGAGACACGTGTGACCCCGTTTTCCTCACTCACTCTCCCCAACGGTCGCCCGCTCCGCTTCGGTGCGCTGCTGGCTACCGCCCTGCTCGCCACCGCCTGCGGCACGGCCTCGGACGAGTTGAGCAACGACTCGTCTGACCGCCCTGCGCAGCCCACCCCGTCGGCCTCCGCCGAACCGGTCAAGGAGCCGTACACCGTGGCGATCGGTGGAGACGTCATGTTCGAGGGCATGCTGCGGCAGCGGCTGGACGCAGACCCGGCCACTGCCATGGGCCCGGTCGCCGAAGTCTTCCAGGAAGCCGACGTCAGCGTCGTCAACCTGGAGACCGCTGTCACCGACGGCGGCACCCCGGCCCCGGCCAAGCAGTTCGTGTTCCGCGCCCCGGCCACCGCCTTCACCGCTCTCAAAGAGGCCGGTATCGACGTGGCCACCGTGGCCAACAACCACGGCATGGACTACGGGACCGAAGGGCTCCTCGACACTCTCGAGAACGCCGAAGCCGCAGACTTCCCCATCATCGGCGCGGGCCGCGACATCGCCGAGGCGTATGAGCCCGAGTTCTTCGAAGTCAAAGGGAACACCCTGGCCATCATCGGCGCCACCGACGTCCTCGACGACCACCTCATCCCCGAATGGACTGCGGGTGAGGGCAAGCCCGGCCTGGCCTCCACCAAGGGCGAGATGATCACCCACGCGATCGACGCTGTGGAGAAGGCGAGCGCCGAAGCCGACGCCGTCATCGTGTTCCTGCACTGGGGGCTCGAAGGCGACCACTGCCCCCTGCCGCACGCCCCCGACCTCGCCAAGCAGCTCATCGACGCCGGCGCCACCGCTGTCGTCGGCGGACACGCCCACGTGGTCAGCCCCGGCGGGTACATGGGCAGCTCCTACGTGCACTACGGTCTCGGCAACTTCGTCTTCTACAACTTCAACGGCCCCACCGCTGAGACCGGTGTCCTCCGCCTCACCCTCCAGGGCGGGGAAATCCTCGAAGACGAATGGCTGCCCGGCCGCATCGAAGGCGGCGTCCCGATCCTGTTCGAAGACGAGCAAGCAATCGCCGAAGGAGTGGCCCGGTTCGAGGGCTACCGAGAACAGTGCAGCGGGATCAACTTGACCGCTGAACCGGGCGAACCGGCTGTCTGACCCGGCTGAGGAAGACCCCGACCAGCTTTCGCGCGGTACGGCGCCCGCCTGCACTGCCGTACCGCGCCCGCCCGGACGCGCCGCGCGGAAAAAGAACACGGAAAGCCGCTAGACAACTCCGCGTACGCGGGCGGCACGGCCGCACTGCCGCACCGCTGCTCGCCTCCGTCCCCGAGAACTACCCGCGGCGGCCTGCCCCTGCCGCACCGAGCAGACGACCGGCAGCTGGACACTGCCCTGCTTCCCGCACTACCCGGGAAGCACTCCCTCGGTCGACGGCGCCCCTCCTGCTTACCGGTTGCCGCGGCACATGCAGCCTTCGTATTCCCAGGCCAGGCCTGCCCCGTCTCTGCCGCACTAGGGAAACCCCTTTCGAGCGTGACGGACGTCCGCGGGCGCAGCGGCCTTTCATGGCGTGCCGCAGCAGAAAGCCCCCGCATCCCCTTCGGGGGAACGCCTCGCACGGCCGCTCCCTCCCCGCCATGCTCCCCGGGAACGGGAATCAGGACATCCTCTTTTCCGAGATTCGGACAGCGAAGCAGCGGAAAACCCCGCAGGCATCACGGCCACAAGTGGCCAAAATCTATGAAACGGACCATCTATACCCGGGAGTCGGAATAGTACATAAACAAACTGACCACGAAAGGCATCACAGAGATCGTGACCACCAATTCTCGATCTTCCACAACTCGACTTCCCGCACCATCCTCGTGTCCCACCACTTTCACTGGAGAGGAGGTCTTCCCCGCCCTCCGAAACGGATCAGCAGTCATCTCCCCGCCCTCCCTCATCAACGCGCCATTGCGCCGAATCCCCTCCCAGCAGCGCAGCATGGCGCGGGTCCAGCGCATGCTCGACGCCTGCGCGGAACTCCTGGACGAGGCCGGATACGCCGAACTCACCACCACCAAGATCGCGGAACGCGCCGGGGTCGCGATCGGCTCGGTCTACCAGTTCTTCCCCGATAAGAAGGCGATCACCCAAGCACTCGGCCTGCGCTATCTCGACATTTTCAGTGCGCGGATCGTCCGCCGGATCACCGAGCAGAACTTCGACCACTGGACCGAGACCGTTGACGCGATTATCGACGAATACGTCACTATGCACCGTGAGGAACCCGGATTCCGTTTTCTCCGGTTCGGTGACGCAATCGACCCCAAGCTGTTGGATTCCACCCGGGAGAACAATCAAGTCATCGCAACGCGCTTACGCGATCTGCTGATTTCCCTCGCCGGGGCCGTACAAAGTGAGAAGCTTGACTTAGCGGTCCTCGTCTCCGTCGAGGCCGCGGACGCGGTGCTCAAAATGGCTTTCCGCGACGACGCCGACGGCGACCCCCGTCTCATCACCGCGGCCAAACAGCTCGTCCGCAGCTATCTGGAACACGTCTTCGGCGACGAACCGGACACCGCCCAGGAACTCCACAAGAGTACAGACGACAGGTCACCGGCCTAGCGCCGACAGCAGTCCGCGCACCGGCCCCCGCTCCCCCAGTGGCCCGGCTGACCATCCGCGACCGTGGGACGGACCCTCCGGGGCAGCGGAGCAGCGCCTCGTCCGCCGCCCAGCCCCGCACACGCCCGTTATCCGCCTGCCCGCACACCACGAGGTCCGCGACGCGCCGGCCCACCCATCCCCCTCGGTCGGCGGGGCGCATCTCATGAGGGAGGAACTCGCAGTGGTAGCCGACAGCACACTGAGCCGAACGTTGACAGGAATCGCCGCCGGGGTCCCCTACCTCGCGATCCCGCCGTCCGACCCGGCCCCGACCGTGCCCATCGTCGTCGCATTGCACGCCTTCGAACCGCCGCGCAGCGAAGCCGCGCTCGCCGGCACCCTGCCACTACTCGGACTCCCCGCCTGGAGGTTCTACCTCGGCCTTCCCCTCTTCGGCCACCGCCTCCCCAAAGGCGGCGTGTCCGAAGTCAACCGCCTCGGCCGGGAAGACTACCTGCTCCAGCTCTACAGCCCGGTCGTGCGGCAGGCCGCAGCCGAACTCCCCCTCGCCGTCGCGGAACTCCGCCGGTCCTTCTCCCTCGCCGACGCTCCCCTCGGCCTCATGGGTGTTGGAGCGGGCGGAGCCGCCGTCTTCCTCGCCCTCATCGAAAGCGACCTGCCCGTCGGCGCCGTGGGCGTGGTCAACCCCGTCATCGACCCGACCCACGTCCTCTCCGCCCGGGAACGCCACCTCGGAGTCGACTACACGTGGGACGACCAGTCGCGGGACGCCGCTGCCGGACTGGACTTCACCGAACGAGCCGACGAACTCGCCTCCCGCGGGCCGGACACCCCTGTCCTCATCGTCAACGGCGAACACGACGAGATCATCCGGCCCAGCCACGGCCGTCTCCTCCACGACGCGCTCTCCCCGCACCACCAGCCCCACACTCTGCGGCACGTCGTGATTCCCGACCTCGCCCACACTCTAGGCCCCGAACCCGGGCTCGACCCTGGACCGCCCACCCCCGGGACGGTCCTCACCGACCGCGCCCTCACGGAATGGTTCCACACCCACCTGATCGCCCGCCCTCAGGCCGCGCCCTGACTGCTCCGCCCCCGCACCGGCCGCGGGCTGCCCCTCCGAAATCCGCTGCCGGCCAAGAACCGCTGCCCGGCTCCTCGGCGCTCGCTTGCCCCGCTTGCCTAGAGTCACCACTTCCCTGGTGAAGGGCCGGACATCCCCCACTGGTCCCAGCAGCGTGATGAATAATCACTTGGTGCCCCACTCTACGGCTACTCTCCCCGCTGGATGCTCAGCGTGAACGAGTGTCCTCTTCGTGGGGCTCGCGTGTGACAAGTTCTAGGAGGGCGACTCACGTGACTGAGCCGGCGCCGGTGTTCACCAGCGGAATCGATCATGAACGGCTCACTTCTCAACTCCGGTTCGTCCTGGAGGTCGACAAGCTCAAGCGCGTACTGCGGCGTTCTCTGCTCATTGACGGAGCCCGCCGCGAAAACTCTGCCGAGCACTCCTGGCACGTGGCGGTACTCGCTCGCGTATTCGCCGAATACGCCCCCGCGGGCACCGACATCGACCACGTGGTGAACATGCTGCTGGTGCACGACATCGTGGAAATCGACGCCGGAGACACCTACATCTACGACCAGGCCGCCGTGAGCACCCAGGCGGAACGGGAACGTGCCGCCGCGGACCGCATCTTCGCGCTCCTGCCCGAAGACCAGGCCGTGTGGGCACGGAACCTGTGGGACGAGTTCGAAGAACGCAAAACCCCCGAGGCGCGGTTCGCCAGAGCCATCGACCGCCTCTCCCCCCTGCTCGCCAACTGGCACACCGAAGGCGCCATGTGGCGGCAGTTCAAGATCTCCAAGGACGACGTGCTCAAGAACGTGAAACTCATCTCGGAGGGATCCGAGCCACTGGGCGCCTACGCGCTGGCGCTCGTCGATGACGCCGAACGGCGCGGCTACCTCAGCCGAAACTGACTGACCGGCCTCACCGCAGCACCAGTTGGACTGCTGCGGTGAGGCCGATGACGACGATCAGGGCGCGCAGCGCCCCCGGGCGGAGCCGGCGGCCGAACTTCGCGGCAAAATACCCCCCGATCACCGAACCGGTGGAGATCAGCGCCACCGCCCCCCAGTGGGGTTCAGCCAGGACAAGGTAGAACAGGGCCACCGACGCGTTGACGATCAGCGCCAGCACGTTCTTCAACGCGTTGAGGCGCTGCATCTCGTCATTGAGGGAACTGCTGAGCAGGCTGATCAAGATGACGCCCTGAGCGGCGACAAAATACCCGCCGTACACGCCCGCCCCGTAGACGCCGAGCGGCAGCAGCGGGCCGCCGTGGGGGCGGGCCGCACGACGCTCCTGCAGCCGCGCGCTGATCTGAGGCTGGAAAATAATGAGCGCGCAGGCGAACAGGATGAGCACAGGCGCAATCGACGTGAACACCCGCTCCGGCAAAGTGAGCAGCAGGGTTCCGCCGGTCAGCGCCCCCAGGAACGACATCCCGCCGAACCGCAGCACTCGGGCGCGCTGCCCAGCCAGCTCCCTGCGGTAGCCGATCACTCCGGCGATCGACCCCGGGGTGAGTCCGATGCTGTTGGAGATCATGGCCGTCACCGGAGAAATCCCGCACGCCAGCAGCGCCGGAAAAGTGAACAGCGTACCGGAGCCCACCAGCGTGTTGATGGCTCCCGCCCCGGCACCCGCAGCAAAGACGACGCATGCCTCCCACGCGTTCACGGACGCCCCCGAACCGGTGTGTGAACCTTCCCGAATCCCGTGCAGTCTATGAACCTGTTGCACCGGCCACGGAAGGCGGGGCTGCCGTCCCTGCTGCCCGGCCGTGCCGCCCCGGTTACGACGCTCGGGCCGACCAGCGCTCCCCGTCGAACTCCACCTTCAGCCCGATACCGAATGTGGTGCTGAGGTGGTCGGCGGTCATCACCTGCTCCAGCGGCCCCGCGGCCACCACCTTGCCTCCGCGCAGCAGCAGGCCGTGCGTAAACCCGGGGGGAATCTCCTCAACATGGTGGGTAACGAGCACGAGAGCGGGGGCAGACTCGTCTTTCGCGAGCGTGCCGAGGCGGCGCACCAGATCCTCCCGCGCGCCCAAGTCGAGCCCGGCCGCAGGCTCGTCCAAGAGCAGCAGCTCCGGGTTGGACATCAACGCTCGGGCGATCAGCACCCGTTTGCGTTCCCCTTCCGAAAGGGTGCCGAACGCACGGTCCTCGAACCGCAGCACTCCCCACCGGCCCAGCAGTGCCCGGGCCCGCGCATAGTCAGGGGCGCTGTACTCCTCTTTCCCTGTGCCCAGATAGCCGTAGGCGGCGCTGACCACCACGTCCCGGACGCGCATGTCGTCCTCAAGCTGGGCGGCCACCGCAGACGAGGCGAAGCCAATCATCGGCCGGAGCTCGAACACGTCTCCGCGGCCGAGCCGCTCACCGAGCACCTCCACCGTGCCCCGGGTGGGGTGCAGTTGAGTGGCGGCGATCCGCAGCAGGGTGGTCTTGCCTGCACCGTTCGGTCCCACGACCACCCAGCGCTCCCCTTCCGCCACAGTCCAGTCCACTGCGTCCAGCAACACCGTCTGGCCGCGGCGTACCCCGACCCCGCTCATGTGCAGCACGTGCCCGTTCATAGCTCTCCTTCGTGACAGCCCGAGTGCGAACATACTGGACGCTCGGCCGCCGACCGCGCCGGTCGCCCCCGATTCCACCCGCCCGCAGCGACCACCCTTCCAGACGGGGGTGACGGCCGCGTGAACGCCCGCCGCCCTGCGCCTGCGGGGCGCCCCCAGTCAGCGTGCCCGGACGCTTCCGTCCCGCTCGGCGCTGCCCTGGCCGCCACCACGGTCGTCCGGCAGCGCGCAAGGCCTCGACTGCGACTCCGGCGGGTCTCCCCGTCCCGCGTCCCCATCCCGGCAGCGCCCCGCACCCGTATTCTCGCCCCGCGTAATGCCGGGCGGTCTCAGGGTGTCCGCGTGTGAAACTCCGGGACACCTCAGGGTTGTCTCCCGATTCGCTCCCGCCGTCGAAGACAAATAATCGTGACCATGGGAAACGCCGCCAACCACTCGCACGCACTGCCCCCGGAGCGGCGCCGTGCCTCCGACGCCGACCGGGACCGCGTGGCCCAACTCCTCGGCGAGGCCTTCGTCGACGGGAGGCTGACCGCAGAAGAGCACGCTGAACGGCTCGACGCTCTCTCCACCGCCACAACCTTGGGGGATTTGCAGCCGCTCATCGCCGATCTGGGCCCTGCCCCGACGCTCTCCGAAGCCGAGGAGCTCCGGGCCTCCAGCACCGGTGCGGAGAACATCGTCGCCGTGTTCGGCTCCGCGAAGCGCAGCGGACGCTGGCTCGTGGAACCGCGCACCAACACGTCGACCCTGTTCGGAGAGATCGCGCTGGACTTGCGCGAAGCAGTCCTGTCCCAGCGTGAGGTGGTCATCCAGTGCGGGCTGGTTTTCGGCTCGCTGAAACTGACGGTTCCTCCCGGGGTGCGGATCGTCAACGAAACCACACCGATCTTCGGTGACGTCGACTTGAAGAAAACGGACTCGGCGGTCACGGTCAACGCGCCCACGATCCGCCTGCGGGGAAGCGTGATGTTCAGCTCAGTCAAAGTCCGGACACGCACTCTTGGGAAGAGGAAGCTGCCATGGATGCGTTGACGCCGTCTGCTGCTGTGAGGAGCTCCACCATGGACCTGGAACGTCTCCGCGCCTCTGACGCGGACCGCGAGCGCAGCGCCGAAGTGCTCCGCAACGCGCTTGCGGAAGGCCGCATCAACCACGAGGAACTCGACGAACGGTTGGACCGGGTGTACCGGGCGACCACTGTGGGGGAACTCGCCGAAATCACCCGCGACCTTCCCTCATCGCTCGGCGCGTCGCCTGCTTCGGGGACGGACCCGTCGCTGTCCTCCGCGGAGGCGCAGCAACTGGCCGCGCAAAGCCGGGGGAAAGAAGCGATTTCCGCGGTCTTCGGCGGGGTGGAGCGTGCGGGACGCTGGCTGGTGGAGCCGCACACCACCGTGTCCATCCTGTGCGGTGGGGTGGACCTGGACCTGCGGGAGGCGGTGCTCGCCCAGCGCGAAGTCGTCTTCCAGTGCGCGGTGATCTTCGGCGGGCTGCGGATCATCGTGCCGCCCGGCGTGCGGGTGGTCAACCAGGCCAATGTCTTCCTGGGCGGAGTGGACCTCAGTAAGGTGGACAGCGTCACTGATCCGAGCGCCCCGACGATCCGGATCACCGGGACCTGCCTGATGGGTGGCATCCAGGTGCTGGAACAGCGCCCCGGCCAGAAGTGCAGGTGACCGCGGCGCGGATCCGCTGCGGCTCTCCGTGGTACGTGATGTGGAGCACAGTACTGTCGGCCGGTGAAGGGTCCCACGTCGGGTAACAGAGTGTGCCCGCCCGGGACTGGGGTGCCCTGGTCTACGCCACTGTGGTCCAGCAGAGTACCTTTAGAGCCGTCATGACTCTCGCGAATTCCGTGCCTGAAACCCTGCTGGTGACGGTCACCGGTAAAGATCGTCCGGGCATCAGCGCTCGACTGCTGAGCACCTTGTCGGTCTTCCCGGTCACCATCACCGACTTGGAGCAGGTTGTCATTGGTGGGCGTCTGCTCCTGGGCGCTTTGCTGTCGGCCGACGAACGCGTTGCCCCCGGGGTCCGCAAAGAGCGCCTGTTCGAGGAGATCCGCTCGGCGGTTTCCAAAGTCGCGGTCGATATGGACATGGACGTCGACTTCATGGTCGACGGCGAGCGGGTGCGCCCCTGCACGGGGACCCGCCTCGACGTCACGATCATGGGGGACCCGCTGCGTCCAGGCGCGGTCGGCGCCATCGCTTCCTGTGTGGCACGGGCAGGAGCCAACATCGACCGTATCGAACGCTTGGCCAGCTACCCGGTGACCGCGCTCTCCCTCTCCTTGACCGGGGGCAACCTGGAACAGCTCCGCACCGACCTGGCGTTGGAGGCCGCCACCCAGTCGGTGGACGTGGCCGTGCAGACGAGCGGCCTCCACCGGCGGTCCAAGCACCTGGTGGTGATGGACGTCGACTCCACGCTCATCCAGTGCGAGGTCATCGAACTGCTCGCCCAGTACGCGGGCTGCGGGGACGAGGTCGCCCGGATCACCGAGGAGGCGATGCGCGGTGAACTGGACTTCGAGGAGTCGCTGCGGCGGCGCGTCGCCCTGCTGAAAGGGCTGGACGCGAGCATCCTGGAAGAAGTGCGCGAGAAGATGACGCTCACCCCGGGAGCGCGCACCCTGATCCGCACCCTCAAATTCCTCGGCTACGAGTGCGCCATCGTCAGCGGCGGCTTCACCCAGCTCACCGACTACCTGGTGGAAGAGCTCGGCATCGACTACTCGGCGGCCAACGTCCTCGAAATCGTCGACGGCAAGCTCACCGGTTCGCTGGTCGGACCGATCATCGACCGGAAAGGCAAGGCCGCGGCCCTGGAGCGGTTCGCCGCGGAGGCGGGGGTGCCGCTCAGCCAGACCGTGGCGATCGGCGACGGCGCGAACGACCTCGACATGCTCCGGGTCGCCGGGCTCGGGGTGGCGTTCAACGCCAAACCGGTGGTCCGTGCCCAGGCCGACACGTCGGTGAACGTGCCCTACCTCGACACGGTGCTCTTCCTGCTGGGGATCTCCCGGGAGGAAGTGGAAGCCGCGGAACGGGGCAGCTACGCCTGACCGCAGGGACGCGGGACGGCTCGGTCACATTACGAGCCGCAGCCGCCCGGTTCCCGGAGCGATGTAGAGCCAGTCGACGTCCAGGTCGACCACCGCCACCGAGGCGGGAGGAAAGGACAGGTACCCGGATTCGCTGTCGAACGCGGCGGCGAGCTGCGCCATCGTCGGATTGTGGCCGACCACGAGCAGGGTGCGCACCTGGGGGTCGACGTAGCTGACCAGCTGCAGCGCGGTGTCCACGTCTGCGGTGTACAGCTCTGCGTCGAAGTCCACTTCGGGCTCGCACGGCAGTTGTTCCGCGACCAGGTCCCACGTCTGCCGGGTGCGCCGGGCGGTGGAGCAGAGGACGTGGTCGGGGAGCAGACCTTCCCGGGCGAGGCGTTCGCCCACCATCCTGGCCTGCTGGCGTCCTTCCTGGGTGAGGGGGCGGTCGACGTCAGCAAGAGACGCGGAATGTTCGGCTTGGGCGTGGCGGAGAACGACCAACCGGCGGCTCATGACGTGATCACCGTCGCCACGATGGCTAGTAGGGCGATGAATGCCACCATCACGCCGACGATGACGGCGAGCCCTCTCATACCGCTCATGCCGTCAGTCTGCCATGGGTCGAGTACGGTGCCCAGACCACCCGGAAGGTTGCCGGGTTCCACGGGCGTCGCGCCGGGAAGGGGAGCCGCGTGCTTCCCGGCGCGACGGGTTTTCTTCTGGCGGACAGCCGCCGGTCACTCCTGGGAGGATGCGCCTCCGCCCTGGCTGACCGGCTCCTCCTTGGCGGCGCCCTGGTCGGCTGCCGGCGCCTCCGGCTGCGTCTTGGTGGCCTCAGCGGCGAAGCTGCCGTCCGTGCTGCGCCGCTTGCTCCACACGATGACGCCGACGAGCAGCGCCACGGAGGCCACGGTGATGCCGAGCCGCAGGGCGAGGTTGTCGGCGTAGATGACCACGCTCGGCGCAATGAGCAGCGCCACCAGGTTCATCACCTTGAGCAGCGGGTTGATGGCCGGGCCCGCGGTGTCCTTGAAGGGGTCGCCGATGGTGTCGCCGATGACGGTGGCCTCGTGCGCTTCAGAGCCTTTGCCGCCGTAGTGCCCGTCTTCGACGAGTTTCTTCGCGTTGTCCCAGGCACCGCCGGAGTTGGCAAGGAAGACCGCCATGAGGGCGCCCGCCGCGATACCGCCGCCGAGGAACGCGCCGAGCGGGGCGTAGCCGAGGGCGAAGCCGAGCGCGATGGGGGTGAGGACCGCGAGCAGTCCGGGAGTGATGAGCTCCCGTAGCGAGTCGCGCGTGCAGATGTCGACGACTCGGCCGTATTCGGGTTTCTCCGTGCCGTCCATGATCCCCGGCCGGGTCCGGAACTGTTCGCGGACTTCGTGGACGACGCGGCCCGCAGCACGGCCCACCGCCATAATGGCCAGCCCGGAGAACAGGAAGACGACGGCCGCTCCGATGATCACGCCTACGAGCACGTCCGGCTGGTCCACGGAGAGGCTGAACTCCGTGGCGCCCAGTTCCGCTTCGACCGCGGTGCGGAAGGCGCCGAAGAGCGCGGTCGCGGCGAGTACCGCGGTGGCGATCGCAATGCCCTTGGTGATCGCCTTGGTGGTGTTCCCCACCGCGTCCAGGCTGTTGAGCACCTCAGCCCCGGAGCCTTCCACGTCCCCGGACATTTCGGCGATGCCTTGCGCGTTGTCTGCGACCGGGCCGAACGTGTCCATGGCCACGATGACTCCGACGGTGGTCAGCAGGCCGGTTCCGGCGAGGGCCACAGCGAACAGGCTGACGGTGATGTTGCCGCCGCCCAGGAGGAACGCCGCGTAGACGGCTCCGGCGATGAGCAGCGCCGAATAGACGGCAGACTCCAGTCCCACGGACACGCCGGCGAGGACCACGGTCGCCGGTCCGCTGCGGGAGCTCTCCCCGATTTCCCGTACCGGCGGGCGGTTGGTTTCGGTGAAGTAGCCGGTGAGCAGCTGGATGGCTGCGGCGAGCAGGAGGCCGATGAGTACCGCGCCGATCGCGATGAGCTGCGGGTTGCCGTCCAAGGCAGCGATATCTGCGGGGACGCCCTCCAGTTCCGCGAAGGTGTCGGGCAGGTAGAGCAGGGCTGCTCCCACGACGAGGACGGCGGAGATGACCGCTGAGATGAAGAACCCGCGGTTGATCGCCGCCATGGCGTTGGCGTCGCGGGCGCGGGGGGAGACCACGAAGATCCCGATGATCGCGGTGATGACCCCGATCATGGGCACGAGGAGCGGGAAGACGAGTCCTTCCGTGCCGAAGGCGACCCGGCCCAGGACGAGGGAGGCGACGAGGACCACCGCGTACGACTCGAACAGGTCGGCGGCCATGCCCGCGCAGTCGCCGACGTTGTCGCCCACGTTGTCCGCGATAGTGGCGGCATTGCGGGGGTCGTCTTCGGGGATGTGGTGTTCGACTTTGCCTACCAGGTCGGCGCCGACGTCAGCCGCCTTGGTGAAGATTCCGCCGCCGACCCGCATGAACATGGCGAGCAGGGCCGCGCCGAACCCGAAGCCTTCCAGGACGATCGGGGCGTCGGCCCGGTAGATGAGGACTACGAGAGCTGCGCCGAGCAGGCCGAGGCCGACGGTGAACATGCCGGCGACACCGCCGGTGCGGAAGGCGATCCGCATGGCAGCTCGTGCTTCTCCGGCGCGGGCGGCCGCGGCGACGCGGAGGTTGCCGCGCACGGCGAGCCACATGCCGAGGAACCCGGTCATCGCGGAGAAGAGCGCGCCGATCGCGAAGAAGATGGAGCGTCCCCAGCGGACGGCTTCCGTGTCTGCGGGCAACAGGAGAAGCAGCAGGGGAATGATAATGACAAAGACCGCGAGGGTGCGGAATTGGCGTTTGAGATAGGCAGCCGCGCCTTCTTGGACCGCTCGTGCGATATTCTGCATGCGCTCTGTGCCTTGGCTTGCGGCGAGAACCTCACGCACGAGGGTCCCGGCAACAGCCAGCGCGAGCAGTGCCACCGCGAGAACCACGATGACGAGCGTGAGATCCATACCGAGCAGAGCGAGCTCGGCGCCGCTGTCAGCGGCAAGGTTGAGCCCGGTCAATCCGTCCTCCTCCAGACGGGCAGGGCCCCGCCCGGGTGCTCGCTCCGCCGTCCAGGGCTTTCCGGACGGGTCGCCCTCCAGCACGTCAGGCGGGGTCTTGCCGGTGCCTCCATGGTCGGGAAAATCCCCATCGTTTCCGTTGTATTAACGGATTCGATGTGCCGGGAGTCTACGCATCGTTACCCGGAAATGTGAGGTCCCAAAGGAGGTTTTCGAGAAAACCTTGGGGTTTGCGGTCCGACAACACCCCAAAAAATGCGACATTCACCCAACGGAGAGAACAAACTTCTCTTTTGTCGCTTTTTTCGCAAAAAATGACAAAACGCAACAAATAACGCATGGAGCGCATGCGCCACGGCGCTCAAGGCATCCCCGCGGCGCGATCACCCAGCGGCACAGCAATCACGGAACGCACGATTCGCTGCACGCTGCCCGCCACGCCACCGCACGCGGGAGCCTCCTCGGGAAAGATCCGCCCGGGCATCCCCAGCCCGGTCCCCCACCCGCGGAACACCGCTGGGCGCCGCGCTGCGCCCAGCCCGCGCTACGGTCGCAGTCCGAGCCCTGGCCCGTCACCCTCCAGCAGCCCGGACCAGCCGCAGCTCTGCCGGATCAACTTCGGCCGCCCTGCCAGCTTCGATCCGATCAGCCATCGCCCGCGCACAGGCGGCCACCCCCAGCGCATCCACCCCGTGGGGCGCCTCCGCGCCGTACTCGGCCACCCGGTCCGCTCCCCGGCGCAGCAGGCGGGCCGCCCCCACAGTGTTCCCGCGCTGCGCATGCGTCACCCCCACCGCGACCTGGGCCAGTCCGCGCCACAGCTCCCGTTGCGGGCCGTCCACCGACTTCCACACCGCCTCCAGCACCTCGTGGGCGTGGAAGGCGTACCCCTCGTCCAGCAGCCGCTGGGCCTCCCGCAGCCCTTCAGTGGGGGAGAACTCCGCGTCGTCGGGCACCCGCGGCACCCCTGGAGCCCCATACGGCAGCGGACGCCCGTACCGGTCCCGGGGCCGCTGGTTCTGCGCCCGGCCGTCTGCTCTACGGTCCCGGTCACGTCTGTGCTGCGTCATCGGAAAGCCACTCCACAAGCAGTGCATTCACCTGGTCGGGGCGTTCCTGGTGAGGGAAGTGCCCCGCGCCCTCCACCAACCGCAACCGGTAGGGCGCGCGTACGTGCCGCTCCAGTCCGTGCGCTGCCGCAGGCAGGATGAGGGGGTCCGCAACACCGTGCACGTACAGCGTGGGGACCGGACTGGGCTCACGCATGCGTTGCAGGTAACGATAGCCGTCCGGGCGGAACCGGGACCGGAACAGCCACCGGTGATACTCCACCGAGCAGTGGGCCACCAAGGGGATCTGGAACGCTTCCCGGAAACGCTGCTCCGTCTGCGCATCCGGCCAACCCGAGCACGACCAGGCACGCAGCGCCTCGGCCACTGCCTGCGCGTTGCGGGCGACCAGGCGGCGTTCCGGCAGCATCGGCACCTGCAGGCCGAGCAGCTCCCACAGGCCGCGGGCCCGGTGCCAGTGCGCCACAGTCGCCGTAGCCAACTGCACCGGATGAGGCGCCGACAAGGCGACCAGCCGCCGGACCGCACGGGGGTGGCACACACTCATCGTCCAACCGATCAGGCCGCCCAGGCCGTGCCCGACCACGGCCGCATCGGCCTCCCCCAGCACCCGGATCAGCCCGGCGATATCCGAAGCCGCAGTGAACAGGTCGTATCCGCGGGGCGGCTTGTCGCTCGCACCATAGCCGCGCAGATCAACGGCGACCGCGCGGTAGCCCGCTGCAGAAAGCGCGGTGATCTGCTGCTCCCACGCCCACCAGAACTGCGGAAAACCGTGGAGCAGCACGACCAGCGGCCCCGTTCCGGCCTCCACCACGTGGAACCGGATCCCTCCGGCGCTGACCAGCCGATGGGTCCATGGACCCTCGATCAGAACCGCAGACTCGTCGGGAACGTTGCTGATCCTGTGAATCACTGTTGCGCGGTATGTTCGCGACGCAGTACGGCCTTGGTCTTGTCGAAGGTCTCCTTCGACCGCGGCATCCCGCGGATCTTCTTGTAGGAGCGCACACCGACGATCCCGAGGATGACCGCCACCAGCGTGTACACAAGGGTAACGATCAAGAAGGCCAGCCATCCAGGCAGACCGAACGCGATCAACGCGAACGCGATCGTCATCGAAGCCAGAATGAGGATCAGGTGCGCGACCAAGGCAGCGGTGATGACCAGCGCGGTCCCTTGGACGACCCGGCGGACGTCCGCGGCCAGCTCCGTCCGAGCAAGTTCAAGCTGCAGGCTCACCAGATGGCTGAGGTGACCGGTCACCTCAGAGGTGAGTTCTCCCAGTGAACGCCGGGGCGCGTCGACGTCCACCGGCTTCCGGCCACCCGTGTTGGTTTTGGACACCGCGGCGGCTCCTTCCATCGGACACATCTCTGGGGAATCCTTGCATAGTTCCCTGCGGCCAGTCCGCTACCGTGCGGGTGCGCGGCGTGTGTCCCCATGGCGTGCGCCCGCGGCCGGCACCGCTCTAGGACTCCCCCGGTCGCGCGCCCCGGCACCACCTCGGCGTAGGGTGCATAACGTGAACGCTGTGCCGACCGATCCTCTGATGCGGATCGCCGAAATTCCCGAGGTCGCTCGCGCGGTCGATGAAACCCGCAGCCTCGTTGACATGCTGATCGGGCAACGGGTGCTGCGCCGCCGCGGCAGCGACGTCTCCATGGAAGCGGCTCTGCGCGGGGCCCGTGCCTCAGCCGTGCTGGAAGGAGCCGACGTCTCCCTCGAGCAGGTGCGCTTCGGGGAGAGCGACGATCCCCGGGTGCGGGGGTCGGTGCGGGTCTCCGGGGAGCTCGGGCTGCTGGTGGAGACCTGGTCTAAGGCGCCCCGCCAGGTCCTGGCCCGCCTGCACGTCCTGGCCGCCTCCGACGTGGTCGCGCCCGAAGCGCTGGGCCGTCCCCGCCGCGACGGGGACGACGTGACCGATCCCCTCGAGCTGGGCTCGCCGCCGCCCGCGTCCGAAGTCATCGCCCGGCTGGAGGCGTTGACTTCCCTGCTCACTGCGCGGACCGAGGCGCCTGCCGTGGTGGTCGGCGCGATCGTGCACGGGGAACTGCTGGCGCTGCGCCCCTTCGGCTGGGGGGACGGCATCGTCGCGCGCGCCGCGGAACGGTTGACCTTGATGGCGCGCGGCCTGGACCCCAACTCGCTGGTCCCTACCCAGTTGGGGCACGAGCAGCGCCGTGAGCACTACGCTGCTGCGCTGCGCGGCTATATGACCGGGACCCCGGAGGGTGTGGCGGGGTGGGTAGTGCACTGCGCACAAGCGGTCATGGAAGGGGCACGCGACTCGCTTGCCACCTGTGAAGCCATCCGGCGCGCCACGACCCGACGCTAAACCGGTGGGGGACGCTGCGTACCGGCAACCGCAGCAACGAAAAGGAAACAGCGCGGTAGCACCGTGACATCAACGGCAACAATCCGGAAAAACGGCAAAAAACACGCAACAAGGGCGATACCGGGACATCCCTGAGTGGGAGGTTCACAGCATCGCCCATACCACGCCGGACTGGGCTAACATGCGTGCATTATCGCTAGTCTGACCAGGCGGTTCCCTGATCTCGACGGGCCACTCACGGCGCGGTGACGCGTGGGTACCCAGTTGCGGCGTGTCCGATGGGGCGACCCCATCGATTACTTCCTTTCTACGCCTGGTCAGACAGCTTGGAAAGGGGCCGGAAGGCTATTTTTTCGTCAAGTAGGTAAAGTGACTCGATAACTTTACGTATATTATCTATTACTCGGAGGGTCGATCCGGCTGGAGACCGCGGAGAACACCCCGTTCCCGCATGGGAAACGGCACTCCTACGATTGCCCTCCCCATTGACCTCACCGGATACGGGACCGACTCTTCCCCCCGGAGTCGGACCGTCGGACGGCCCCCGCCTTTCCCCCCTGGCGGGGGCCGTCCCCTTGGACGCCGGAGCTTTCCCGGCCCGGCACTGCTGTGCAGCACCCTTGTCAACCGTGGTTATCCACAGCTCGCACAGTTCGGCTTCGCACCGCCCAGACAGCTACGGAAGCGTGGACACCCGGCACACCGCTGTCTTGGGAGGTCCGCGATGCCGTCCACATCTTCCGCACGTCCCCTGTTCCTCACCGACGATCCGGCGCTCCTCGACGACCTGCTCCGCCTCGCTGCCGCAGCCAACGTCGACGTCACCGTGGTCTCCTCTGCGGCACGGAGCAGCCGCTACTGGGCGCAGGCACCTCTCGTCGTCGTCGGCACCGACCTGGTGGGCGTGCTCGCCCGCGCCGAACCGCCCCGGCATGCGCACGCGGTCGTGGTCAGCCGCACCCCCCTCTCCCCGGCCCTGGACTTCAGCGTCTACCCCGACGCCATGCGGATCGGCGCCCGAGACGTTCTCGTCCTACCCGATGCAGAACAGCAGCTGGTGGCGCTCCTCACCGAATCCACCGACCATACCGGGGAAGAAGCCCTGGTCGTCTCCGTGATCGGCGGCCGGGGCGGGGCCGGAGCAAGCCTGCTCGCCGCGGCACTCGCGCTCGCCGGGCACCGTGCCGGACTGCGCACCGCACTGGTCGACGCCGATCCGCTCGGCGGAGGACTCGACATCCTGCTGGGTGCCGAGCATGTGCCCGGATCCCGCTGGGAGGAGTTCAGCAACCGACAGGGACGCATGCTCTGGCCAGCACTCCGCGACTCGCTGCCCCACATCCACGGTCTTCCCGTGGTGACCTGGACCCGGCACGGCCCGTACGCCCCGATTCCCCCGCAAGCCATGCGCACCGTGCTCCACGCCGCTACCCGGGGATGCCAGATGCTGGTCGTCGACCTGCCCCGGGCCCTCGACGCCGCTGCGGAAGAAGTACTGCGCCGCACCACGGTCGCCCTGATGATCCTCCCCGCTGAAGTGTCTGCCGTCGTGGCCGCGGAACGGCTGCTGCCCGCCCTCCGGGACTCCGTTGCGGACCTGCGGCTGGTGGTCCGCGGCGCAACCCCCGACATCCTGTCCGCGGAATCGGTGGCGTCCTCGCTCAAACTGCCCCTCGCCGGAGACCTCCCCGACGACACTGAACTGCCCCGCCTCCTCGACCAAGGGGAACTGCCCACGCGCCGCACCCGGTCCCCTCTCGTCGCGTTCAGCGAAGCATTCGTCGCCCACCTGTGCCCGGAACGGGTCCGGTCCGCATGAGCAGCCAACTTTCCCTTTCCGGAACAGCGGTGGCGCGACTGCTCGAAGCAGTCCGCACCCGGCTCATGCGCGAGTCGGTGGAACCGACCCCCGCCGCGGTAGCCGCCGCAGTCCGCGCGGAAGACACCACCCTGGGCGACGCCGAAGTGCTGGCGCTCTCCCGGCTCCTCCGCGCCGACCTCACCGGTGCCGGACCGTTGGAACCCTTGCTCGCCGCCCCGGACATCACCGACATCCTGGTCAACGGCCCGCACGAGATCTGGGTGGACGACGGCACCGGGCTGCGCCGCGTCAACGACATTGGCTTCCCCGACGACGACGCGGTGCGCCGCCTAGCGCAACGGCTGGCAGCCCAGGCCGGCCGCCGCTTGGATGCGGCGGAACCGTGGGTGGACGCCCAGCTCCCCTCCGGGGCGCGGCTGCACGCGGTCCTGCCCCCGGTGTCCCCGGAAGGTCCCCGGCTGTCGCTGCGGCTGCCCCGCCACCGCGTGTTCTCCCTTCCGGAACTGGTTTCCTTGGGCACGCTTCCCCCAGCAGGGGCGGCTCTGCTGCATTCCCTCGTGGCCTCCCGGTGCGCTTTCCTCATCTCCGGCGGCACCGGCACCGGGAAGACCACGCTGCTGTCCACCCTGCTGTCCCTTGCCGCTCCCACCGAGCGGCTGGTGCTGGTCGAAGACGCTGCCGAGCTCCGCCCCGACCACCCCCACGTGGTCCGATTGCAGTCGCGTCCACCCAACATCGAAGGGCGCGGCGGAGTGGAACTCCACGAACTCGTCCGCCAAGCACTGCGGATGCGCCCCGACCGGCTCATCGTCGGCGAAGTGCGCGGCCCCGAAGTCGTCTCCTTGCTGCACGCCCTCAACACGGGCCAGGAAGGCAGCGCGGGGACCCTGCACGCCAATACCGCAGCCGACGTCCCCGCCCGTATCGAAGCACTGGGGTGCGCGGCCGGGTTGAGCCGCGAAGCCGTGCACAGCCAGCTCGCCGCCACCCGCGCACTCGTCGTCCACCTGGTCCGCCCACCCAGCGGGCCACGCCGCGTCGCCCAAGTGTGCGTTCTGCGCCGCGGGTGCGACGGCCTGGTGGCAGCGGTACCGGCGGTCACCTTCACCGCGCACGGCGACCTGGTGCACGACACCGCGTTCCCCGAATTGTGCGACCGGATCGCTGTACCGCCGGGGAGGGGGCAGTGACCATGCTCGCCGACGGGATCGCCCGCTACGGGATGGTGGTGTGGACGGCCGGCTGGCTGGGCTGCGCCGTGGTGTGGGTACTGCCGTCCGCCGCCGAACTCCGGTTGCGGGCGCTCACCACGGCTCGCGCTCCGCGTCCTTCACTGCGTGCCCTGGCAGCAGTGGTGCGGCGCCGGTTGACGCACCGCCCCGGGCTGCTGGCGCGCCGCCGCCTGCGCGGCTGCGCTGACGTGTGCCGGGCTATCGCCGCGGAGCTCCGCTGCGGCAGCTCCCCGGGGAAGGCGCTCGCCGCCGCCCTCCGCGGCGCTGACCCGCTCATCGCGGCGGAACTCGCCGAAGCAGCAGTGCTCGCTGAAGCGGGACACGACCCGGTGCCTGCGCTGCGGGCTGCGTCCCGCCGTCCCGGCGGCACGGCATGGGCGAGCCTCGCGGTGTGCTGGCAGGTCGCTGCCTCGTCCGGCACCGGTGTAGCGGCGGTCGTGGAACGCCTCGCGGACGCGCTGGCACACCAGGATGCGCTCCACCGTGAACTCGACATCCACCTTGCGGGACCACGCACCACCGCGGTGCTGCTCGCCGGGCTTCCCATTGCCGGGCTGCTGATGGCGAGTGCGCTGGGTGGTGCTCCCCTCCTCTTCTTGTTCACCACACCGCTCGGATGGGGCTGCCTGTGCGCCGGGATCGCGCTCAACGCCGCGGGCGTGTGGTGGACCCGGCGTCTCGTCCACCGAGTGCTGCGCACCGCGGGAATGTGAACGGAGGCACCTGTGACGGGTCTCGATGTCGCTGTCATCGCGCTGGCCGCTGGAACGGGCGCGCTCGCGGTCGGAGACGGCCGGTCGCCCGCAGAACGGCGGCTCGCCGCCTTGTCGGCCCCTGCCCTACGCCGCCCACCCCGGCTTCTGCCCCGGCTTCCCCGCATGCTCGCCGCTGCTGCCGTACTCGCGGCCTGCTGGGCGCTGGGCGGGGCAGGACTCGGCTTGTTCGGGGGCGCACTCCTCGCCGGGTTCGTGGTGTGGCGGCGGAAACGGGCCGCAGCGTCCCCACCGTCCGCCGGGCGGGACACGGAGATCACGGCCGTGCTGCCCCTGGCCCTGGACCTGTTGGCGGCCGGGCTGCGCGCGGGAGCACACCCCACCGACATGGTGGCGGCGGTAGCCCAGGCTCTCGGCGGGCCGCTCGGTACCGCGCTGGACGGGGTGGCCCGGCAGTTACGGCTCGGCGCCGATCCGGCGCGCGCCTGGCAGAGTCTGCACGCCCCCGCAGAGCTGGCCGCGGTAGGCCGGGCCCTGGCCCGGGCAAGCCACACTGGCGCCCCACTGGCCGACGTGGTGGAGTCCCACGCCGCCGACTGCCGCCGTACCGCCCGCGCGACAGCCCTCGAGCTGGCCCACCGCACCGGGGTAGCCGTCGTCATCCCCCTGGGTGTGTGCTTTCTGCCCGCGTTCGTCCTCCTCGGCGTGGTGCCCCTGGCCGCGGGCCTCGTGTCTGGTCTGGTCCTTCCCTGACCGCCCAGCGGCCTTACCAGCGCCGGTCTCGAGTTATCCACAGCCGCGTCTTCCCCCGCCGCACGCCCCGTATCGCCCGGCCACGCTAAACGCTGTGTCGGGCTGTTACGCCCTCGCCTTGTACGGAGGTTCCTGTGTCTGCTGCTCCTGTTCTGCTGCTCCGCTGTCTTCTTCGGTCCGCTGGCCGCGGCCGCGACACCGGAATGGCCACATCCGAATACGCCCTCGTCACTGTGGCGGCCTGCGCGTTCGCCGCGGTCCTCTACGCCATTCTGACCAGCGCTGAGCTCCGCACCGCCCTCACCCGCATGGTCATCGACGCTCTCGGGATGGGTGGTTGAGCCGATGCGCCGCCCTCCCACGGCCCGTCCCACAGCCCCGGCACGCCAGGGCACCAGTGCCCTGTTCCGGGACCGGGGAGCGGTGACCGCGGAAACCGCGGTGGTGCTCCCCGGGCTGGCGCTGCTGCTGGGCGTCGCGCTCTGCTGTGTCCACGCCGCAGCAGCCCACGTGGCGTGCGTGGACGCTGCCCGGGTGGGGGCCCGCGCGCTCGCGCGCGGCGACGACGAGGCAGTCGTCCGCTCCCTTGTCGCCCAGGCCGGTCCCCCGGAGGCCACGGCGGAACTGTCCATGGCGGAAGGTTTCGCCCGGGTAGAGGTCACTGCCCCGGTCCGGATCATCCCCGGGCTGCCTCCGACAGTGCGGGTCAGCGGCACCGCCGCGATCCCCGCGGAACCCGAGGTGGATGCTCTAGCGGTGAGGAGTGCTGATGCGCCCTCCAGCCCTTGATCGCGGCTCCGGCACCGTGTGGGTGCTCACCTTCGCCATGCTGGTCTGGGCGTGCGTAGTCGCAATCGTCGTGGTGGCGAGCGTACGCGTGGACCGGCACCGGGCTGCTGCCGCCGCTGACCTCGCCGCCCTCGCCGGGGCGGAGCAGGCCGCCTCGGGGGCCGACCGGGCCTGCGCGGTGGCCCGCCGCACTGCGCACGCGAACCAGGCCCGGCTGGTCGACTGCACCGTGTCTGGGCTGACTGTTACGGTCACCGTAGCTGTGCCGGGCCGTATAGGACCAGCGCAGCTCACCGCAGTCTCCCGGGCTGGTCCGGTCGGCGCAGAGCACAAGGCTGTATCCCCGGCCTGGCTAGGCCGCTTCCAGCAGCGCGTCCAGGAGCCGGACCGCTCCCGGCTTGCTGAGCGGCTCGTTGCCGTTACCGCATTTGGGCGATTGGATGCAGGACGGGCACCCGGTAGCGCACTCGCAGGCCGCGATCGCGTCCCGTGTGGCGCGCAACCAGTCCCGCGCAGCGGCGTAGCCGCGTTCCGCGAACCCTGCGCCTCCCTCGTGCCCGTCGTAGACGAAGACGGTGAGCAGCCCGGTGTCGGGGTGCAGCGCAGTGGACACCCCGCCGATATCCCACCGGTCGCAGGTGGCGAACAGCGGCAGCAGGCCGATCGACGCGTGCTCGGCTGCGTGGGCGGCGCCGCGCAGCTCCACCCCTTCGTCCCGCAGCCGTTCCTCAGCGTCCGGACCGACCGTCCACCACACCGCCTGCGACTCCAGGACCCGCTCCGGCAGTTCCAGCGGACGCTCGTCCAGGACCGCCCCGGTGCGCAGGTCGCGTCTCAGATAGCTCACCACTTGGCGGGCCACCCGCACTTTCCCGAAGCACACTGTGGCTTCCCCCCACCGCTCCTCGCGCGCGGTGGTGAGGATGTCGATGTGGGTGACCTCCCGCGCCCAGGTGCTGTAGCCGGGGTCTTCGCCGCGCACCAAGGCGATTCCGCTCTCCAAGTCCAACGCGGAGACCACATAGCTGAACCCTTGGTGCAGGTAGACCGCGCCGGGATGCACGGCCGAGCTCGCCGTGGCCTCGTCCACGGAGCCCAGCAGCACGCCGCTGTCTTCGTCCACGATCTGGACCGGCGCCCCGCCCGACCCCCGGATATCGGCCAAGGTGGAGGCCCGTTCCCGACGCGTCCAAAACCAGCCTCGAGGGCGGCGGCGCAGCAGCCCTCGGCCCACCAGCTCGGCAACCACATCGGACGCGTTCGGACCGAAGATCGGCAGTTCTTCCGGGGCGAGCGGAAGTTCCTCGGCTGCGGCACACAAGTGCGGGGCGAGCACATAGGGGTTGTCCGGGTCCAGGACCGTCGCTTCCACGTCCTGCCCGAAGATCGCGTCGGGATGGTGGACCAGGTAGGTGTCGAGCGGATCGTCCCGTGCGACGAACACGGCCAACGCGTCACGGCCGCTCCGGCCGGCCCGCCCGGCCTGCTGCCACAGCGAGGCCCGCGTCCCCGGCCAGCCGGCGAGCACCACAGCGTCCAGTCCGCTCACGTCCACCCCCAACTCAAGCGCGTTGGTGGTGGCCAGTCCCAGCAGCTCCCCGGACCGCAGGCGCTGCTCCAGCCGCCGCCGGTCCTCAGCCAGGTAGCCGCCCCGGTACGCGGCTACGCGCCGGGCCAGCTCTGGGCGCCCCGCATCGGCCAGTGCCCGCTGCGCCGCCAGCGCAACCAGTTCAGCCGCCTGCCGGGACCGCACGAACACCAGAGTGGACACCTCATGGGACACCAGGTCAGCCAACAGTTCCGCGGCGACCGCTGTCGCCGTGCGCCGCAGGGGCGCCCCCTGCTCCCCGGTCTTCTCCGTCAGCTCCGGCTCCACGAGAGCGAACCGCAGCGAGGCGCGCGCCGAACCGTCCCCGGTGACCGCGAACACGGGAAGCCCGGTGAGCTGCTGCGCTGTCTCCGCCGGCGTCGCCGTGGTCGCCGACGCCAGGATGAACCGCGGCTCGGCACCGTAGCAGCCGCACACCCGCCGCAGCCGCCGCAGGATCTGCGCGACATGCGACCCGAACACTCCCCGATAGTGGTGGGCCTCATCCACCACGACATAGCTGAGCCGGCGCAGAAACCCCGCCCAGACCGGGTGGCGCGCCACGATCGAACGGTGCAGCATGTCAGGGTTGGTCAGCACGTAGTTGGCGTGCGCCCGGGCCCAGGACCGTTCTTCCATCGGGGTGTCGCCGTCGTAGACGGCAGCCCGCACCCCGGGCAGCGCCAGCTCCGCGAGTTTGCGCTCCTGGTCGGCGGCGAGTGCTTTGGTGGGAGCCAGGTAGAGCACGCTGCCGCCCTCGGCGATCGCCGCGGTGCACGGCAGCAGAAAACCCAACGACTTCCCGGAAGAGATGCCAGTGGCTATGATCACATTGCTGCCACTGTGAGCCAGGTTCGCTGCCCGCACCTGGTGCGACCAGGGCTTCGCTACACCTGACTTGACCATGCGTTCCACCACCGCAGGCGACGCCCAGCCCGGCCAGTCCTCCCTCACCCCGGGACTATTCGTCAGGCTTTCCACATGGGTCACCTGCGCGGTGCGGGTATGGTCACGCCGCAGCCGTTGGAGAACCGGCTCCCAACGGTTCACACCCGACACCCTCCACAGGATCGTGCGCCTTGGTTATTCGGGACCGCAGTTGATAGCTGAACGATTTCAGTGTGACATCTGGGGGTACGACTGGCGCTACGGCGTGGTTTTCTTGACTTTGCCATAGATACAACAGCCTGGCGTGATTGAATTTCGTCCGGAGAGGGTAACGCCCGGCAGAGGATCCCTCGCGAGTTTTCGCTGTTCGGTGCTGGAGGACCAGTGGACTTGAAGCTTGATCACCACACCCAAGACGACACCGAGGTCGTCGTCGTCGAAGGGGAAATCGACGTCTATACGGCGCCTCGCCTGCGAGAGCTCCTCATCGACCTGGTGAACAAGGGCCACCACCACCTCATCGTCAACATGGAGAAGGTGGAGTTCCTCGACTCGACCGGGCTCGGTGTGCTTGTGGGCGGTCTCAAGCGCGTGCGGGCCCACGACGGCACCCTGGACTTGGTCTGCACCCAGGAGCGGATCCTGAAGATCTTCCGGATCACCGGTCTGACCAAGGTCTTCGGTATCTACGAGTCGGTGCAGGAGGCCATCGACAAGCGCAAGTCGAAGCAGTCGTAAGCCAACGATGGCGGTTGTCCAACTCACGATTAGCGCGCTGCCCGCGCATGTCCGCACCGCCAGGCTCATGGCTACGGCCGTGGCCCGGCGGGCGGGTGTCAGCGAGTCGACCCTCGACGAGATTCGCCTGGCCGTGGGCGAGGCGTGCTCCCGCGCCGTGGAGGCTCATCGCACCCACTGCCCCGACCAGCCGATCAAGCTGGAGTTGATCGACAGTTCCGGCCCGACGGGACCCGGTGGCCCCTCAGGTCCCGATCGGATCAACGGCAGCCGTTCCGGCCGCTTCGAAGTGGTCGTTTCCGACCACGCCCCAGCCAAGGAGAACGGCGCTCCAGCGTTCAACGGTTTCGAGGGCGGGCCGCACGCTTCGCTCGGTGAATCCCTCACCTCAGGCGGGTTCGGCGGATTGTCACCTGATGTCGGCCTTGCCGTCATCCGCGGTTTGGCTGACGAGGTGAGTATCGAACCCAGCGAGAACGGCACGGTGATCCGCATGAGCTGGCCGTTGGCCAGTAACGAGGCGGACATCTCCGAGGCGCATGGACTCGACTGACGCCTTCCGCACGTCCACGGGCGTCTCATGGTGAGACGCCCGTAATTCCTTCCCCCGTCCCCTCAAGCACCACACAAATCCGCCATGGCAGCGGTGCGCCTAGTCGCATTCCTGAGTGGACACCGGCGTGGTAGCGCGGATTCCCGCTTCCGCGTTCGCGGCAACCTCTTCTGCGGTCAACACGTAACCGGTTTCTTCGTCATTGGTGGCGGCCGCGAACACCACCCCGTACACGGTTCCCCGGGGTGAGAGCAGCGGCCCCCCAGAGTTTCCCGGCTGGATCACCGCGCGCACCTGGTAGATTTCCCGGCTCACCTGCTGGGAGTGGTAGAAGTCGGGTCCCCGTGCGGTCTGCTCGGCGCGGATCCGGGCGGGGACCACGGTGAACCCGCTGTCCCGGGGGAAACCGGCGACGACCGCGTCGTCGCCTTTCTTCGCCTGCATTTCGAATTCCAGCGGCTCCAAGTCGAGACCGGGCACGGCGAGCACCGCAAGATCCTGTTGGGGGTCGTAGAGGACCACGATCGCCTCGTACTGGGTACCGTCCCGGGTGACGATCCGCAGCTCCTCTTCCACCCCGGCCACCACGTGCGCGTTCGTCATGACACGCTCGTGCGCGTAGACGAACCCGGTGCCTTCGACCCGACGCTGGCAGGAGGGCGCGTTCCCCAGCACTTTGACGACGCTCTGGCTTGCCCGCCGCAGCTCTTCAGTGTTGAGCACCGACGGGTCGGGTTCCGCGACCTCCGCGGGCTCGCTGGTGCCCAACCCGCTGAAGACCTGCGGGAAAGCGCTCTGGTCGACGATCCTGCGGAAGGTGGAAAACCAGGTCTGCGCCGGATCAGGCATGACCCGGTCCACCGTCCGCAGGATCCGCGAATTCTGCACCTGCTCGGTGACCAGAGGAATCATCGAGTTAGCGACGGCGCTCCCCACCAGCCAGGACACCAGCAGCACCGACAGGGTGCTCACCAGGGCCCCGCCCATGGCGTCGAGGATCCGCGCCGAGTTCCACGTGACCCGGTTGCGGATGAGCGCGCCCAGATAGGAAGTGAAGAACTGGCCGAGCGCGGCGAACAGGAACACCATCGCGATCGCGATGAGCGCCTGCTGCGTGGGGTTGGGGACGAACGCTTGGATGACCGGAGGCGCGCCGAGCGCAGCCAGGACTCCCCCGCCGATGAAGCCCACAAAACTCAGGACTCCGACAATGAACCCCTGCCGGTAGCCCGAGATCGCGAAGACGATAATGAGCACGACGAGGATCGCGTCCAGCACACCCGCTCCTCTCCGCTGTCCCCAAGGTTGTTTTAAGGTGTGCCGCCACCGTCTCGGGCCACGGGTCGGAACACGTCGATGACTTCCACATTCTGGTCACGCCACGGCCGTTCCCACCCGCCCAACACGAGCAGACGATCCAGTATCCCAGCGGTGAATCCCCACACCAGCATGCCGCGCACCCGGAACGCCGGGCCGGTGCGCCCGTTGGACAGCACTGTACGCACCCGGTTGGCCGGGTCGGCGAGCTCTGCGATGGGGACACGGGTCACCGAGGCGACTTCGTCTGTGTCGACGGCACGCACTTCAGAAGGGGTGTGCCACCACGCCAGCACAGGGGTGACGCGGAACCCTGTGGGAGGAATGTAGAACTCCGGCAGGGTGCCGAGCACGTGGACTCCGTCGCGGACCACCCCCGTTTCCTCTTCGGCTTCCCGCAAGGCACAGTCCACTGGCCCGGCGTCCTGCGGTTCGAGCGCCCCTCCGGGGAAGGCGGGCTGCCCCGAGTGGCGCCGCAGCCCCGTGTTGCGTTGGATGAGGAGTACGTCGGGCCCGGCTTCGCCTTCCCCGAACAGCAGCAGGACCGCGGAGCTGCGCCCACCGGAAGCTGGGGGCCGCATCTCGACGGGCACCGGCATCCGCTTCGCGGCCTCGGTCAGTGACAGCAGCCATTCCGGAGTAGTGATCTGCGGTCTCATGAGAACGGCCCCGTCCGTACCAGCCGCCGCGCGGTCTCCTCGTCCACCGGTCCTTCACCGTAGGAGGGGCACAGGTGCTGGAGTTCGCAGGCACCGCACGCGGGGCGGCGGGCATGGCAGACTCGGCGCCCGTGCCAGATGAGCCGGTGGGATAGCATCGTCCACTCCTCGGGCGGGAACAGGGCAGCGATCTCCTGTTCCACTTTCACCGGGTCGGTCTGCCGGGTCATCCCGAAGCGGCGCACAAGCCGTCCGAAGTGGGTGTCGACGGTGAGGCCGGGAACACCGAAGGCGTTGCCCAGCACCACGTTGGCGGTCTTGCGGCCCACACCCGGCAGTTTCACCAAGTCTTCCAACCGGTCGGGAACTTCTCCGCCGTGTTCGTCGCACAACCGCTGGCCAAGCGCGATGATGTTGCGCGCCTTGGTGCGGTAGAAGCCAGTGGAGCGGATGATGTTTTCGAGCTCCTCCTGGTTGGCCGAAGCATAGTCGGCTGCAGAGCGGTAGCGGGCGAACAACACGGGGGTCACCTTGTTGACCCTCCGGTCCGTGCACTGGGCCGACAGGATGGTGGCTACCAGGAGTTCGAGGGGGGTAGTGAAATCAAGCTCACAGTGCGCGTCGGGATACATTCGCGCCAATTCCCGGTTGATTTGTCGGGAACGTCTCATCAAAGCGAGGCGAGTCTCACCCGTGGGCGTGTCGCGCTCCGCTGCGGACGCGTCGCCGCTAGCACCGGGGGAGGAGGAAGCAGTGTATACGTTGCGGGACACTGTTCCAGCCTACGTATCTTTTCTGCTTCGTGCCCGGTCAGCGCGGGATTCCGCGACAGCCTCAGGCTGTGTTATCCGCGGTTTCCTCCCGGCACTCCAGCGGAGTCCGCAGCCACGCCCTCGAGAAACAACTAGGATCGAAGTGCTGACGTCGGCTGTGACGAGCTGCTCGTACCCCCGGTGGGGTCCACCAGGGAACACGCCGGTTTCACAGCTTGTGCGATGTGCGTCACACTGTTGACGGTCAGGCTGCGAGGAGGAATGGTGGACGAGACCAACGAGGTGCTGAGCAAGGCCCCCCTGTTCGAGGCGCTTGACGAAGAAGGCGCGGCCGCGCTGCGTTCTTCCATCACCGAGGTGCGACTCGGCCGGGGCCAGACACTCTTCTCCGAGGGAGACGAGGGTGACCGTCTCTACGTCATGCTCAGCGGAAAGGTCAAACTCACCCGCAAGTCCGCTGACGGCCGTGAGAACCTGCTGGCGGTTCTCGGCCCGGGCGAAATGCTGGGTGAGCTCTCCCTGTTCGACCCGGGACCGCGGACGGCCAGCGCGGTTGCGGTAACCGACGCTGTGTTGGCCGGGCTGGGCCACGACGACTTGCGGCCGTTCATCATGCGGCAGCCCGAGGTCGCCGTCCACCTGCTGAAGGCGCTGGCCACCCGACTGCGGCGGACCAACGACGTGGTGGCGGACCTGGTCTTCACCGACGTTCCCGGCCGTGTCGCCAAGGCCCTGCTCGACCTGGCGGAACGTTTCGGCAAGCAGAGCGAGGACGGGCTCCACGTCCACCACGACCTGACGCAAGAAGAGCTGGCCCAGTTCGTGGGCGCGTCACGCGAAACCGTCAACAAGGCGCTGGCCGAATTCGCGCTGCGCGGCTGGCTGCGGATCGAAGCCAAAGCCGTGGTCCTGCTCGACGTGGAACGGCTGCGTCGCCGCGCCCGCTGACTTCGACCCCGGTCCGACCGCCTCAGTCCCGCGGCGTCGGGCGGTCGGACCGTGCCGGACAACCATCCTCCGCGCAGTAGGAACACCGGTGAAGCGGCCGCTCCGCCGACCCCGGCACGTCGAGTGTGCTCGGCATGCCCGTGCCGCCCGGCCGCGCCGCGGGCAGGCTCAGTCCGCCAGAACCTCCACGGGAACGTCTCCGCGGTCCACGAGGTACCGCACCTGGGCGCGGACGGACGCTTCGGTCGCGGCACGCAGCGCGGGATCCACGTCCGCGTACACCCGGTCCACGATCTCGGCCAGCGTGTCCGCCCCGGCCGCCACCGCGTCACGGATCTGTCCTAGCCGCTCTTCGCGGTGCTGGATGTAAGAGTTCAGCTTCCGCAGCGGATCCGTGCAGACGGGCCCGTGCGCGGGCAGCAGGGCGCGGATGTTCGCGCTGTCCACCAGGTCACGCAGCCGAATCAGGGAATTCAAATAGTCGCCCAGGTCTCCGCCGTCTTCTCCGACGATCACCGTGGTGCCCCGCCCCAGCACGGTGTCCCCGGTGAGGACGACGTCGTCCGCAGGCAGGTGGAAGCTCACCGAGTCCGCGGTGTGCCCGGGCGTGCGCAGCACCCGTACCCGCAGTCCGTCTGCTTCGACCACTTCTCCGTCGTCGAGCCCGTCCCCGCTGATGCGATGCGCCGGATCGACCGCGCGCACACGGCAGCCGGTCAGCTCGGAGAAGTACCGTGCCCCCGCGGCGTGGTCGGCATGGCCGTGGGTGAGCAGGGCCTGGGTGACCTGGGATCCCTGCTCTTGCACCATGCGCGCAACACGCTCCAGGTGCCGTTCGTGATGGGGTCCGGGGTCGACCACCAGCACGTTGCGGGCGCCAGGCTCCCGCAGTATCCACGTGTTCGTTCCGTCGAGCGTCATCGGGCCGGGATTCGGGCAGAGAACGCAACTTGCGCGCAGCGTCCCGGAACCGTCGATCCTCATCGCACCTCTTTTCGCGGCATGCCCGACTAGGGGGTCCATCAGAACGGATAATCAACACCATCGGGAACGATCAGTGTGATTCCCCCCGCAGACTTCCGGAACTCCGGTTGCACCGGAACGATCTCCCGTTCCGCGGCCAACACCTCCTCAGGTGTGGCGTATCCGATGAGGCTCTTCAGGTTGGCCACCGTGGGCGGCAGCATCGCCAACTGCCCCGCCCGCCACTGCCGCACCGCCTCCTCCGGGGACATCCACGTGACATGGTCGGCTTCCCCGCCCACGTCGCGAGGCTGCTGGCCTTCCGGCAGGACCGCGACAAAGAACCTGGTGTCGTAGCGGCGCGGCTCCATCGCCGGGGTGATCCACCGCGCCCACGGACACAGTAGATCCGAGCGGAGCACCAGCCCTCGCCGGTCAAGCAGTTCCGCGAGCGACAGGGAACGGTTGAGCAGCGCCTGCCGGTCTTCCTCCCAGTCGTCCCCCCGCGTATCGGCTACCACTTCATTCTCGGAGGGACCGGCCAGCAGCACCCCGGACTCTTCAAAGGTTTCCCGTACCGCCGCGCAGACGAGGGCGCGCGCCAGTGCCTCGTCCGCCCCGAACGCGCGAGCCCACTCCCGGGGCGGCGGCCCGCTCCAGCGGATCGTGTGGTCGCTGTCCCGCGGATCCACCGACCCCCCGGGGAAGGCGTACATGCCCGGAGCGAACCGCATCGAAGCGACCCGCCGCAGCAGGTACACCTCGAGACCTCGATCTGCCTGACGCACCAGCAGCACGGTCGCGGCGTCCCGAGGCCGCACCGGAGTCACCCGCCCCGCGAGCACGTCCCACATGCGGGGAGTGATCTCGCCGCTGCCAAGGTGGCGGATGACCTCACCCTCCGAGAGAGTCGCTTCTTCGGAGGGAGACACGGGAGCGGAGGAAGGCTTCTCCTCTTCTTCCCGCCGGCATTCTGAATGGTTCGCTGACACGGAGCCTCCTCCCCGGGGGACGGTGACGTTGCCTGGTCGGACCGGACTAGTCGACCTCGACGATCACCTCAACCTCGACCGGGGCGTTCAACGGGAGCACGGCCACACCCACCGCGCTACGCGCATGCTTGCCGGCTTCGCCGAACACCTCGGTGAACAGTTCACTGGCCCCATTGATGACCTGCGGCTGGCCGGTGAACGACGGGTCGCTGGCCACGAATCCCACGACCTTGACCACGCGTTTCACCCGGGACAGCTCGCCCACCTCGGCTTTGATGGCGGCGATCGCGTTCAACGCGCACACCGCGGCCAGCTCCTTGGCCTGCTCCGGGTCGACGTCGGCCCCCACTTTGCCGGTCGCACGGAGCTCCCCGCCGACCACCGGAAGCTGCCCGGAGACGTAGACGTGGCTCCCGCTGCGCACGGTCGGCAGGTATGCGGCCACGGGAGGGACCACCTCGGGCAGGGTGTGCCCGAGCTCCGCCAATCGTGTCTCAGGGGTCTTCGTCGTCATTTCTTCTCGCGCTTCAGGTAGGCGACCAACTGCTGGTTGCGCGGGTCATCGCCGATCGTGGGGCCGGGGATCACCGTGACCAACTCCCACCCGTCTTCGCCCCAATTGTCCAGAATTTGCTTGGTTGCGTGCGACAACAACGGCACAGTCGCGTACTCCCACTTCGTCATGGCGCCAACCTTATAGCGACCGTTCCCCGCACGGCAGGGGTCCATGACCCTTACCAGCACCATCACTCCCGGCGGCGGCAGGGCGAGACCTCAACCCGCAGTGCATAGACTCCGTGGGGTGAGCTCACGCGATCGCGATTGGGACGGAGTCCGCCTCCACGTCGTCACCGGCAAAGGAGGCACCGGGAAAACCACCGTCGCCGCAGCACTCGCTCTAGCCCTGGCCGCGGAAGGCGGCAAAGTGCTGCTGGTGGAAGTTGAAGAACGGCACGGCATCGCCCCGCTCTTCGGCCTCGACTCGCTGTCCTATGCGGAACGCGAAATCGCCGCCGCCGACAACGGCGGCACGGTCTACGCGCTCGCCGTCGACGCTGAGGCAGCGCTCCTGGAATACCTGGAGATGTTCTACGGCCTGCGCCGGGTCGGCGGTGCACTCCGCCGCTTCGGCGTCATCGACTTCGCCACCACGATCGCGCCCGGCGCCCGCGACATCCTCCTGACCGGCAAAGTCACCGAAGCAGTGCGCCGCCGCACCCCGCAGAGTGCCCGGCACGACGGTCCCGGCCCGTACGTCTACGACGCCGTAGTGCTCGACGCCCCGCCCACCGGCCGCATCACTCGTTTCCTCAACGTCACCGCCGAAGTCTCCGGCCTGGCCCGGGTAGGCCCGGTCCGCGACCACGCCGCCCGGGTCATAGACGTCATCCGCTCCCCCGAAACCGTGGTGCACTTCGTCACCCTGCTCGAAGAAATGCCGGTCCAAGAATGCGTGGAGGGAATCGCGGAGGCACGCGACGCAGGACTGCATGTGGGAGGCATCCTGGTGAACATGGTCCGCCCCGCGCTGCTAGAGGACTCCGTGCTCGCCGCAGCGTCCCAAGGTGTCGTCGACGTCGCCGCGCTCACCCGCGGCCTTCAGGCCGCCAGCCTCCCCGACCCGTCCCGTCTCGCCCAGGAGCTGTCCAAAGAAATCGTGGAACACGCCCGGCACATGCGAGTAGCAGCCGAAGCCCGCAGCCGGCTCGCCGCAGCCGGACGCCCCTGCTACGACGTCCCTTTCCTCGACGACGGGGTCGACCTTGACGGCCTCCGCCGACTCGCCCGCGAACTACGCGACCAGGGGGCAGTGTGAACCCCACCCCTCCCCGCACCCTCGACGTGGACGACCTCCTCGACAACCCCGGCACCCGAATCGTGGTGTGCTGCGGCTCCGGAGGCGTCGGCAAGACCACCACGGCCGCGGCCCTGGCCTTGCGCGCCGCAGAACGCGGACGGCACACCGTGGTGATCACCGTGGACCCGGCCCGCCGACTCGCCCAATCCCTGGGACTGACCGAACTGGACAACACCCCGCGCCCGGTCCCCGGTGTCGCGGACAGCAACGGCGGATCACTGCACGCCATGATGCTGGACATGAAACGCACCTTCGACGAGACCGTCGAAGCGCACGCAGACCCCCAGCGGGCGGAGCAGATCCTCAACAACCCCTTCTACCAGTCCTTGTCGTCCAGCTTCGCGGGCACGCAGGAGTACATGGCGATGGAGAAGCTGGGCCAGTTGCGGCGTTCCGACGAATGGGACCTCATCGTCGTCGACACCCCGCCCAGCCGGTCCGCACTGGACTTCCTCGACGCCCCCAAACGGCTCGGCAGATTCCTCGACGGCCGCCTGGTCAGATTCCTGGGCACCCCCGCACGCGGCGGAGCCTTCCGCCTGCTCGGCGCAGGGTTCGGCCTGGTGACCGGGGTGATCACGAAGATCCTCGGCACCCAGCTCCTCAAAGACGTGCAGTCCTTCATCGGCGCGTTCGACGCTGTCTTCGGCGGATTCCAGGAACGGGCCGAACAGACCTACCGGATCCTGCAAACCGAAGGCACCGCGTTCCTCGTCGTGGCCGCACCCGAGCTCGACGCGCTGCGGGAAGCCTCCTACTTCGTGGCACGGCTCTCCGCAGAACAGATGCCGCTGGCCGGCCTGGTCCTCAACCGCGTCCAACAGGTCCACGCCGACCTCTCAGCGGAACAAGGCTCGGCCGCGGCGGAGCTGCTCGAAGCAACCGGGGAGCATCCCCTCGCCGCCGCGGCACTCCGCCTGCATGCCGGACGGGTCCGACAGCGGAACCGGGAGCAGCGACTGCGCAACCGGTTCGCTGCGGACCATCCTGACGTTGCGATAGCGGAAGTCCCGGCCTACCCGGAAGACGTCCACGACCTGGACGCGCTCCGCGCGATCGGCCGGGCACTCGCTGGTGTGTCCACCGTGCCGTAACGGCCCGGTGCCCTCAGGAAGGGGCGGCTGCTCCCCTCGGTCGCGTGGACGCCGCGTCTCCTCTCACCACGTGTCCTCGACAAGAGCAGCCCCACCCCACACCCTCCCAATGAATGGTGGACGGACCTGTCCCGCGCTTGCACGGCTCCGTCCGGAAGACGGCTGGTTCCCCCGTCTTGCTCTGTCGCTGCCGAAAACCACCCTCCACGGTCTCCGGAACGTGCACCGGGGGCGCGGGCGGCCACGGGCTTCCTCCCTGCCCGTGGTGCCGTCAACCCTTGACGAACTGGTCCTTAGCAGCCCCGGACTGCTGGTAGTGCTGCCGGGCGTCTTCGAGCAGTGCCCGCCACGAGGTCACCTCGGGGCGGCGCCGCAGCAGAGCCCTCCGCTCGCGTTCGGTCATCCCTCCCCAGACACCGAACTCGATCCGGTTGTCCAGCGCGTCAGCCAGACACTCGGTGCGGACCGGGCACCCCCGGCAGATGAGTTTGGCCCGGTTCTGCGCGGCCCCCTGGACGAACAGCGAGTCGGGGTCGATCTCCCGACAGGCAGCACGCGCAGCCCAGTCTGTACTCCACATGTGCCCCACTCCCAAAGATCATCATGTGTTGTGTGCTGTGACAGAAGCCAGCCGACGGGCGCGGACATCGACTGGCACGGAGGAACAGAGACGACCTCTGCGGGCACACCGGATCGGCTCAACGGGTACGACGGGGTGCGGGGCCCGTATGAGATGTACCGTCTCTTGCATCTCCGCTGGTAAAGAAATTACGGTCCGCACCCCAAAGTCAACAGTCCCCATTAGGCCCATTTCTGATATAGCTCAGGTGGACCATTAAAGCTTTGAAAACTAGTCACCTAGTGACTACCCAGAGTAATAAAGTGCGTGTGGGCGGCGACCCTCCCCAAGTCCCTGATCATGGAAAGATGGGAATCAGGGCTCGCGGATCGACCACATCCGGAACCGACAACAACGCGAAGCCCACGGCGGTTCGTCGCTGTTTTCTCGTTTCCGAACGTAATCTGGACGGGTGGGTCAAGGGACATTGCTGCAGAAACTCGGTCAGTTGTTCGGGGTCTCGGTCGCTGCCGGAGTACTCGTGGCTGCGCTCGCCGCTCCCGCCCTCGGCGGTATCGGCATCGCTGCCCGCAACGTAGCGACCGGCTTCCTCAACATGCCCAGCGAGCTAGAGACCCCGCCGCCGCCCCAACGCTCGATCATCTACGACGCAGAAGGCGGCGTCATCGCTGAGGTGTACGACCGGAACCGGGAACTGGTAGAACTCGACCAGATCGCCCCGATCATGCAGCAGGCGATCATCGCCATCGAGGACAGCCGGTTCTACGAGCACGGCGGCCTCGACATCGTGGGCACCTTCCGCGCCGCCCTGCGCACCATCGCCGGGCGCACCCAAGGCGGCTCCTCCATCACCCAGCAGTACGTCAAAAACGTGCTGATCGAAAGCGCCACATCCCAGGCGGAACAAGAAGAAGCCCGCGAAACCACCCTGGGACGCAAGATCCGCGAACTGCGCTACGCCATCGCGCTCGAACAGCGGATGACCAAAGACGAAATCCTCGAGGGCTACCTCAACATCGCCTACTTCGGGGACGGCGCCTACGGTGCCGAGTCCGCGGCCCAGCACTTCTTCAGCGTCAGCGCCAGCGAACTCAACCTCAACCAGGCTGCCACCCTTGCCGGTCTCGTCCGCTACCCCGAGCTGTACAACCCCCGCCTCAACCCGGACCAGGCCCAAGAACGGCGCGACGTGGTCCTCGACCGGATGGTCGCCACCGGGGTGATCACCGAAGAAGAAGCCGAGAAGACCAAAGCGCAAGACCTGGAACTCGACATCTCCACGCCCAGCAACGGGTGCATGCCCAGCAAGCAGCCGTTCTTCTGCGACTACGTGATCCAGGAGATCGAGAAGAACGAAGCGTTCGGGGAGACCGAAACCGAACGCGCCCGCTGGCTGCGCACCGCAGGCCTGGAGATCTACACCACGCTCGACCCCGACATGCAGGAGGCTGGGCAGAAAGCCGTAGACAAGTGGGTGCCGCGCAAGAACGAAGCCCGCAAGGTCGCCGCCGAAGTCTTGATTGAACCCGGCACCGGGGAGATCCGGGCCATGGTGCAGAGCCGCAACTACGGCCCCGACGAAAGCAAACTCGGCGAAACCTCCATCAACTTCACAGCCAACGCCGACCGCGGCGGCAGCACCGGCTTCCAAGCCGGCTCCACCTTCAAAGCCATCACCCTGGCCGCGGCCCTCGAAAAAGGACTGCCGTACAGCACGTCCTTCACCTCGGGCAGCACCATCACTGTCACCGGCCAGAAGAACTGCGACGGCAACACTCTCGCCCCGTGGACAGTGAGCAACTCCAGCGAAAGCGGCGGCGCCGCCACCCACAACATGGTGTCGGGCACCAAAGGCTCGGTGAACACCTACTTCGCCCAACTGCAGAAACGGGTCGGCCTGTGCAACGTCATCAAAATGGCGGAAAAACTCGGCCTGACCCGGGCCGACGGCCAAAGCTACGACAACCCGCGCACCCAGGGGAACAACTCCTTCACCCTGGGCAGTGAGGAAGTCTCCCCGCTGAACGTGGCCGCCGCCTACGCGACCTTCGCCTCGCGGGGCATCTACTGCAAGCCGATGGCGATCACCAAGATCGTCGACCGCCAGGCCGGGCGCACCATCGAAATGGAACCGGAGTGCGAACGGCGCATCTCCAAAGATGTCGCCGACGGCGTGAACTACCTGCTCCAGCAGACCTTCAAAGGCGGCACCGCCACCGGACTGGGTATCGGCCGCCCTGCCGCCGGAAAGACGGGAACCACCGACAACTCGGCGAGCGCCTGGTTCGCGGGCTACACCCCGAACCTGGCCGGCGCCGTGTTCGTCGGCGACCCGCGCGGCCCCAACCAGTACCCGCTGCGGAACGTCACCCTCGGCGGACGCTACTACTCGGTGGTCTACGGCGCGACCATCCCCGGTCCGATCTGGCAGGAAACCATGCGGGAAGCCGTGAAGAAACTGGACGAGAAGAGCTTCGCACGGTCGCCCGCACGGTTCGGCTCCACCAGCGAACCCGCGCCGCCACGACGAGAGGACCCCACGGACGCCAACCCGGCTTCCAGCCCGGGAAGCGTACCCAACGTGGTTGGCATGTCCCGTGACCAAGCGGTAGCCGCCATCGAATCCGCCGGCTACCGGGCGAACGTGGCCGACCGGCGGCTGCCGTCCAGCCACCCGGAAGGCACCGTGGCCCTCGTCGAGCCTTCCGCGGGCTCCCGCCTCGCCGAAGGCTCCGTCGTCAACATCTTCCTGAGCCGCGGCCCCGCCGACAACGGCAACAGCAACGGCGGCAACGGCAACGGCGGCTGGGAATTCCCCGGCGGAGGCGGCTGGGAGCTCCCCGCCTTAGATGACCAGTGGGGCGCGTTCTAGCTAGTCCCAACTCACCACTGTGGCCCTCGAGCACTGGTGCTCGAGGGCCACACGCTTCCTCAGCCTGGGGACAAAAGTCACGACAACTGGCGGCGCACCTCGTCAGCGACCCGGCGGCCCTCAGCACGCCCCGCAACCCGGGGAGTGAGCAGCTTCATCACCGCGCCCATCCCCTTGACGTCGCTCACCCCGGCCTCCGCGATCGCCGCCCGAACCAGATCAGCCAGCTCTTCGTCGCTGAGCTGCTCCGGCAAATACTCGGACAGCACCTCGCCTTCGGCACGCTCGTCCGCTGCCCGGTCCGCGCGCCCACCCTGCTCGAAAGCCTCCGCGGCCTCGCGACGCTTCTTCACTTCCTTCGTGATCACCTTGATGATCTCGTCGTCGCTGAGCTCACGGGCGGACTTCCCCGACACCTCCTCGTTGGAGATCGCGGTGAGCAGCATGCGCAGCGCCCGAGTCCGCACAGCGTCCCGTGCCTTCATCGCAGCGGTAAGGTCGGTTTGCAGCCGGGTCTTTAGTTCGGACATGCCAGGGATGCTAGAGGCCCCTTCCGGGGAACTCCAGGCAATTTTTCCCATGTCGTCCACCACAGCCCAGCCGACAGCCCCACCCCCACCACGGTTTTCGCCACCACCGATACCCGCGTGACCGGCGCGCCGGAACCAGGCACTGCTGGGATCTGACACCATCGTTCCATGACAGGTTCAGCGGTGGTGAACACCACGGGCAGAGTGCTACGCCGGATCGGCACAGCAGCAGCGGTCACTGGCGCCCTCGGTGTCGCAGGACTCGTATACGCCTCGGTCGTGGAACGCAACTGGTTCCGGCTGCGCCACTACGAGATACCGATACTCGCCCCCGGCAGCGACCGGCTGCGTATCCTCCACCTCTCCGACGCGCACCTGACCCCCGGACGCCGCCTACTCATCGACTGGATCCGCAGCCTCGACGCCCACAACCCCGACCTGGTCGTCAACACCGGAGACTCCCTCGCCCACCCCCAAGCGGTCAAACCGTTCCTCGATGCGCTCGGCCCTCTCCTCGACCGGCCGGGCCTGTTCGTCTACGGCTCCAACGACCTGTTCTCCCCCCAGCCGAAAAACCCCGCCCGCTACCTGTGGCGCAGCAGCAAAGCCGACTACCGGAAACGCAAAATCCCCGACCTGCCGTGGCGGGAGCTCGGCGCAGCCATGCGCGAAGCAGGCTGGCTCGACCTCAACAACCAGAAAGGCCGCCTCACCGCAGGAAACCTGCGGATCGCCGCAGCCGGAATCCACGACTCCCACATCGGCCTCGACCGCTACGAGAAGATAGCCGGCCCCGCCGATCCCACCGCTGACGTACGCATCGGCGTCATGCACTCCCCAGAACCGCGGAACCTCGACCGGTTCACCGCCGACGGGTACGAACTCCTTCTCGCCGGGCACACCCACGGCGGCCAGATCTGCCTCCCCTTCTACGGCACCCTCGTCACCAACTGCGGTATCGACCGGGCCCGCGCCTGGGGACTCAGCCGGAACGGAACGTCGTGGCTCCACGTCTCCGGCGGGCTAGGCACCTCCCCCTACGCCCCGGTCCGCTTCTGCTGCCGCCCCGAAGCCGCCCTCTTGGACCTCCTCCCCCGCGCCTAACCCGCCCCGCAGTGCCATCCCCGTGGCGGCGGCCCCCCCCCCCCCCCCCCCCCCCCCCCGCCCCCCCCCCCCCCCCCGCCCCCCGCCCCCCCCCCCCCCCCCCCGCCCGCCCCCGCCCCCCCCCCCCCCCCCCCCACTCCACACCCGCCCCCCCCCCC
>NZ_PITY01000013.1:0-112994 GCF_017577275.1 Thermobifida sp.
TGTTCGACCGCAGTGTTACAGCCACCCGAACAGTATACAGCTTGGATCTATCTAATGTCTGAGGATCGAGAGGGATGGGCTAACCCCACGGCTGAAGCCGGGGGTCTGCGCCCAAGAATTTCGATCATGGTGGCTGCGCAGCGGTTGTACGCCTCCGAAGGGTTTGTCCGGCTACCGGAACGGGACTGGAGTCCCCAGCCGGGGGTGCCGCTGCTCGCCTACGGGCTGCGGCTGTCTGCCCGCGGGCAGGAGTGAACGGCTCGTCTGCGGCGGGGCGCGACGGACCACTGCCCGGTCTAGTAGGGCACCATGGTGAGCTGGTCGAGCAGGGTGCGGTATTCCCGCAGTGCCACACGCAGCCGTTCAGTGTCGCTTCCGCCTTCGCTGCGCCGCTGCCAGCTTGATTCGATACGGCGGCGGCGCTCGTTGAGGCGGGCGGTGAACTGTTCGATTGCTTCTCCGACGAGACTGTCCGCGGCAGCGACACTGGCCCGCGGATCGTCGACGAAACTCTTTTGGATCCGGTTCCAGCGGTCGTGGAATCGCTGCACGTCAGTGAACGCCTCCGGCTCGCTGCGGGGCAAGGGTCCGGAGAACGCTTGAGTGGTATCGGTGCCTTCCGGGGCATAGGGCTGTTCTTCCCCGTGGCGCGGTTCCGGGGTGTGAGCAGCAGCGTAGACGTTGCGGGATTCGTCGCTGTGGTGCTCCACGGTGGTCGTCTCCCTTAGTGGTGTCGCGGCCGCTACCGGCGGCGGTGGCGGCCGGTGTTGGCGGTGGCAGGGTGTGCGACGGCGTCGGCATACTCCGGGGCAGCGTGCTTCCCAAAGACCCGTTCACCCGGGGAGACGTGTCCCAGCACTTCAGCGAAGAGTTCGCGGTAGCGGGCCATCGCGTCACCGAGTTCTTCGGTGGTTGCTGCTCCGGTCCGGCCGCGTTCCGCGGCCTGGTGCACGCGCTGGTATTCGTCGACGGTGGCCGCGGGTGCGACAGGCTGGTCCACGGGATAGCCGCGGTCGGCCATCGCCTGGGCGAGGAGCCGGTCGGCGGTGGCGACGGCGGCGGCCGGGTCGTCGACGAAACGCTCCTGGGCGCGCGCCCACTCGTTCTCGTAGTAGGCGCGTTCGCTCTCGGTGAGGGTGCGCAGGCTGGGGGCGGGTGGTCGGTGCCCTGAGTCCTGGTGCTCGGGCTGTTCCCGCTGGCGGGGCACGTGGGCGGTGTCAGTGCGGGGCTGCCGGTGCCGCGGTCCGCCGCGACGGGTTTCCCGGAAGACAGCGATCGCGGCGGCGGCGATCAGCACCAGGCCGAGGAACACTGCGAGACCAATGATGTCGTCGGTATCCATCGTGGTGCCTCTCGACTGGGGTGGTTCCTTGGCGGGCAGGTGCCCGACGGTAGGTCTTCACGCTCTGCGTCTGCCCGATCCAAGCCCATAAAAACCCGAAAGACCTGCGGTAACGAGAATTGCCACCAGAACGGAGCGGGAGGAACACGGAAAGATACCCACAAAAACCGCACGGAAATGTGTTCCGCAGCGGCCCGCATCCGCATCAGGTGGTGGCGGGCTCACCCCCAGTCGCTGCCCCGTCGGCCCACAAGGAAAAAGCTCTCCCTTTCCTGGCGGAAAGGGAGAGCCGGTTATCCCTTGACGCACACCACTTGCCGCAGGTGCGTCACCACTTCCACAAGATCAGTCTGGGCGGCGATCACCTCGTTGATGTCCTTGTACGCCGCGGGGATCTCATCAAGGAAATACCGACGGGCACCTACTAAGCCCTGAGGGCAGCCACCCACGACCGCCCCACGGATGACCTGCACAGGAGCCCCTCAATGACCGACACCACCTCGCCTGCCCTCACCGGGCAGCCCACCAACTACCCCCTCGGGCGTCTACCGGTCGAAATCGACCCCCGTCGACGAGCGCCAGAACCAGACGAAGTCCACCATGACGCGCTGGCCCCTGCTCCTCATCGCTGCCCCGCCGCAGTAGCCACCTGGTCTGGCTGGGTCGAGTTGGGACGCATGACCGGTTTCGGCGAGGTAGCTCCCCTGCCCGGTATCTGGGACGAGCTGGTGATCAACACCGCCATCACGCTCCCGATCGGTGTGGAAGCCTATGCCGTATATGCGATCGGAGCGTGGATGTCCCTCCGTCGTCTCTCCAGGGGAACCCGCCGGTTTGCGGCTATCTCCGGCAGACGCTGCGTGGCCGAGTGATCCGGTTCCCGGTCCAGGCCGCCCCCGGTGGCATGCCACCCGAGGAACGGCACGGCACGGCACGGCAGCCGGTGGCATGCCACCCCCGCCCTCTGTTAGGCGCTGGCAACCGTGCCGGTTGGCACGTGCGTTTGGCAGGCATGGTTTGGCGGAGGGGCGTGCCGACGATTACCGGCGTGTCATCGCGACCGGGCCTGTGTTCGTGGAGAGCGTGCGGTACCGCCGCCGTCGCACGGCATGGGTGGCTGCCGGGGTTGTGGCAGCCGGTGGCATGGTCGACGTCCTGGAGGTGGGCGTGGTCGTGCCAGTTGGCATGCTGGCTGCCGTGGCTGCCACTGGCACCGCCATCGAGGCTCGCCGCCGCCTGCTAGTGGCGAGCCGTTCTCACTGCTTCCTGGCAGGCGTGGCATGCCGACTGAGAACGCGGTGGCGCATGCCCTGCCGCCGCTCGCCTAGGTGGCAGTGTCGCCCCTGCCAAGTACCGGCTGGCAGCTCCGGTCTTGGCGGGCGCTGCCGCCGAGGGGGCGGTTCTACTGGAGCACTTCATTGGTGCGTTCGGTGGGGAGGATCGGCTGTGGGCCGAGGAACTGCGGCAGCGGAACCGGTCCCCGTACCGGAGAGCGACAGCGCTCTCGCGAAGATGCTGCCCCTATGGGATCGGTCCTCGGCAGACGTGGTGCGCGGACGAGACGGGGCGGGGTCGCAACCGGCAGGGGGTACCACCGCGCCGGCTTTGAGCAGGCCCTAGACCGAGCCCTGGGTGGACGCTAGAGGTGGGCTGGCCCTCTAGCTCCTCGATCTCGCCTGACCTGGGTTTTAGGGGGTATGGGTGGCTGGTGGATCTAGTGTGGAAGCCGGGTTCGGGCGTTGAGTCGGAAACGGTGAAGCCCTCCCACAAACACCTAGTGGGAGGGCTTCACCGTGCCCATGGCTGGACAGCCCTTCGCGGCCTAACAGGCCCGACGACGAGACCCTGTCCCTATCCTGGGAAGTTGCCACACTTTTCAGGAAAGGCAGGACCTCTATGTCCGAAGGGTACCAAGAGGCGTCATTCGGAAAGCGTGTCCAGGCTATTCGAGAACGGAACGGCATGACCCGTGCCACCCTTGGCGGACTCGTGGGTCGCTCTGCTGAGTGGGTTAAGAGCATCGAAAAGGGGCGTCTTCAGATGCCGCGCCTCGACATGCTCACCCAGTTGGCTGCGGCACTTGGGTGCGACCTTGCGGAGCTGGTCGGCGGAAAGCACCCGATCATCGTCGCCCCCTATGTGAAGGAGGCGCATCCCGCCCTTCTGGAGATACGGGAGGCGCTCACCTCCTATCCGATCGGGCGGGATGAGGAGCCTGCTACTGCGGCAGAGCTTGCCGAGCGGGTGCGGCACGCCTGGATGGTGTGGCATGGCAGCCGCGCCAACCACCGGACCCGTATCGCTGCGCTCCTGCCGCCGCTGCTGGCAGACCTGCGATACGCCGCTCGCGTGCATGAGGGCAAGGAGCGGCGTTCGGTGCTGGCGTCGCTGGCCGAGGCGTACCACCTTGCGCAGTTGTTTCTCAGCTTCCAGCCTGCCCCGGACCTAGTGCTGCTGACGGGTGACCGTGGCATGGAGGCCGCGTTGGAGGCCGACAACCCGAGAGCGATCGCGTCGGCGGCGTGGTACATGAACCACGTCTTCCGTGACGCTGGGGAGAGGCACGAGGCTCGGGTTGAGCTGGCCATGCAGGCCGCACGCCTGCTGGACCCCGAGAAGGACTCCGACGAACTGGCGCGGTGGGGACTGCTGCACCTGGCGGTCGCCCTGTCCTACGCGAAGGTTGGACGCGCTGGCGATGCGTGGCGCTACTGGGACATCGCGTATGAAGCGGCCCAGAAGCTGGGGCGGTCGTATGCGCACCCGTACCTGATCTTCGGTATGGGCATTGTCGAGGGCTATGCGGTGACGATGCATGACGACCTCATGCAGGGCGGGAAGGCGGTGGAGGCCGCCGCGAAGGTCGACCTGGGGCTGATCCCGTCGGCGACCCGGCGGGCGTTCCACATCATCGAGACGGCGCGTGGGCACTGGCAGCGCGGCGAACAGGCTGCCGTGGTTCACCTGCTGAACAAGGCTCATCGAGAGAGCCCGGAGACGATTAGGTTCAACATCTTCTCGCGGAGGGCCGTGTCGGACATGGTGTCGAACCCTCCGTCGATGTTGCGCGAGGACGTGGACAGTCTGGCCCAGAAGCTGGGGGTCGTAGCCCGGTAGGAGTCCAAACTGTACCCCTTGAGGTAGGGGTACCGACTGTCCCTTGAGCCGCCTGGTTCAGCCATACGGTCTTGGCATGGCCATTATTGGTTTAGGAGCAGTAGTGCGTTCCGACCCGGACCGGGCGGCTCGTGCTTTCTGCCGCCGCACTCCTGGGTGGAAGTGCCGATGGATTCCAGAGTCGGGGGTGTTCGAAGCGTGGACCTTCCGGCGTGGTCAACGGATCGTTCTCCGCGATGCTGATCTGAGCGTCTTGGAGGCTGTCGCCGACGGACGCTTGAGCTTGGAGGAGAGGCTCACCGAGGACCTCGCCAAGTTGATCCGCGAGGGGATCGAGAAGGGCGTGTTTGCGTCCTCCGAGGTCCCGGAAAGCCTGCTTGGTTCTTGGGGTGATGTCTTGCACCCGAGCGCCGGGGAGGGTTCGGGTTGATGCGCTTCGTAGCTTTGTACGGAGGTCCCCTCGACGGCGCTTGTGTCCCTGCCACGCCGATTGAAGCCTACGTTCGCCAGGGGGTTACCCGCATCCTGTTCCGGGAGCGAAGACCGGGAGGAGCTGCCGGGTTGTATCAGCTCGTCCACGGCCGGTGGACCTTTGACAGCAGGACGCCTCTACCCGATTGACGACAAGGAATCATGGAAGACATCCCCTGGGAAGACGAGAACCGCGCTGACCTGATCACCACGGACGAAGCCTTGGAGCTGCTCGCGTACTACGACATCCCCGAAGAAACCATGCAGGAGTGGGTGAAGAGCGGAACGCTCGAACAAGTCCTCACTTCTGACGGTGCGGTCCGGTATCGCCGGAAGGATATCCTCGCACTTCAGCAGCACTACTTTCCTGCCGGTGGGGAGCCGGTACCGGTTCCCTCGGCATTGATCGATCTGCGGTCCGCTGTCCTGCGCACCCTGGTGGTTCCGGGGGCGGTGCACATCGAGGTCACCGGTGACGACAGCGTGCACCTCTACCTCGGGGAGAGTGTCCTGGTCGTCCGGGAAAGGGAGCTCGGCAAGACCGGGGTTGACCTTCTCTACCGAATCGGCCAGGCGTTCATCGAAGCGGCAGCCCTCGCCCGCGATCCCGACCGCCTGAAGTCGTGGAAGAGCAACAAGCAGCTCCTCCGCTTGTTGACCAAGGAAGCCACCCGGAAAGGGCCCACCCAGGAGGGAGGGTAGGGTGCCAGCGGCCACGGCCGCCACCGCGGTCCTGCTGTGCCGGGGCCCGTGACGCCGGCGGGCGCCGGCGCCGCGGGCGGGGCGGGTCACCCCTTGACGCACACCACTTGCCGCAGGTGCGTCACCACTTCCACAAGATCAGTCTGGGCGGCGATCACCTCGTTGATGTCCTTGTACGCCGCGGGGATCTCATCGATCACCCCTGTGTCCTTGCGGCACTCCACCCCCTCGGTCTGTTTGATCAGATCCGCCTGGGTGAACCTCTTGCGGGCCTGGCTGCGGCTCATCTTGCGTCCCGCGCCGTGGGCCGCCGAGTTGAACGACGCCGGGTTGCCGAGGCCGCGCACAATGTAGCTTCCTGTCGCCATCGACCCGGGGATGATCCCCAGGTCGCCGCGGCCGGCGCGGATCGCGCCCTTGCGGGTGACCAGCAGGTCCACGCCGTCGTAGGTTTCTTCAGCCACATAGTTGTGGTGGCAGGAGATCCACTCGGGGAACTGCACCCCCGGGAACTGTTTCCGCATCACCGCGCACGCCAAGCCCATCATCACGTCCCGGTTGCGCCGCGCATACTCCTGCGCCCAGAACAGGTCGTTGCGGTAGGACTCCATTTCGGGGGTGCCGGTGAGGAACACCGCAAGGTCCCGGTCGGGCAGGTCCTGGTTGTGCGGCAGCTTCTGGGCCTCTTCAATGTGGTAGCGGGCAAGCTCGTTGCCGATGTTGCGGGACCCGGAGTGCAGCACCACCCACACCGCGTCGTTCTCATCAAGGCACACTTCGAGGAAGTGGTTGCCGCCGCCGAGGGTGCCGAGCTGGTGCAGGGCCCGCTCCCGCAGTCTCTGCACGCGGTCGGTGAGGGTGTCAAAACGGTCCCAGAACTCGTCCCAGTCGCGGCTGCGCACCTCGGGCAGGCGGCGCGGATCCACCGGGGTGCGGTGCGAGGCGTGGCCCACAGGCACTGCTTCTTCCAGGCCGCTACGCAGCTTCCGCAGGTCGTCGGGGAGATCCTCGGCGCGCAGCGAGGTGCGTACCGCGGTCATGCCGCAGCCGATGTCGACCCCGACCGCGGCCGGGGAGACCGCGTCCCGCATCGCGATGACCGACCCCACGGTCGCGCCTTTCCCGTAGTGCACGTCCGGCATGACCGCCAAGCCGTGGATCCACGGCAGCTTGGTGACGTTGTACAGCTGGGCCATGGCTTGCGGTTCGACCGTGTTCGGGTCGGTCCACATGCGGATCGGAACCCGATTTCCGGAAACCTCGGTGTAAGCCATGGGCTACCTCCTCATGGGTGACGACACGGGAGCATGCCGACTGCTGCAGCGTGGGCAGACGCCCCACTATGACGCCAGATCCGCCTTTGCAGAGCAAATGGTTTTCCCCGCCCCTACCCGTGGTCTGCCGAGGCGCACCCGCGGGCGGTACCGTGGGTGCGGCACGCTCCCGGGTGCCAAGGGTGTGGACGGGGTGCTGATGGGGCCGGTGCCTGGCTGCCCCGCACGGGCACGCCGCGGGGCACGGCCTGGTCGTCGCGGCGGACGTCCGCCGTCGGGGTTAATGATCAACGCCGCGAAAGCCGCGAATCTTCCCTTCTCTTGGGGCTTCCGCACCTCCAGCAGACCTGCCCTCTCCCCCACTGCGGACTGCGGGAGCCCGCCCGGCTGGCTTGTCTGTTTGAGGCTCTGCTTGGTTCGTGGTTTCCCTCATTCTGGACGGCGACGCTGTCCGCCGCATGACGAGCGTATGGAGCGTGGCGAGGACTGCGAGCTCCCCTCCACCTTGGTTGCGTCTGCTTACGCACGTGCGCTTCCTCAGCGGCAGGCGTGGCACTGCGGAGCGGCTCTGTGGAGGCCAACGACGCCTGCTTCCCGGTGGGGACGATCCTTATTTCTCCCCTGCACGTGCGGCAGCGGATCAGCGAGAGTTCCCCTGCCCGGGCCACACACGGCAACACCGAGCGTTACACGACCAAGTGCTGTCGGGACTGTGACTCTGACTCTCTCAACCTGACCGCCTCGACGGGCAGGGAGGGCTGCGACCTGGATGGCGTGTCACCGTCGCTACGAACCGCCACCCGATGTCGATCAACGTGCGGTGGGTGATCGCTCCCAGTTGTGGGGAACGTATCCGTGGCCTTCCAGCCAGGCGCGGATCCCTTGGGCTGGATAGTCAATGGTGTTCTCGGGCAGGTGGTGCGGATCGGCCCACACGAGTGGGCCGCACTTGTGCGGTTCGGCGTTGACCGGTTCGCCTTCCCAGTGGGTGGCAACGAAGAACGCGCCGAGTCGCGCTCGTCCGGGACGTCGATAGTGGTGGACGATGGTGGCGAGGCGGAGCGTGTCGGGGTCGACGGTGATGCCGACTTCTTCTCGAAGTTCGCGGGCCGCGCCCTGGTGGAGGGGTTCTCCTTCTTCCAGGTGGCCTGAAGGAAGGCGCAGCATCCCGTCGCAGTATCCGGTGTTCTGCCTTCGATGAGCAGGATTTTCCCTGCGCGGCAGGATCACGTGGACGTCGACGATGCTGCGGTAACGCTCCGGCATGGCTGGTTTCGAGGGCAGTGAGGGGTTGTGTCGGTGGGACGACAGCGCTTCACGGGTGCCTCAGAGGCCAGAAACCGCATTTTCCCATCTGTACTGCGGTTATGGACCATTAAGGACACCAAAAGACCTTAATATGGGTTTTGCGCTTGTTGTCGACCAGTGGGGAGGCCTCAGCGGCCGCATGGCCGCAGGCTGGAGAGTCTGCTGTCGACGCCAAGACTGTGCTTGGGGCGTACTGAGGCGGTACACCTTGGCAGGTGCCGTACCCGGCCGGCCGTCTTGCCTGCGCTGGGGTGGTGGGTCGGGTCGCTCACCGCTTCCCGATCGCGTGACAGCCTGGACAAGCAGAGCAGTCGCTTCGCTTGTGGGCCCCGTGGAGTACCCGTGCCTTCGACACCCACTCCCCTCGTGTGACACACTGCCACACTTCACTCACAAAAAGTTTGAGTGTCTCGGTGACTTCTTTCGCATCTCTCTTTCACGAGATGCAAGACACGTTTTCTTTTCGTCGGAGACGCGATTTTCCCACCGCGGCACTGCCTAGCGCTCTGTGACATCCTTCATCGCTAAAAAATCAACAACCACGCCCAAAGTGTGCAAGCAGCGCAAATAGTGCGGCACAATAGATCCCGTCAGCGATCTCAAGTGTTGGTGTTGAGGGCGGACAATCGCTGACAAAGCTCTGGGGGGTATATACCCCCCAGAGCTTTTCTCTTTTGGGCTGCGCGACGCGCTGGGGAGGCCGTGGAGTTCTCGGGTTCGCGCCCGCGACTTTCCGCGAATGGGCAATGGCGCGGTGCAGCGCTGCACCGGAGACTGCGGGGTTACCCCGGCCGGCACGACTCCCCCGACCTCTCCCGCTGACGGAACCCGCTGGCCCGCCCAGGGCACGGGACGCGCTCCCCTCGCCCCCAGCAGAGTAAGCGTGTTGCGGTCCGTCTTACTGGACGCACCCTCCGCAGCGCTCACCGCCAGGAGTCAGAACACGGGAGTACCGCAACGGATCAAACCCCGGATTCCACGGCGGCGGCACTGGACAAAAACACACTCATCACGCTCCGGAAAAGGAGCACACGACCAGACATACCCTCATCTCCTTACTCAGGACCAAACTCTCTCCTATTCGCTGTGAATCGGACTTCAAAAATCACGCATTATTCCCTCCGCCTCGTTTACTGAAATACGATACTCCGGTAGTGCTCTAACGAACGGGATATCCAGTCGCCGTGCGCGCGGCAGCGCTCCCCCTGCTCCTATTTCCGAAAACTCCTCCAACGGGAACGGAGTCAGCCCGCTTTTCCCTCACGTCGGCAGTGCAGCCAGAGCACGGCGGCAGCACCCCGGAACGGGGTCGGGGAACGCGCCGACTACGCATGCGCGCTGGATACTCAAGGCAGCCTCAAAGACCACATCCAAGCGCTGCAGAACTGGATAACTACAGGTCAACTCCAGGAATCTCGCGTTCCTGCCCCTCTTCCCGACGACGGCTCCCAGCCCTCCCGAAACGGGCTCGGCCACGAGTCCGGCACAGCCTGTCCAGGCATGCCACCAACGCACCACCCCTCTCCATCAGGAGGGACCGCAGGGGTTTCCCCTTCTCACATCGCTTCGCATCAGGATTTTCTCGAAAAACGAGAAAATGTCTCATACTCACCGTTTCACACCGGCGACAACTTTCCGTAACCGCACCCCGACACAGCGGAATAAACCCCTGGTGTTGAGCTTTCGCCTCAAAACACAGACATGCTGCAGGTCTGACCTTATTCAGAGAATCTGGCATTCAGCAGCATTCCTGGCAGGTCCACAAAATCGTCTCTTTCCTAAGACGGGAGAAGCGTCGGAAACCTTGCCTCCCCTGCCCTGGTTTTCCACCGCCTCCCGGCCGGTATTCCGTTTTAGGCTGTTCACGACCTCCGCTTGCGGAACAGTGCCGCGACCGGGAAGAGCACCGCGAACCCTACAAGCGAGGTGACGACCACCATCACCACGATGCGGGGGTCGGCGAAGCTCTGGGTGGCCACTACGGTGGCCGCCGCAATGTTCCGCTGCGAAGTTCCCAGTCCGAGCACCTCCCGGAACCGGGCATCCGAGCCGCCGAGCAGGTAGCCGATCCCGAACGCGCCCCCGATAACCAGCAGCGCGGGCAGCAGCGCCCCCTGCACCACCAAGTCGGTGATGGCTGTGGAGTTCGCTAGGACTGTGGCCGCCACGAGCAGCAGCAGGGCGACCGTCGACGTTTTCGTCAACACGGGCCGCAGCATCTGCTCCCATGTCGGACGCCACTCCCGCAACACCATTCCCACCGCGAGCGGCAGCAGCATGGTCACCAGCAGCGGGACCGCGATCGCTCCCGCAGAAACCGTGGTTCCCGACACGAGCAGCGGCACCACGATCGGCATGGTGAGGACGGTGACCGGCAGCAGCACCACGAGCAGTGCGGTGCTGGAGCCCATCTCCCCTTCCGCGACTTCGGTGAGTTTGATGAGGAACGGCGCCCCGGCCGCGGTGGCGACGAGCAGCAGCCCGGTTGCTAGCGGCGGGGCGAGCGGCATCAGCCGGGTCACGGCGACGGCGAGCAGCGGCACCAGCACGAAGTTGGCGGCCACGGCCCGCACCACGCGGGAGGTGGCGCGCAGCCGCTGTACAAGCTCTCTTGCGGGGTTCCCCAATCCCACGGACAGCATGGAGGACACGGAGAACACCACGACTGCCGCGTCGATGAGGACGGGGAGAAGACGCATCAGTCCGGCTCGCTCACGGCCGGGGCTCCTTCGGTGCGGGGCCGCGGCAGGCCCACGTGGGTGGTCGGGAAGGGCAGCAGTTCCGCGTCGATCCGCTCCCAGGCTTCCCGCAGTTCGGCGAGCACTTCGGGATGCTGTCCGGCAATATCAGCTCGTTCCCGGCCGTCCACGGTCACGTCGTAGAGCAGGTGGTAGTCGCCGTAGTGGCGCGGCCAGTTGCCGAGCACGGCGCGGTCCCGCCGGTCACGCAGGTATTTGAACCGGCCTCGCCGCAGCGCCCCCTGGTTGGAGGTGCGCCAGAACAGGTCGTGGGCGGGAAAGTCGGCGCCGTCGACCAGCCACGGCAGCAGGTCCACACCGTCGAGCGGCCAGTCGGGGTGCGGTTCGGTTCCCGCGGCGGCGAGCAGGGTCGCTGTCCAGTCCATGGTGATGACGGGATGGTCGCTCACCTGGTTTCCGGCTATCGCTTCCGGCCAGGCCACGATGAGCGGGACACGGATGCCGCCTTCGGTGAGGTCGCCTTTCTCCCCCACGAACGGCCAGTTTTTCGACCAGCGTTCCCCACCGTTGTCGGAGGAGAAAACGACGATAGTGTTGTCGGCGGCCCCGGCCCTGTCGAGAGCGGCCAGGACCTGTCCGATGCCCGCGTCCATGGCTTCCACAAGTTCGCCGTATTTAGCGATCGAACCGCCGTCCAGGTGCATCAGCGGGGAGTGCTCCCATCTCTGCTGGTAGCGGCGGCGGATTTCTTGTCCGACTTCGTGGTCGTCGGGTCCTTCCCACGGCCAGTGGGGCGCGGTGTAGTTGAGTTGCACGTAGAACGGCCGGTTGCGGTGCGCGGTGATGTATTCAGCGGCCCGCTCGGAGATGATCTCCGTGTAGTAGCCGACTTCCTCAACCGGGGTCTCCCCTTCGTACAGGTCGGCTTTGCCAAGAGTGTCGACGTGTTCGAAGTAGTCGAGGGCCCCGTCGAAGTTCCCGAAGAAGGTTTCGAAGCCGATCCGCAACGGGCTGTACCACGGCAGCCAGCCGCAGTGCCATTTACCGAACATGGCGGTGGCGTACCCGGCCTCAACGAGAAGTGAGGAAAGGGTGGGGTGGCCTTCCGGGATGCCGTTTTCCGGGGAACGGGTGACGAGCGGTTCTTCGAGGCCGGCTTGCAAGCGTCCCGGGTAGCGCCCCGTGTACAGACTGATCCTGGTGGAGGAGCACCAAGGTGATCCCGCATAGCCGTGGGTGAACCGGATGCCTTGGGCGGCCAGCTGGTCGAGGTTGGGAGTGCGGATAGTGGTGGAACCGTAGCAGCCCAGGTCGGCCCAGCCGAGGTCGTCGGCGAGGATGAACAGGATGTTGGGGGGTTGGTCGGGCCGTCCCTGGCGAGTGCTTTCGAACGCGCGTTCCCTGTTTCCAGGCACGGTGACTCCCTTCATTCCCAACTGTCGGTGCCGCCCCGGCTACCCCGGTTGGGAAGTGGTATGCGCCGCCACCGTGCAGACTCAGCGGGGCTGCTGATGGAGTGGGCTCGCGGGCTCCGCGGACGGTTTCGCCGCCATCATCCGCTCGTTGCCACCTGGGATGGGTGCTGGTTTCGCGGCGTTGGTTTCTCTCGGGGGTTCTGGTGCGATGGTGGACACTGTTCTTCGGGGAGCCCTGTTTGCGGACCATAAGCAACCCACGAGCCGCTGGTGTCCTCCATCGTTGTCGCGTTTGCGGTGTAACCGTTCTGCGAGGTTACTGGCCTGCTCGCTTATTTCCGGTGCAGGGATTCCCCGTAGCGAGGGCCGCGATGAGGAGGAGGCCGCGTCCTGTTTCGGCTTCGACCCATTCGGCCGCGGTGCGCTCGCAGGGGATGCGGGGCGTGGTGTCGGTGGTGCCGTCGTCGACGACGGCTAAACGCAGCCGGTTGTGGGCGGGCCGGGTGAGGGAGCGCACGACCCGGCCGCCTTCCTGACCGGAGCGGGTGTGTTCGACAGCGTTGGCGAAGGCTTCGCTGGCGCACAGCTCCACCGCGTCAACGAGGCCGGCGGGCAGGTGCGGGAGTGCGGCCAGGTCAGCGCGGATCTCAGCGCGCACCCGGGAAGTGTGGGAGAGGTCGCCGGGGTAGATCCGGCACGGCCAAACCCCCTTCACGGAAGGCGCGGATGGTGGATGATGCGGCATCATGGACATGTCGGCAACTCCTGTCTGAGAGCGGTTGGTTGCTGGCCACGCTCCGGGGGTGGGGCCAACACCCGCCGGAGCCCTAGCCATGCACGAAGACGGGTCGCTGTTCGGATTCGCGGATCGTTCATAGCGGCCACGGACACGGGTGCGGCGTGTCCGATGCCTGCTCGGTGAGGCGGTGCTGCACAGTCCCGCTCAGAGGTAGAGAACAGCAAGGACGGCGTGGCGGAGAGGTCGAAGCGGTTTCTCGCGGTGTTTCTGGTGTTGGTGACGTTGAACCCGTTGCCACGCGGGAACCCAGAAGACCTGGAAATCAGGACAGGAAGATCAAATCTCGTGTGTATCCGAGCACGCGATTACCGACGTCTCTAGACTCCGTTCCTGTCTCGAGCAATCCGCTGCTCTTCCTCCCGCTGTCCTGATACAGATCTGCCTGATCTACAGCAAGAAGCCGCCGTTCCTGCAAGTAGTTGCTGCTCTCCAGCCATGAGCTTTCTCCCGCAGCTCGAGAGTGAGATCCCCTCTCGAGATCATTTTTTCACCTACAGTAAAGTGAATGAGAGTTACAAATACAAGTCTCATTTGAGAGTTGTCCAAGTTGTACCCACATGCGAAGAACAGGCAGGATTCAGGGATGGACCGCAATCCGACACTCGCCCAGTGGCAGCTCGCGCAGGAACTGAGGCGATTGCGCGGCGATCGCAAGTTCAGCGAAGTCGTGAAGGCAGCCAGAACCACTGGTGGCAGCCTGGCGAGATGGGAGACGCCGGGAGATCGCGGTGCTGTCCCAGGCCCAGCCGCGTTAGAGCGCCTTCTCCAGATCTACGGGGCCGAAGACCAACTAGAACGCCTGCTCTCCTTGCGAAAGGAAGCGCGGCAACCAGACCGATGGCAGCCCTACGGCCTAGAGCGTAGCTACCGGACATACGCGAATATCGAGTCTCAGGCGACCTCGATCGAGTACTACCAATCCCAGATCGTTCCTGGAATTGCCCAAACTGAGGCGTATGCTCGCGCGGTGATTGAAGCGACACTCCATCCCAGCAGTGATGTGGACCGCGAGGTCCAGGCCCGAATGGAGCGTCAGCGTGTTCTCTCAAAGCCGGAGCGTCCCGATCTTTGGTTGATCATCGCCGAAGGAGCTCTTCGGCAACAGGTGGGAACGTCTCAGGTGATGGCAGATCAGATTGACCGACTGATCGAGTTGTCTCAGGAACCGGGTATCACCTTGCAGGTGTTGCCTTTCACTGCAGGCGCACACGTAGCGATGCGCCTAGCTGGGTTTGTAATCATGAGTATTGCTCAACATGGGATCACCACCGTATACATCGAAGGTCAGAACTCAGGCATGTTCTTCACAGACTCAGAAGATCTCGCTGAGTACGGGATGATCTTCAACCGGCTCCGCGCAGCTTGTCTGGATGAAGGACGGCCGACTCGTACCCTGCTGGAACGCATTGCACGTGATCATCGGAGAGGAGAAGGGTAAATGCATCCTGTTCCTGAGAGCGATTGGTTTAAATCCAGCTATTCCCAAGGTGAAGCTGCCTGTGTCGAAGTTGCTCACCTTCCCACCATCCCCTCCCGCAAGCTCTCACACAGTGCTAGCTCGGCGGCTGGGGCGGCGATCCGTGACAGTAAGCATCGGGAACTCGGCTCACTGGTGTTTCCTCACTCCGAGTGGCAGGCGTTCCTCGACGCGGTGAAGGAACGCGGTTTCTGACACCCTCACAGAGCTTCCTTCACAGCAATTTTCCTTCCTAATGCTTGCTGTGGTACGGCTATATCTCTGGGGCCATGACCGTCCGTGACGATACGTTTGAGGAGGTCGATTATGTAACGAGGATTGTCAGCCCAGTCGTTGGGATCGTTGACGATTCCTGATGCCTTGTCAGTCTTAAATTGGCAGCGGTCAATAATCCATTCAATTGCGGATCGTGCACCGAGCTGGTAGCGATAGGCTTCTTCCGGGATATTGGGAAGCGTAATCCAAGTGTTGTAGATAATTGTAGAGCGGCCCACCTTTCCCTTTACTCGGGGAAATTCCATCTTGGCAACTCGGTACAGTTCTCTTAGAGGAATTTCCAAAGATCTCGGTTTTACTTCCTCAAGAATACCACCATAAGGCTCAACTTTTTCATGATTTAGATGCAAATCGGTTGATTTACGTCCAGCCTCAACAAATCCGTAAAAGTTTTGAACTTTAGGAATGCAAGGAAGAGACTTTTTCAAATCAGACGTAAAAAGATTCCTATATTCAGGAGAGCGAAGAATACTATAAATATAGTAGAAAATTTCGTCTTTGACTGTGTTAGGATTATTATAAACAGCTCGATGCCCTATTAGAGCAGCATTGGTAATGTTATCTACTCGCTCACATCTTTCATTCCCCAAAGTTTAAACCACTGTCAACACTTAGATCTCGATAGGTGTATCGAGCAAAGTACAGACCGACACTCTTCGCACCGACAGCAAGAAGATCAGGAACAACATGGGAATCAGACAAGATTGACATCTTTTCCAGGAAACACCAATTCAACAATTCGAAACTGCAACCAACAAAATAAAGATTGCAATTAATGATTCATTCATCCCAATAGAACAAAAATAAAATTAATCAAAACATTAGAATCAAAACCCGCAACCCACATCAAACATATGGATGTTAACGCAGCACACATACGTGTACTGTGGTGGCATGGACAGGACCGCGCACTCTGCTGACGAACAGTTGGTCACCGCGGCGGACATTGCCCGGCTCGCCAGGGTGACCAGGGCTGCCGTGTCGAACTGGCGGCGCCGCCACGACGACTTCCCCGCTCCGGTCGCGGGTACCAAGTCCAGCCCGCTGTTCGCACTGTCGCAGGTGCGCGCCTGGCTGGACCGCCAGAACAAGGGGTACGAGGAATCCGGGGAGGTCCGGCTGTGGCATGCGCTGCGTGCCGAATACCCGGACTCGATGGCCCGGGGGATCTGCGACATTGTCGAAGCGCTGCGCGACGACGCAGAACGCGACTCTGCTGCCCTGCAGATCGCCCGGGAACTCGCCAAGGAAACCTCGACCACCGAAGTGCTCACCGCCCTGGTGGACCGGCTGCGCAACTCTCCGCAGCGCGGCGATACCGACACCTCCTCCACGTCCCGCCTGGTGCGGGCCATCACCCAGGTGGCGGGGAAGGACGCGACCAGCGTGTTCGACCCGGCGTGCGGACTGGGGTCGCTGCTGCTGGCTGTGGGCGCGCCCGACGCGCAGCGCACCGGACAGGACATCGACCCGCATGCGGCTCGGCTCGCTCAACTCCGCGCCGAGCTGGAGTACTCCACGACCGCCGAAGTGCGGGTCGGTGACTCGCTGCGTGCCGATGCCTGGCCGGACCACCGGGTGGAGCTTGTCGTCTGCGACCCGCCGACCTCCAACGCGGATTGGGGGCGTGAAGAGCTGCTGCTGGACACGCGGTGGGAGCTGGGGCTGCCGCCGCGGGCCGAGGCTGAACTGGCCTGGCTGCAGCACGCCTACGCGCACACCGCACCCGGCGGGCGGGCCATTGTCGTCATGTCCACGTCGGCCGCCTACCGCCGCACGGGTCGTCGGATCCGTTCCGAGATGGTGCGGCGCGGCCTGCTCACGGACGTGATCGCGCTTCCCGCCGGGTTGGCGTCCGCGCACTCCCAGCCGGTGCACTTGTGGGTGTTGCGGCGCCCCACTTCGGAGTCGGATGCCGCCACCGAGGTGCGCATGGTCGACATGTCGGATGCCGACCTGGAAGGGCCGTTGGAGCCTGCAGAGCACCAGCAGGCCACGGTGCCCTTGATCGACCTGTTGGACGACCTGGTCGACTTGACGCCGGCGCACCACATCGTCCAACCGGTTCCCGACCACTTTGCGGAATACCAGGCAGTCTGCGACGAGCTGCGCGAGGTTCTCGACGCGTTGGCGCAGACCCTGCCCGCGTTGGCGGAAGGGGACCGGGATCTGGGCGGTGCCCAGCTGCGGGTCGGTGAGCTCATCGACAACGGCCTGGTCGAAGTGGCCGGGGACAAGCTGCGGTCCACCAGCGACCAGTTGGACACCGACTTCCTCAACGGGTTCCTGCGGAGCGCGGCGAACGTGCGCCGGTCGACGAGCGCCAGCGGCGTGTTCCGCACTGATGCCCGGTCGGCGCGCATGCCGCAGATGGATGTGGCGGAGCAGCGCCGCTACGGGGAAGTGTTCCGCACGTTGGACGAGTTCGAACGGCAGGCGAAACGCGCGGCGGAACTGGTGTCGCAGACGGTGCGGCTGGCACGTGAAGGCCTCACGAACGGGGCCCTGGTACCCACTGATCCGGAGCGGGAGTAGTCGCCCCGCCCTGTGCGGGTGGACACGGCCCATTGGGTAAGCGCTCTCCGCGGTCTTCTCGGCTGGGAAGGCCGCGGGGGCGCTTTTCTGTTGCGTGGGCACCCCGGCCGGGGTGCGCCGGTGTCTGCGCGGAGTGGTCAGCCGCCGATCGCGGACATGGGGCGGCTCGGCTGCAGGAAACTGGGGTCGTTGATGCCGTGGCCGGGCAGTTTCGTGGCGACGGCGGCCCGCCATCGTTCGGCGAGTTCGGTGTCGCTCGCGCCCGCGCGCAGCGGGCCGCGCAGGTCGGATTCTTCGCGGGCGAACAGGCAGTTGCGGACTTGACCGTCCGCGGTGAGCCGCACCCGGTTGCAGGCTCCGCAGAACGGGCGGGTCACGGAGGCGATCACGCCGACGGTGGCCGGGCCGCCGTCGACCAGGAACAGTTCTGCGGGGGCGCTGCCGCGCTGGGCGGTGTCTGCCGGGGTGAGGGTGTAGGCCTGGCTGAGCCGGTCCAGGATCTCGTCGGCGGTGACCATGGTGGCGCGCTGCCAGCGGTGCTGGGCGTCGAGCGGCATCTGTTCGATGAACCGCAACTGGTAGCCGTGTTCCAGGCAGTAGGCGAGCAGGTCGGGTGCTTCGTGGTCGTTGATGCCGCGCATGAGGACCGCGTTGACTTTGACCGGGGTGAGTCCGGCGTGTGCGGCCGCGGCGAGCCCGGCGAGCACGTCGTCCAGCCGTCGGCGGCGGGTGAGTTTTTCGAAGGTGTCGGCGTCCACCGTGTCCAGGGAGACGTTGACCCGGTCCAGGCCTGCCTCGGCAAGGGCGGGGGCGAGCCGGGCGAGGCCGATCCCGTTCGTGGTAAGCGCTATCCGCGGGCGGGGTTCCAGGGCGGCGGTGGCGGCGACGATGCCGGGCAGGCCGCGGCGCAGCAGCGGCTCCCCGCCGGTGAACCGCACTTCACGGATCCCCAGCAGGGTGACCCCGATCCGGATGAGGCGGACCACTTCGTCGTCGGTGAGCAGCTCCGGCGCGGGCAGCCAGTCCAGTCCTTCCGGCGGCATGCAGTAGGTGCACCGCAGGTTGCAGCGGTCGGTGAGGGAGACGCGCAGGTCGGTGGCGACCCTGCCGTAGGAGTCGGACAGCACCGGGGTCACCTCCTCGGAAGCGGCGGCTGGGCCCCTCTACCTTAGACAGCCCGCTGGCGGCGCACACGTGGGCGGTGGTTGGGGTGGAATGCCCCGTTATCGTCGGTGGGCGACAAGGCACGGACAACAGGAAGGGGCGTGGCGTGATCAGCGTGCGCGACTGGAACCTGCCCGGCGGGCCCAAGGGCGCAGAGCGCCTGCACGTGCGGGCGTGGGCCCCGGCTGCCGGCGACCCCGCCTTCTTGGTGGTGCTGGTGCACGGCTACGGCGAGCACATCGGGCGCTACGAGCATGTGGCGCGCTGGCTGTGCGAGCATGGCGCGGTCTGCTACGGGGTGGACCACCGCGGGCACGGCACCTCCTCGGGGGAACGGGTGCTCATCGACGACTTCGCGGGGATTGTGGAGGACGTGCACCGGGTGGTCACCCAGGCGCGCACCGCCTACCGGGCGCTGCCGCTGGTGGTCGTCGGGCATTCCATGGGCGGGCTGATCGCGGCCCGCTACGTGCAGACCCATCCAGAGGAGGTGTCCGGGCTGGTGCTGAGCGGGCCGGTGCTCGGCGAGTGGGCGGTCGTCGACGAGCTGCTGGCCCACGACGAGATTCCCGAGGTGCCGATCGACCCGGCGACCCTGTCGCGTGACCCCGAGGTGGGCGCGGCCTATGCCGCCGACGAGCTCGTGTGGCACGGCCCGTTCAAGCGGCCCACTCTGGAGGCCTTCCGCGTGGAATTGGCGCGCGCTACGGCGGCGGGGAAGGTGGAGGCACCCCTGTTGTGGCTGCACGGCTCTGACGACGCTCTGGTGCCGTTGGAGGGCACGGTGCGGGGGATTCTCACCCTGGCGGGGCCGGACACGACGGCGCGGATCTTCCCGGGGGCGCGGCACGAGGTGTTCAACGAGACCAACCGCGACGAGGTGCTCGGGGAAGTGGCGCGGTTCGCGGCGCGGATCGCCGCGCAGGCGCGCGACAGCGGGTGAGCTGGTATTTCCCTACCCCGGTTGGCGTTGCCGGAAGCGGACACGCCAGGATCGTCCCCATGACGCGACCGATAACCCCCGGTGAGTCCCCCGCTTTTTGGCGGTCGCTAGTCCACCGGACCCTCATCACTCCCCTGCTGCCGCAGCCGAGGCTGCGGCGCCTCGTCCAACTGTGTGTCGGCTTGTACCTGTTCGGGCTCGGCCTGGCCGCCCAGGTGGCGTCCGGGCTGGGTGCCGCCCCGTGGGATGTGCTGCACCAAGGCCTGCACCTGCGGACCGGCTGGTCGATCGGCACGTGGGTGATCATCACCGGCGTCATCGTGATCCTGCTGTGGATTCCGCTGCGGCAGCGCGCCGGGTTGGGCACTCTGCTCAACGCGACGGGGATCGGGGTGGCGTTGGACGTCTCGCTGCTGTGGCTGCCTGCCCCGGACGGGCTCGTGGGGCAGGTTGTGCTGCTCGTCGTGGGGATTGTGGCTGTGGCGGCGGGCGGCGGCATGTACATCGGTGCCGGGCTCGGCCCGGGGCCGCGGGATGGTCTGATGACCGGGCTGGCGGAGCGCGGCATGTCGATCTCGGTGGCCCGCACCTTGATCGAGGTGTCGGTGGTGGCGGCCGGGTTCGTCCTGGGCGGCACGGTGGGGGTGGGCACCCTGGTGTTCGCGCTGGCAATCGGGCCACTCACGCAACTCTTCTTGCCGCCATTCCACGTGGATCGGCGTGTGGCGGGATAGCGTGGAGGCGGTTCCCCGGAACCTTCACTATCAGCGAACAGGACATTACACGCGAACTACGCAATGAGATTCTTTCATACCCTTCTTTCCACCGAAATCTCCCCCTTCCGGGGCGTTGTGTCGGGAACGTGACCTATACATCGGTCTAGGTGGCAGCAGACGCTCTCCGGCAGGACTAACGTTGCCTGCAACGGAGTCCGGGAGCGCAACACGGAGATCCTCCGCTACCGCGTCCCCGTTTTTCAGTGACCCGTCCATACGGGGCCATCCACGAATGTTTGATGGGGGTGATCGGCGTGTCCGCACTGATCGAGGACTACGCAATGATCGGCGACATGCAGACCGCTGCCCTGGTCGGGCGGGACGGGTCAATCGACTGGATGTGCCTTCCACACTTCGACTCCCCCGCATGTTTCGCCGCTTTGCTGGGAGACGAACAGAACGGCCACTGGTGGATCCGTCCTGTCGGGGTTGACCCCAGGTCTACTCGCCGCCGCTACCGCCAGGACACTCTGATCCTGGAAAACGAGTGGGATACCCCAACCGGTACCGTGCGCCTCATTGACTTCATGCCCCCACGCGGTGGCCACCCCCACCTGGTGCGGATCGTCGAAGGCGTCAGCGGCACCGTGCAGATGAAGACCGCTATCCGCCTGCGCTTCGACTACGGCAACGTGGTGCCGTGGATCCACCGCGTCGACAGCGAGGTGGTAGCTGTCGCCGGGCCCGACTCGGTGTGGCTGAGCGGCCCCGTACCGCTCGAAGGCCACAACTTCATGCACGACGCCGTCTTCACGGTCACGGCAGGCCAGCGCATCCCCTTCGTCATGGCCTGGCATCCCTCCCACGTCGAGGAATCCGACCACCTCGACGCGGAGAAAGCCCTCGCCCAAACCGAGCGTTTCTGGCGCGACTGGGTGTCCAAGTGCACCTACCAGGGCCGCTACCGGGAAGCCGTGGTGCGCTCCCTCATCACCCTCAAGGCGCTCACCTACCGGCCCACCGGCGGTATCGTGGCGGCGCCCACCACGTCGCTGCCTGAAGACATCGGCGGGGTCCGTAACTGGGACTACCGCTACTGCTGGCTGCGGGACGCCACCATTACCCTGGAGGCGCTCATCCGCAGCGGCTACACCGACGAGGCGCACGCCTGGCGGGAGTGGCTGGTGCGGGCCGTGGCCGGCGAACCCCAGCACATCCAGATCATGTACGGGGTGCGCGGCGAACGGCGACTCGCCGAATGGGAAGCCGACTGGCTGCCCGGCTACGAGAACTCTCGGCCGGTGCGGATCGGCAACGCCGCCGTGAACCAGTACCAACTGGATGTCTACGGCGAAGTCATGGAAGTGCTCTACCTGGCGCAAAAGGCGGGCATGGCCGCGGGAGAGCACGTGTGGGGCCTGCAGCGTTCCCTCGTCAACTACTTGGAATGGTGTTGGTCGGAACCCGATGAAGGCCTGTGGGAGGTGCGCGGGCCGCGCCAGCACTTTGTGCACTCCAAGGTCATGGCGTGGGTGGCGGCCGACCGGGCTGTGCGCATGATCGAAGAGTACGGCATGGAAGGCCCGCTGGAGCGGTGGAAGGCGCTGCGGGACACCATCCACGCCGAGGTGTGCGAATACGGCTACGACGCGGAACGCAACACCTTCACCCAGTACTACGGCAGCCGGGAGCTGGACGCCGCACTGCTGCTCATCCCTGAAGTGGGCTTCCTGCCCTACGACGACCCGCGGGTCATCGGCACTATCGAGGCGATCCGCGAAGAGCTCATGGTCGACGGTTTCGTGCTGCGTTACCGCACCGGCATCGAAGACGGTGCCGACCAGTTGCCGGGTGACGAAGGTGCCTTTCTCGCGTGCAGTTTCTGGATGGCGAACGCGCTGCTGTCCATTGGCCGGGAAAAGGAAGCGCGGGAACTGTTCGAACGGCTGCTGTCGCTCCGCAACGACGTGGGACTGCTCGCGGAAGAATACGATCCGCGGCTGGGCCGCCAGGTCGGCAACTTCCCACAAGCGTTCAGCCACTTCCCGCTGGTGACCACGGCACTCAACCTGTCCCACCACGACGGATACCGGCGCAGCGAAACTGACTGATTAAATTCCGCCACAATGGGTTAGTAGGGGTGGCCATGGGAGTGATCACGGCCATGGCCACCAATCTCACAGATTTCGCGGTACAAAGCTGGCCGCAAGGGGTCGCGCTGCTCAGCGCGCTTGTGCTCTGCTCCCTGATCGGTTTAGAACGGGAATGGCGTAACAAGAACGCCGGCTTGCGTACCAACACGCTCGTCGGGCTAGGGTCCGCGCTGTTCATGCTCGTCGGTAAGTACGGGTTCGGCGACGTGATCGTCGACGGGCTGATCATGCTGGACCCCTCCCGGGTCGCCGGGCAGATCGTGTCCGGTATCGGCTTCATCGGCGCCGGGCTGATCTTCGTGCGCCGCGACATGGTGCGCGGGCTCACCACCGCTGCGGCCGTGTGGGTGTCGTGCGCGGTCGGTATGGCGTGCGGTGCCGGACTGTGGCTGCTCGGCCTGTGGGTGACCGTCGCCTATTTCATCGTCGTACTCGGCTATCCCCCGCTGCTGCGGCTGCTCACCCGTTCCCAGCCCGCCATGTCCCTGTTCCGGGTCACCTACGACGACGGGCGCGGCATTCTGCGCTCGATCCTGGCACAGGCCACCCAGTACGGGTTCACTGTCCACAATGTGGCCACCCAGCGGCAGATCACCCGTGACGGGCGAGCCGTCGTCGACGTGGATTTGGTCCTCGCGGGGAAAACCCCCACAAGAGACCTGGCCACGGGACTGTCGGAAACCGACGGGGTGCACCGGGTACGGGTCCTCCGCCCGGACGAGGCCGACTAAAGCCTCCACACGCTCAACCACACTCCCACGGCCAGGCAGGGCACGACCAACAGCGCGAACAGCAGTCCCGGCCCCGCCCACAACGCCCCGGTGCCGTAGGCGGCGTAGACCAGCAGCGCCACCACGCTCCGCCCCGCCTCCGCCAGGGACGCGACCGTGGCACGTACTCGGCTGCTGACCTGCTCGTGCATCCGGTTTTCCACGGCCACGGCCGCCCATGCACCCGCCCCGAACCCGGCCGCGACCCCTACCATGCCTGCAGGGTGGCCGCTGAGCGCTCCAGCCACGAGCAGCAGCACGCCCGCGCACAGGATCGGACCCGTCCACCGGGTGCCGCGGCCCGCACACCACTGGCCTAGGGCAGTGCCCGCACTCACCAGCACCACCAGTGGGGCCACCGCCCAGTCCGCGGCCCCGGTGGCGCGGGCCAGCAGCGGAAGATACTCGTCCAACGCGTCCACCACGGTGAGCGCTGCCAACGCCCCCATCACACCTACCAGGGCGGGGGTGTGGCGCAGGCGCGTCCACGCACCACTCCAGGCTCCCCGCTGCCGCTGTTCGCCGGCGACGGGACGTGGCGGGGAGTCTCAGGGAGGAGCCCTGCAGCAAGCGCGGCGAGCACACACGCGGCGACACTCGCTGCCCCCACTGCGGCATAGCCGCCGATGAGCAGCAGCGGTCCAGTGAGCAGGCCGGAGGCGAGCACAGCCCCCGTAGCCAAAGCTCGGGAGCGGCCGATCAGCCGCGGATAGTCGGATGTCCTGCCCGCGGCGGCGAGAGTGTCGTAGACGAGCGCCTGGAACGCGCCGGAGCCTAACGCGCCACCCGCACCCCACAGCACGAAACCCGCGGCGAACACGGGAAAGGAAGGGAATAGGGTCCACAGCGCGAACGCCGCACCGGCGAGCAGCGGTGCTGCAGCCACCAGGGGGCGGCGCGCCCACCGGTCCGCGAGCAGCCCAGACGGAACCTCGAACGTGAACGCCACCAGCGTCCACAGCGCAAACAGCGCGGAAATCTGCCCGTCAGTTGCCCCGGTGTCGGCGAACAGCAGCGCATACACCGGGTAGAGCGGAATCAAGTCCTGGAAGAACGCGTAGGCGTAGACGCCCCACGTCAACCGGGCTTCGGGTGCGGGTCAATACTGCCAAGCCATGGGCCCACTCTAATCCACAGTTTGGTGGGCAGGAGACGGCGCCACGCCACCTCAGCTTCCCCTTCCGCCCTGCAGCCAGGCAGGAGCGTTTTGCTACCAATTCCGGACGCTTTTGAACCTATCTCGAGTGTCACAGTAGTCCTGGCATGTCCCGACGACGGCACACCGACTCCCCAGTAACCGGGGTGCGGCACCGAACACACGGCCCGCCCGTCGGATCTGACTGAATAGGTTGAGCACACCCCGCAGGCTCCCGCTGGAGGGCTGACGTGACAGGGCAGGTACTAGACGGCCGCTACCGGCTCGTCGAACGACTGGGCTCTGGAGGCATGGGAGAAGTCTGGCGCGGCCACGACGAACGGCTAGGCCGCACAGTGGCGATCAAACTCATCCACCCGGGGGCGAGCGTAGACGACGAAGCCGTCGCCCTCTTCCGCCGGGAAGCGCAAGTGACCGCACGACTCGCCGGACACCCCAACATCGTCATCCTCTACGACTACGGCACCGACGGGGACACCGTGTACACGGTCATGGAACTCGTCACCGGCTGCTCGTTGAGCGCCCTGCTGCGCGAACGGGGACGCCTCCCCGTGGAATTAGCGGTGCGGTGGGGCGCCCACGTGTGCGCGGGACTGGCCGCCGCGCACGCGGTCGGCGTGGTCCACCGTGACATCAAACCCAGCAACCTCATGGTGGTGGACGCGGACGCCCCTGACGGAGGCACCGTCAAACTCGTGGACTTCGGCATCGCGGGATTCCACGAAGCCGCGTTGCACCAGCGCACCCTGCCGCCCACCGGGGAACCGTTCGGCACCCCCTTGTACGTGTCGCCCGAGCAGATCCAAATGCTTCCCGTGGGGGCCTTCAGCGACCTGTACTCCTTCGGGGCGGTGCTGTTCCACATGCTCACCGGGCAGCCCCCGTTCCACGCCGCCGAACCGATGCCGGTGCTGCGCATGCACTTGACGGAACCTCCGCCCAACCCGGCTGAGCTGCGCCCCGACGTGCCAGCGGAACTCGCGGAGCTCGTGCTCATGCTGCTCGCAAAAGACCCCGGCCAGCGGCCAGACAACGCCCTGTGGGTCCGTGACCGGCTGCTGTCCCTGTCTGGCACCTCTCCCCCAGCCTCAGCGGCCTCCCCGACCGAATCAGCGTCGCGGGAGGCCCAGATGCGACGGCTCGAGCAGAGCTGGGTGGAAGCAGAACGTCTCGCTGCAGCGGGGCAGGCCGCTGCAGCAGCGCAGCGGATCGGTGCCCTCCTCGGCGAGCTCGCCGCCATCTACGGGGCTGACCATCCCGCCACGTTGGAGGCCCGCCGTCGCCACGCTTCCCTCACCAGCCGAGCCGGGGACCCGGAGCGGGCCGCCGCCCTCTTCGACACTCTCGTCGCTGACCTGGACCGGATCTACGGCCATGCCCACCCGGAAACGTACGCTGCCCGGCACCATCTCGCTGCCGCCACCGAGCAGGCGGGGCGCCGGGCCGAAGCCGCGGTCCTCCGCAGCGAACTCGTTGACGCGCTGACCGCCCAGTACGGGCCGCAGGCCGCCCGCCTTCTCCACCCTCGGCTGTTTTACGCCGTGGACCTTGCCGAAGCAGGCGATTTCACGGGCGCCGAAAAACTGCTGCGGGATCTCGCCGCCGCACTAGAGCAGCAGCTTGGTGCCCACACTCCCGCGCTCCAGATCGTCCACCACTACCTGGATGTGGCCGCTGCTTTCGCATCAGAGACGGCTGGCGCGGAGCCGCCCCACCCCAACCGGTTCAGGGAGAGCACGCGGCTGGACGGCCGACCACCGCCCCACCCGCTGCGGCAGCGGCTGACCCGCTGGCTGCGCTCCACCACTGAACTGTGACCAGTGTCCGACTTGGCGCGAAACCGCCGCTGTTGTCTTAGCCCGCCGCTATGGTTTCCGCCATGCCACGACCGTTGCACGAAATCATGGAGAGCGGGTGGGCCGAGGCACTGGAGCCCGTGGCCGACCGTATCGCGCAGATGGGTGACTTTCTGCGGCAGGAGGTGGCCGAAGGCCGCACCTACCTGCCTGCTGGGGAGAACGTGCTGCGCGCCTTCCAGCAGCCTTTCGACCAAGTGCGGGTGCTCCTTGTCGGCCAGGACCCCTACCCCACGCCGGGGCACGCTGTCGGGCTGAGCTTCTCCGTCTCCCCCGAAGTGCGCCGCCTGCCGGGCAGCCTGCGCAACATTTTCCTCGAATACACCCAAGACCTCGGGTATCCGATGCCGTCCAGCGGGGACCTCACCCCGTGGGCGGAACGCGGCGTGCTGCTGCTCAACAGGGTGCTGACCGTGACCCCGCGCAAACCGGGATCGCACCGCGGCAAAGGCTGGGAAGCCGTCACCGACCAGGCGATCCGCGCCCTCGCTGCACGCGGCAAACCACTCGTGGCCATCCTGTGGGGCCGGGACGCGCGCAGCCTACGCCCGCTCATGCCGGACGTGCCGTGCGTAGAGTCCGCCCACCCCAGCCCCATGTCGGCGCACCACGGCTTCTTCGGTTCCCGCCCGTTCAGCCGCGCCAATGCCCTGCTGGAACAGCAGGGCGCCGAACCCATGGACTGGCGGCTGCCCTAGCCGAGTCCAAGGGCTGCGGCCCTAGGCGCGAGGAAGCCTTGCTGGCTGGGGTAGTGAAGGGTACCGCCCGATCTGCCCTCGCACCCCAGCCGAAACAGCAGAAGGTCCGCGGCGGCACGTTCTGCCCGTGCGGAAGCAGGCCCCGTGGACCGCAGCCTCCCCCTGGCCAGCAGGGTTCGCCAAGAATCCCCGCGTGCGGGACGTGCGGAGTCCCGTTCCCGGTCAGGGGGAGGTCACGCACAGTTCGTTGCCTTCAGGGTCGGCGAGCACCACGGTCCCCTCGCCGTCGGGTGTGCGGGTGTCGACCACGAAAGTGGCGCCCAATTGGATGAGCCGGTTGATCTCCTTGTCCCGGTCGTCTTCCACCGGACTCAAATCCAAGTGGAGTCGGTTTTTCACCATTTTGCTCTCCGGTACCCGCTGAAACGTGAGCTTCGGCTGACCGTCGGGGGTGTCCACGCACACCCGGGCATCACCGGGCCTGCTCCCCGGAGCGATCACGGCGCCCAGCGCTCCCGCCCAGAATTCGGCCAGCGCGTAGGGATCAGCGCAGTCGAAGGTCACTGCCCGGATCACCGATCGCATTCCTATTTCCTTCCAAAAGTGGACGCAGCCGCATGAGCTTGTGCCCATCATGGAATTTGGGCAACCGTCACGGAAACGCCACAATAGAGAGCCCCTCCCACGCCATCGTCGGAAGGCAGCATCGTAGTGAAGAAAACCCTCTCCTATGCCGACGCCCTGCGGATCCTCGGCGGGGAAGACGGCTCGTCCCTCGGGGAATTAGGAGAAGCACTCACCAAAGGGACCCTGAGCGCGCTGGGTGTCCCAGACGTGCTGGGGTTGCACGATCGCCTGATCCGACACGGCCAAAACGCCATAACCGGCATCCGGGAGAAACTCACCGGGGTCAGCCGGTGGGACCGCACCGAACGTGTCGCCGCCGCTGACCTGATCCTGCGGATCACCGCGTTCTTCAACGCGTTAGCGGAGCTCCTGGAGCAGCACCATTGCCCGTTCACGCTGCGGGACCTGCGTTTCACCCGGGACGAGCAGTACCGCCTGTTCTCCGATGTGCTGCGCGGGATCGAGCAGGACACGCCGACGCTGCCTCCAGCGTCGGGCGGCCCTGAGCTGGCCACGCCTTACCGTAAGGCCGCAGGCGTCCTCCTTCTGTTCCTCCGCGGACTCGAGGTGTGGGATCGTCTCGACGACGCTGAACGCACTCGCGTCACTGAGACTCTGGAAGAACTCCCTTCGCGAGCGTGCCGCCGCCATATCGAGCTGTACCGAAAGCTCGCCGCGGACGTTCCGGAATTCGGGGTGTGGGCCAATTTTTCTGCTCATGAGAAAACCCAGGAGCAGATTACGGAAATCAGCACCGGACTGGATGAACTAGCCCAAATACTCCAGAAACTGACGACATCCCGGAGTCGACGCCGACTTACCGAACTGGAAAACCTCTACCAGGCGGTACTGGACAAACCAATACTCGACGCCAGTGAAGCCCCCAATGGGGTCGTTCTGCCATCGGTGCGCGACGCCTACCTGGACCTGGGAGGTCTTCTCCGATTCACCGACGAGAACGCCACCCCTTCGTCTGAGGCGTGGTGGCACGAAGCCACCCGATACGACAACTTGCAGCCCCTGTTGGCGTCGCTGCTCACCCAGCGCGAATGCCTGCTGCGGCCGATCGTTCTACTCGGCCATCCCGGGGCAGGCAAGTCACAGCTCACCCGGATGCTTGCTGCTCGGCTGCCGCTCGGGAACTTCCTGCCGTTGCGCGTGGAACTGCGCTCGGTTCCCGCTGATGCTCCCATCCACACCCAGATCGACGAGGGAATCTCCGCAACCTTGCACGCCCGCACCTCATGGCGGGATCTGGCCGACGAAGCCCAGGATGCGCTGCCCGTGGTGATCCTCGACGGCTTCGACGAACTCCTCCAAGCCACCGGGGTCAACCGGTCCGACTACCTCGAACAGGTGCAACGCTTCCAGGAGCACCAAGCCGACCTGGGTCGTCCCGTTGCTGTGATCGTCACTAGCCGAACCGTGGTAGCTGAACGCACCCGCTTCCCCTTCGGGATACCGGTGATTCGTCTGGAGCCGTTCACCGACGCGCAGATCGCCCATCTGACAGACGTCTGGAATCGGGCCAATACTGCCGCGCTAGCCGAGCGGGGCTTGCACCCGATCACTGCCGACAGTCTGCTGCGCTACCGAGACCTTGCGGAGCAGCCGCTGCTGCTCTTCATGCTGCTGATCTTCGACGCCGATGCGAACGCACTCCAGCGGGAGACTGCCGACCTAGGTCGGGCAGGCCTCTATGAGAAGCTCCTGACTTCATTTGCGGAACGCGAGGTCCGCAAACACCATCCTCACCTGTACGGAGAGGAGTTGGCTCAGGCTGTCGAAGATGAACTGCGCAGCCTCGAAGTCGTGGCCATCGCAATGTTCGCTCGCCACCAGCAGTGGGTGAGTGCCGAGCAATTGGAAGCCGACCTGGCAGCACTGTTTCCCGGAGCCGGGGTCCATGCCGAAGAAACTGGATTAAGCGGTCATATCACGACGTCTCATCAAGTCCTGGGCCGGTTCTTCTTCGTACACGAAGCACGCGCCATTCAACAGGGAGATACTCGCAGCGTCTACGAGTTCCTCCACGCCACGTTCGGGGAGCACCTGGTCGCGCGGGCCGTCGTCAATGAACTCGCCCGCTTGGTCGAGGACCGCGCCTACTACGCGCGTAGGCGCGCCCCGCTCCCGGAGAACAGCGACTTCCTCTTCTACGCCTTCACCTCGTTTGCCGCACTCGCGGGACGCGCAGCCATCGTTGAATCTGCCGCGGAACTGCTCGCTGTGAAAGCCGCCGATGCCCGGGAACGCGCCGCATACCGCTCCCTGTTGGTGGACATGTTCCGGGAGGCTCCTTATCCGCGTCCCTTCCCGAAGCGGGATTACCAGCCCTTTAAGGCGACCATCACGCACCGTCTTGCTGCCTACACTGCTAACCTCGTCACTCTGCTTGTGCTCATCGCCGACGAGATTGACCTGTCCGAACTGTTTCCTGACTCCGGGCCTCCCTGGCTGCCCTGGCGAGAACTGGTCGGAACGTGGCGGTCCCTGCCCGGTGATGACTGGTACGGCTTGTTGGACACGGTACGGATGCGTCACCTGGGGCACTGGGGTGAGGACGAGACGCCGCGTGCCTTGCTCTGCCGAGAACAGCGGACACCCGTGAATGTCGGCGAATGCGTGGGCTTCGAGCTGCGGGTCAACGCCAGCGGACGGTTGGAGATCACTAACCCGTACCGGCTCACGGTGCCCTACCCCAATGAGACTTCGCGCATGCTGCGCTCTGTAAGCCTCCTCATGCAGGGGTGGTCGGCACGCCTGGTGCTCATGGTGGGCCCCTATTTGGAGCATGGGGGATCCACCATAGGAACCTGGGCCTGGGCTATGGAGGAAGCTGTCTACTCGGATCCTGACGAGGAAGAAGCTGAAGACGCTCACCTTCCTATTCCGGTCTCGTGGATGCCGAGCAGCGACATCCTCGAACTCCGGCTGGGCCCTTGTGGGGTCCCGGAGACCGCTGCAAGCCGACTCTTCCGCTACCAGCGGATCTTGGAGTGGTCCCTCAGCAGGGGATTTGTACTAGGCCGCCACGAATGGGCAGCCCTACGCCAGGCTGGGGAAGAACTCGCTGCCATACAGGATGCGACCACAGATCCCGTGTTTCGGGAGGTTTACCAAAACTTGCGTGTGATCATCGAGGCCCACTTGCACCGCGTTGAAAAGGTCATGCCCAAACGGAAACTCCTCGAGCCGGTATTGGAGACGCTCCGCCCTCATCTGAACGACCCTTCGGTCATCGACCGGGTCTTAGACCTTGCTACTAGCTAGTAGCGATATCCGAAAACGCTATTGCAACGACGCTCGCAATAGCTCTTCACCGTCTCGTACCCGTTCCGTTATCACGAAAAATCCTAAAAAGCCCCGGGCGGCCCCTATGGAGGGCCATGATGGTTGCCGGGACTCGGTAGCCTGCTGCCGGCAGCCGTTCTGCGGTGCCGGGCACTTTGGCGAACTTCGGTGGTGGCATTGCGCGAACCCGTCCGATACTGCGATGCGATCCGGCTTTTGGGTGCCGACGATCCGGACGTGGTCGAGTTGATCGACCAACTTGTTGCTGACGAAGCCACTGACCTTCTCGCCGCGCGCACCGAACTCGTAGGGTTCACCCACCAGGCACTCAACCGCTTGGACCGGGAAGCCCACCTGCTCACCCGGGTGGAGCGCACCCGCTACATTGCCGCCGCGCACAGCGCTATCGTCGTCACCGCGTTCTTCGAATCCCTCGACGACACAGAACTCCCGTTCCGGTTGGACAACGGGCTGGACGACGCTGCCGCAGGCGTAGCGGACCGCAAACGGCTCGGCGAGTTCGTGGCGCTGCTGGTGGCGTCCGCGCCGCCGCTCCCCCGCCCGCAGCGCAGCACCGCCGACGGGCGGGCCCGGGTGCGCCGCTTCTACCTGCGCCGCTGCAAACAGTTGCCGTCGGTGCTGCGCGGCATGCCGCTGTGGGAGGAGCTCGACGAGTCGCAGCGCAGAGCGATTACGGAACGGCTCGGTGCTTCGCTCGCAGACCGGTGTGTGCGCCGCTATGAAGAACTGCGGGACAAGCTCGCTGCGAGCTTCCCCGAGTTCGGGGCGTGGGCGAGCTTGTCGATGGTCCGGGCTCGCACATCGGTGACGGACGTGCCTATGGGGCTGTCCCGGTTGCAGCACCGGTTGCAGTCGATCAGCACGGGGCGGGTGCCGAGCGCGGTGCGGGGCGCACTGGCCCGCGCCCACGAGGAGCGGCTCAACGTGCCGCCGGTCCGGCACACGGGCGGCACCCATATCCCCCCGCTGTCCATCTCCTACATCAACCCGTGTTTCCGGGTCACTGAGATCACCGCGCACGCGCGTCCCCACGATGCGGCGTGGTGGGAGGAGCACACCGAAGTCCGCGACGATCTCGCGGAATTCCTGCTCGGGTATGTCACGTCCCCCCGGGCTCTCACCCATCCGCTCATCGTGGTGGGGCCGCCGGGGTCCGGGAAGTCCGCGTTGGCGTCGGTGCTGGCGGCGCGGCTGCCCGACAGCGATTTCACGGCGGTGCGGGTCAGCGGCCGCAACCTGCCCGCCGACGGGTACGACCGGGTGCTGGCGGACCGGTTCGCTGAAGCGTTGGCGGCGGCCGGGGGCGGCAACTGTGATGCGCTGCCGGTGCTGATCCTCGACGGGTTGGAGGAGGTCACCACCCGGTCGTTGGCGTCCCGCAGCGACCTGTTGGCCGGTGTGACGCGGTTCCAGCGGGAGCGTGCCGCGGGCCCGGACCCGGTGGCGGTGGTGGTGACCTGCCGTGACTCGACGGCGGCACGGATGCGGTTCCCGTTGGGGAGCGTGGTGCTGCGGTTGGAGGATTTCACTGACGCGCAGCTCGCCACCTGGTTGTCGATCTGGAATCGGGTGAACTCCAGCTACTTCCACCACCACGGGGTGGCGTCTTTGGACTGGGAGACGGTGGAGGCGCACTTCCCGTTGGCGCGGCGTCCCCTGTTCCTGCTGATGTTGGCCCTCTACGACGGGGTGGGTAACGCGTTGCGCCGGGTGAATGCGCCGCTGCGCGAAACCGCGTTGTATGAGCGGTGGCTGCGTATGCTCGCCGACTCCACGGACCGGGCGGATCCGGTGGCGACCGAGCGGCCCGCGGAAGCGGAAAGCGACCCGGAAGTCCGGTCGGGGCGGATCGAACAGGCACTGCTCACCGCGTCGTTGCTCGCATTGTCGCTGTTCCACCGGGGCGGTGAGGTGGTGGACGGGGCGACGGTGGCCGCGGACCGGGACGCGCTGGTGCGGTGGCCGCCCCACTATGCGCGGCCGTTGGATCCGCTGCGGTTGCCGTGTGTAGGGGAGACTCCTCCGGCGGAGGGGGCGCCGACCGGGTTGGCGTTCACCGACCCGGTGCTCGGCGACTACCTGGTGGCGCGGCTCGTCGCTGAAGAGCTGGCGGAGCTGGCTGAGGCGCGGATGCGGGAGTTGCGGTCGATCCGTCCCGCGCCGGTGGACGACTCGTTCCTGTACGCCCTGCTGTCATTTACGCCGCTGTCCGTGTCCGGGGAGGTGCTCCGGTTCCTTGCGGACCGGTTGCGGTTGCTGGCCCCGCATGTCCGTGACGAGCTGCGGCTGGTCTTGGCTGAGCTGTTGCGGGAGGCGGGACGGCACCGGCGGGAGGCGCACTACGGCGGCTACCGTCCTGTTGAGTTGGGGGCGGCATGCCGGGACGCGATCTACACCGCGAACCTGCTGCTGGTGCTCATGGGGGTGCACGGCGGGGCGGTGCCGCTGCGGGAGCTGTTCGGGGCGGGCGCGGTGCGGCGGTGGCGGTCGCTGGCGCACCTGTGGCGGTCCCAGTTGCCGCCGGAGCAGTGGGCCAGTCTGGCGGAGTCGCTGCGCGTGCACGAGGACAGCCGTGGCGGGCTGGTCGTCTACCCCTGTGAAGGGCTGCCGCTTGACCCGGATCCGGGGGCGCAGACCTATCTGGGTGAGGTGGCGCGGGATGCGGCGCTGCTGGCGGACAGCGGCACCCAGCAGTTGCTGCACGCCTTGTCCCCGCTGATCCGTTTGTTCGGCGGGGATGTGACGGCCCGTGCTGCCGGGGAGGTGTCGGACGCGTACGCGGTGCTGGCGTTGGCGTTCACCGCGGCGGAGACGTCGGACGAGGACTTGGTGTCCTACTACGATCGGGCGTTCTCTTTGGCGGCCATGCTGGATTCTGATAACCGGCTGCGGTTCATCGTGTTCCTGCTACGGCAGTTGCGGGGGCACACCCACCGGTTGGGAGCGCGTCTGGTGCCGCTCGTGGCCCGGTATGTACGCCCGGTGGGGGTGGCACGGAGTGCGCGGGCGTCGGTGCGCCGGTTGGCGGAGGAGCACAACGAGCATGTGACGGCGATCCGTGACGTGCTGGCGGGCCGCTGGTGACCCGAGTCCCATCCCGGTCACGGTCGGTGAGCGTGGGGAAATAGTTCTTCCGGACGGTAGTGGCGTGGGAGCGGCCGCTGCTATTTCTGATACGTCACTGTGTGGGATCGCCGAGAAAGAGGATGCCGTGGACCCCGAGGACGTGTTCGAGCTCGCTGAAGCCGTGGTCGAAGGCGACACCGAGGAGATCGTTGAGGAAACCTTGGAGATCCTCTTCGACGTCGACCTGTAGGTCGCGGGCGTGGTGACGGCTCCGGGAAGCCGCTTCCCGGGGCCGTCACCATGCCCGGGGCGAGGTCAGGCGGTGGATACTGCTCGCTGGACGAGCTCCGGGAGGACGGTTTCCACGGGGTCGCGGAGGACAGCGTCGGCCACCTCGTCGTAGGGGGTGGGTTCGGCGTTGATGATCACGAGTCGGGCGCCGTGTTCGCGGGCGATGTCGCACAGGCCCGCCACCGGGTGGACGGTGAGCGAGGTGCCGACGGTGAGGAACAGGTCGCAGTCTTTAGCAGCGGTGATGGCGGCGTCCAACACGTCCGGGTCGAGACGCTGCCCGAAGGAGATCGTGGCGGCTTTCTGGATGCCGCCGCAGGCGAGGCAGCGGGGGTCGGATTCTTCGTCGAGGCGGGCGAGCACGTCGGGGGTGGGGACGCGCCGGCCGCACGACAGGCATTCCACTTCGTGGATGGTGCCATGCACTTCGAGGACGCGTTCGGGGGCTAGCCCGGCTTTCTGGTGCAGGCCGTCGATGTTCTGGGTGATGACGGCGAGCAGCCGCCCGGTCCGGTCCAGGTCGACGAGGGCCCGGTGGGCGTCGTTGGGTTCCGCGGTGAGTGCGGGACTGTCGCGGCGCATCCGCCATACTTCGCGCCGCACGTTGACGTCGGAGCGGTAGATGTCGATGTCGAACATGGCGGCGGCCCCCGGGTTGCGGGTCCACAGGCCTTGAGGTCCCCGGAAGTCGGGGATGCCTGAGGCAGTGGAGATCCCGGCCCCGGTGAGCACCGTCGTCCGCTCGCTTTCGGCGAGCCATTGTCCGACGTCGCTGATGTTCACGGTGGCAGCCACGGCTTTCCCCTTCGTGTCGAGTGGGACCGCGCGGTTCGGTGGCCTCGGCTGGGGGTCAAACCGAGGCCCGGTGATGGTCTGGTGCGGGTATGCCGATCCCACCCTAGTCGCGGCCAGGCCGTGCTCGTGCCACAGTGGGCTGCTTGGGGACACCGCTCCGCCAAACATCCCAAACATGACAAAATCAGGCCCCATATGAAACAGCCGCCGCACATTCTCATGGTCAACGGGACGAAGATTCAGCGTCCCGTCTTCGTGTTGGGCGCACCCCACTCCGGGGTGGATCTCATTGCCCGCGCGTTGCGCAGTGTTCCCGGGTTTTACGTGGGCGGGGGCCATCCCACGGTGATGGAGGCGGTGCATGCCGTGGCGCGGCAGCCGTCGATGGTGCATACCCGAGAGTCGGGGACGGCTGTCTTGCTGCGGGACGCGTTGGCGGAGTCGTGGATTCTCACCCCCGCCACGTGTGTCCGCTGCCGCGGGTTGGCGGTGTCCCCGCGGGAGGCGGTGGAGCCGTGCCGGCATGCCGCGGAAGCCCACCGTTACGGGGATGCGGGCCCGGACCTGCTGTACAGCGCCACCGCACTGGCGCGGGCGTTCAGCGATGCCGTGTTCATCCAGGTGATCCGGGACGGGCGGGACGTGGTCGCGGACATGTTGGACGATGAGAGTCAGCTTGCGTGGCTTCGTCCCGGAATCGCCAACGTGGACGAGGAGTTCCCCCACCCGTTTTTTGGGGTGGAGACGGAGGAGGAGCGGGAGGAGTATCCGAACCTGTCGTTGGCGGCCAAGTGTGCGCTGCGGTGGCGCAGCGCGGTGCGGTTGTCGGCTCGGCTGCGCGCGGAACTGTCCACGGACCGGTTGATGACCGTGCGCTACGAGGAGATTCCTGGCAAAGAGATCGAGGTCGCCCAACGCTTGTCGGAGTTTGTGGACGCGCGGGTGTCGGCCGTGGCGCTGGTACGCACGGACGATGACGGCACCGGGTCGTGGCGGACCCGGTTGGACTCCCAGCAGCGCGCCGACGTGGTGGCGACGGCCCGCCCCGAGTTGAGTCGGCTCGGCTACCTGTGACCTGCGGCGGCCGTCGGCGGGCGGGCCGCATCGTGTTTTCTTCGCTGCGCACCGGTGCTCGCCGTGGGCTTGGCCGTGGGGTGACGGTTGTCACGGCACGCCTCAAGCGGGGTGGAGTGCCGTGGTGAGCAGCGCAGACACCGGGATTCCGCCTTCCGTTACGGGCGATATCTCCCACTTCACCAGACTTGTCCTTGTGATGTGTTTGTGACCTGATGCTGGGGGCATGGCGAGTGACAGGTACGGATAAGGCGGTCTTGTCCGCTCCGCCGAGGCTGTGCCTCATCGGGAGGACAGCGGCACCGGCCCTCTCACCGGGGCCGCCGTCGGAGCGGTCCTGCTGAACCAAGCCCGCGATGAGGAGGTCGACATGACCACCAACAGCACAACGGCACGCCGCCGTAGCCCCGCCCACCGGCGCGGTGGGGTGGTTCGACCCCCTGCGCCCCAGTCCCGCCCCACTGGACAGGCGGAGCGGCTGTTGGCCGCACTGGCCGACCATCAGGACGATGAGGAGACCAGTGCGCGGATCCGTGACGAACTGGTACGGCTGTACATGCCGCTCGTCCGCCGTGAGGCGCGCCGCTACCGCAACCGCGGCGAACCCATGGACGACCTCTACCAGGTCGGCATGCTCGGCCTGATGAAAGCCATCAAAGGCTTCGACCCGTCCTATGGCAAACCGTTTGTCGCCTACCTGCTGCCCATGGTCACCGGCGAGTTGAAACGGCACTTCCGGGACACGACGTGGGCGGTGCGCGTGCCGCGCGTACACCAGGAGCGGCGCAGCGAACTCAACCGGGTGATCGCCGAGTTCACCCAGAAACACGGACGCACTCCCACCACCCGGGAGATCGCGGACGCTTTGGAAATGGACCTCGAGTCCGCGATCGAACTGATCGACGCGTCCTCGGCCTACAGTGCGCTCTCCTTGGATACGCCGTTCGGTGACACCGAGGACGAGTCCGCGCTCGGCGACACGCTGGGGGTGGCCGACGGCGACTTGGAGACCGTGGTCGACAAGACGTCGCTGAAAGACGCGTTGGACCGACTGCCGGAGCGGGAACGCCGCGTGATCCTGCTGCGGTTCTTCGGCAATAAAACACAGAGCGAGATCGCTGCTGACGTGGGCCTGTCCCAGATGCACGTGTCCCGCCTGCTGTCGCAGACCCTGCGGCAGCTGCGCCGCGAGCTCCTCTCCTAAGCTGCTGCGGCCGCCTGGTCTGCGCCGTGGGACATCCGGGTGCGGATGTCCCCGCGGCAGGGCCGCCCCTGTCATCTGCCGAGGCGCTGTGCGTCCCGGAAACGCCAATGGCTATCGTTTCATCCGAACGCTGTTCGGATTCCCGTGGCGTGGGAGATCCAGACAGCGGGCCTACACGGATGGACCGCAACAGGGGTGGCAATGTCGGAGCTTCCGGGACCGGTGGCCGAGGCGCTCACAAGGCAACCCGACAAGGGAAGCACTCGGGTAGCGGGCTGTGACATTTCCTGGCTGTCGTGGGGCGACCCGGACCGGCAGCCGCTGGTTTTCCTGCACGGCGGCGCCGCACACGCATGGTGGTGGAGTTTCACCGCCCCACTGCTTGCCGACACCCACCGGGTGGTCGCCGTGGACTTGTCCGGCCACGGCGACAGCGGCCGCCGCGACGAATACCGTTTCGCGTTATGGGCACACGAAGCGCTCGCCGTGGCCCACGCGGTAGCGTCCACTACCCGGCCCGTGCTCATCGGCCATTCCATGGGCGGCATGGTGACCATGTTCGCCGCCCAGCAGCCAGACGCTGACCTGGCAGGAGCGATCGCGGTCGACGCACCGCTCCACCACCGGGGCGGCAGCGCCCACCGCACCTACGGGCGGCACCGCCGCTACGCCACCCGGGAGGAGGCCGTAGCCCGGTTCCGGCCGCTTCCCGAACAGCCGACAGCCGAACCGCGTCTCGTCCGCCACGTCGGCGAACACAGTGTCACCGACACGGGAGACGGGTGGACGTTCAAGTTCGACCCGCGGATCTTCGCGGACGGGCAGGCGGACCGCCCCGCGGACCTGGGGGCGGGCATGGACCGGGTGCGCTGCCCGTTCGGGGTGATCATCGCCGAACACGGCGTGGTGTCCGCAGAGGACCGGGAACGGCTGGCGGCTTTCGTGAAAGGCGGCCCGCAGCGCCCTTCCTCCTCCTACCTCGAAATCCCCGGCGGCTACCACCACCTGATGTTCGACCGCCCGCTGGAACTGGTCGACGCGATCCGGCAGCTCGTCACCGCGTTCGACGCTGAACCCGCAACCGGATAGAGGTCAGCGGATGTCGCGGCGGCGCCGGGCCCGGGCAAGAACCGCCGGGGCGCCATGGCGGGCAATACGGACCGTGAACACGACACCAGCCAGGAAAATAGCGGCCGGCACCGCCATGATCAGGACGAGGACAGCGAGTTCCGGAATTCCGAGTGCTCCCATGAGGCCATCCTAAATGCGGCCCGCCCAGATTCCCGCTAACCCCGGCCTTTCCCCGCCCTCTGCCGCGGCGCCCCGGCGGAAGGCTAATAACCGGAAAAGCACGAGCGCAGCACCCGGCTCCACCGGTTGGCACCCATCACCGGGTTGACCACGGCTATAGCCGCCGCATACTTGCTGAAACTCACCGCGCGCACCCCGTGGCAGTGCAGCAGCCGTTCTGTCGCGGTGATCCCACGGCGGGTCTTCACCTCCAGCAAGACCACGTCGTCCCGCATCCGCACCTCCTGCCCGGCATGCCAACACACAAGCCCCGTGTCACAGGTAATGCGTTCCGTCCCGGACAACGCCACCAGGGTGGTGCGCTGGTAGTCGGTGACCGCCACAGCGGTGAGGGGCCGCGGGACTGCGGCCCCGTAGTCGTACAGCACCTCGCCCAGAAAACGGGCGGCGGCAGGCGTCAACTCGTCCGGACGCCCGTCGTGCGGGGTGCGCCGCTTGTCCGTCACCCCCCGGGCGCCTTTCAGCTTGACTTCCAGCATGGTCAGCCCCGAGTCCAGGTAGCTGCGGGTGCGGATCTTGAACCGGCGGCGCCGCTGCTGCCGGTGCTGGCGGAACGTCACCAGGTCAGGCGTGTCGAAATAGGTGGAAGAGTAGCGGAACGCGGTACGCCCCTCCTCGCACAGCACCCCGAAGTCGTGCGCCAGGTGGCCGACGAGAACCGGCAGCAACCGGGCAGGGACCACGTATTTACGGCAGGAGCGCAAAGTCAGCGACGCCAAAGCGTTGACCTCGGCAAGAGACAGCGGACGCAGCGCGGCCGCGTCAGCCACCGCCGTCACCGCGCCACCTCTTCCACCAGACGGGACGTTTCCCGCTTCGCTTCGGAGCCGGTGGCGTGGAACCGCACGTCCACCACCATGAGGTCGCGGACATAGTCCACTTCCAGGACGGTGAGTGCGCTCACTTTCCCGCCGAGGCGGTGCTCCAAGTCGGCGCGGAGCATCTCCGGGTTGCGGTGCACCACGTCCAAAGTGACCGTCTGCCTGCGGGTGCGGGCCAGCATCCGCGGATGGTCGGCAACAAACACCGCGACCAACAGGACAACAGTGAGGCTCACTGCCATCACGGGGATTTCCCGGCCCAGCGCGCCGACCAGTCCCAACGCAAGCGCGGTGAAGTAGTAGGCAACCTCGGTCTGGGTGACCGCGTCCGACCGCAACCGGATGATCGACAGCACCCCGAACAGTCCAAAGCCCACCGCAAGGCCCACTCCGACGGTCATCATCGCCGCCATCGCCGCAAACACTCCCACATTGAGGGCGATGAAAGCGAACAGCAGATCCCGGCGTCCGTGACGGCGAAAGTAGAGGCCATAGCTGAGCAAGACGACGGCCACCAAGTCGACAGCGAGCGCAAACCAGATGTTCATGGCTCCGATGCTGAGCACCCGCCGTGAATTGATCATGAGCGGTTGATGAGGAGTTTTTCATCAACCGCCAAGCCGGTATCCCATGCCGCGGAGGGTTTCGATCCGGTGGGCGCCGATCTTCTTCCGCAACGCGCGGATGAACACGTCGACCACGTTGGAGCCGGGGTCGTAGTCGTAGCCCCACACGTGGGAGAGAATCTGCTGGCGGGACAGCACCTGGCCTGGGTGGCGGAGGAACAGTTCCAACAGGGCGAACTCGCGGGCCGTCAAGTCGACAGTGGCCTCAGGGGTGGAGGCGCGGCGGGTGCGCAGATCAAGGGCGAGGTCACCGGCGTGGAGCACGGTTGTTTCCGCGTTGTGCGCGCTCCGCATACGCAACCGGATACGGGCAAGGAGTTCTTCGAAGCGGAACGGTTTAGTCATGTAGTCGTCGGCACCGGTTTCCAGACCGGTCACCGTGTCCCGCACACTGTCGCGAGCAGTGAGGATGATGATCGGCAGCCGGCTGCCTTCCTCACGCAGCCGGCGCAGCACCGTGAACCCGTCAGCGTCCGGCAGGCCCAGGTCAAGAACCATGAGGTCGAAATTGCCGGTGAGCGCATAGTCGATGGCGGCGCCCGCGCGGTCCACCACGGTGCTGGTGAACCCGTTCGCGTTCAACCCTTTGCGGACGAACGAGGCGATGCGGTCTTCATCTTCGACGATCAGGATGCGTGCCATATGCCCGTGCTCCTTTCATCCACGGGGAGGATGAGGGTGAACGTCGAGCCGCGTCCCAGCGCCGAGTCCAGGTGGACTGTGCCGCGGTGGGCTTCCGCGATCGCGCGGACGATAGCGAGCCCCAACCCGGCGCCGGGACGGTGAGCGCGCGGACTGCCGGCGCGGGCGAACCGTTCGAAGATGCGCTCCTGGTCTTCGGGGGCGATACCGGGGCCGAAGTCGCGAACCCACAGGCGGACGGTCCGGCGGCCGCCGTCGTCGGTCAGGGAAGAGCCGAGGACGATCGTGTCCCCCGAGCTGCTGTGGCGGACCGCATTACTGGCGAGCTGCACCATGGCTTGGGTGATGCGCTGCGGGTCGACACGGATGATGCCTTCCCCGATCTCGTCGAGCCGCCAGTCCCGGTCGCCCAGGGCACGCACTTTAGCGTCGATGTCACTGGTCAACTCGGCGAGAGAAACGTCTTCCACGCGGAGGAAGTCGGGGCGTTGCGCTTGAGCAAGCACGAGGAGGTCTTCCACGATGCGGGCCATGCGGTCCAGTTCGTCGGTGACCAGCCGCACGACTTCGCGGCGCTCGTCCGGATCGTCCCCCATCAGTTCCAGGTGGCCGCGCACGATGGTGATAGGGGTGCGGAGTTCGTGGCTGGCGTCGTCCACGAAGCGCCGCTGGGTGGAGAACGCTTCCTCTAGCCGGTCGAGCATGGCGTTGAACTGTTCAGCGAGCGCGGTGATGTCGTCGTTGCCGGTGACGTCGATCCGGCGGGTGAGGTCTTCTTCAGTGATCTGCGCGGCGGTTTGGCGGATGAGACGCACCGGGGCGAGGATGCGTCCAGCAACCCACCAGGCGGCGCTGCCCGCAGCAACAAGCCCGGCTGCACTGACCAGCAGGAGGAGACGCAGGAACCGGTGGACCTCTTCCCGGTCGGCGTCGACGAAGTAGCCGGTGACAAACCATCCTTCGGGTGCGTCCACCCCCTCGGGCGGGCTGACGCGGATTTTGGCCCAGCGCAGCGCACCTTCAGGGGTGTCCACGGTGCCGCGCCCCGTGGGTGCGGTGAGGATGTCGGCCAAAGCAGCCGGGTCCGCGGAGACGTCGAAGAGGGGCTCTTGTCCTTGACGGACACGACCGGTAGGCACGGTGGCATCGGGGACGTCGTCGACGTAGCCGAAGATGATCTCGTGCCGGTCGGGGTATTGGCGGCTCAAGTGGGCGCGGAACAGGGTGTCGAGGTCAGTAAAGCTTGCGCCGGTGCGGGGGTCCACGCCTGCGGCAGCGAACTCTTCGAACTCGGCGATCTCCTGGTCGAGTGCCCGGTCAACCCGTTCGCTGACCTCGGTTTCCAGGGTTTGCCAGACGATGAAGTTCACCAAGACCAGCACCGCGGCCATCAGGAGGACGACCCACGCCATGATCCGCACCCGGGCGGGGATGCGGAATGGGCGGCGCGGCTGGGCGGGTTCAGTCGTCATCGTCGTCGCCGTCGTCATCATCATCGTCGTCATCGTCGTCATCGGTGACGGCGGGGGGAGGTGCTACCACGTCGTCCTTGGTTGCTTCCACTGACTGTGGCGGCGACGGTTCCGGGGCGGGCGAGACACTGCGGGAGGGCGCGGATTCGCCCACGACAACCTGGCCGGGTGGTTGCGGCGGTGGTTCGGCACTGGATCTCAGCCACAGCAAGGCCGCAATCACAGCCCACACCACGATGAAGGAAAAACACGCGAGGAGGACACCTCGGTATATGGCTTTCATGTCTGCCTATCGTGGTGCGCATGCCTTGAACCACCATGAAACAGAGATGAGGCTTTTTTCATCCTCGCAGGTGAGGACGGGCCTTAGGGGTCTTTCCCCGGGTTGTGGCCGATTGTGACACGGTGGCTTCCGACACGCCGGGATTGGCGGCAGCACAAAACCGTCAGCGCGGGGATGCCATGCGCAGACGATGTTGGATGGCGGTTCGAAGGCGAAGCGGGAGCGGCATGCCTAGGTGCGGACTGTGTTGGAGTGCGGGAACGCCTGGTTTTCCCGAGGACAATGGTGTGCCCGCTGTCGGCGTCACAGCGGGCACAGGGAACAGGGATGCTGGTGGTCTGTTGCGTGAGGACGCTGGGACCGCACCGCTACGGGGTGGTGTCGTGCGGCTGCGGTCACTCTTTTCGGCGCACAGCCAGCGCCTGTGCGACCGCAGCGGCCACTGGCGCGTGGGCGGTCGCGTAGTCGTCCGCCGCGGACTGCACGTCGCCTAGTTCTTCCTCGAGGAGCAGGAAGGACGGCACTGGGGTCGCAGCGCCGAGTTCAGCGAGGATCGGGCGGAGGGCGATCTCTGCCAAGTGGCGGTGGGCGGGTGCGCCCGCGATGGCCACCGGAATCGCCACCACTCCCTCCAAGCCACCGGAGGGGATGGTGTCGAGCAGGAGTTTGAGGATGCCCGTGATGCTCCCCTTGAAGGTGGGGGTGGCGAGCAGGAGGATGGTGGACGATTGCACGGTCGCCACCGCTTCAGCAGCCTCCGCGGACAGCGACCAGGGAACCAGGAGGCCTGACGCCAATTCCGCCAGGTCGATGGTTGGCGCGGTCTCCGCAGGTGTTCCGCTCTCTGCAAGGGTGGTAGCAAGCGCGTTGGCAAGGCTTTCCGCGGCGAGGCGAGTGCGGGAACCAGCCCTGGGGCTGCCGACGACGGTGACGATGCGCAGTGGTTGGTGGTCTGGTGTGCCGTGTGCAGTCACGCTGTCTCCTCAGGTGTCTCGGGGTTCCGGCTCGCTTCCCCGCTGAGTGCCTCGGCAGAGGTGTTCGGTGCTTTCCACTCCCTACCCCCCGTAAAACAAACCTTTGTTCAAAGACGTTGGTCGACACGCCCCGCACAAAAAGCGACAGACCGAAAGCCCATTGATACTGCAACTGACGCGCTCCCGTCCCAGAAATCCATGGAGTAAGACTCGGCGGGCAGCGTCAACAAATATTTGTTCTTTACGCCGGGCTTCGACCGTTGCCACTAGGCACGTACCAGCAACAACACACGCCGCTACTGTTGTCAGTTTTAAATTCGACAGGAATGTTTCCCCAAAACAAGAAATGACTTCACCTCAAGGAGCCATTGCCTATATCCCCCCCACATGACGTGGCCGACGGCTCTCTTCGAGTTCGCTGACGACGCTCGTACCTGCCCCATGGCAAGGAAGACAGTCGTCGGCGCCGTCAATCCGCACTGGCGGTACGTACCGCGGATTACTGCGAGTGGTATGGCAGTGTGGCTGTCGGCCCTCCCCCTCATGGACACGCGTCTGCTTGGAGCGGATCGCGCGGGGAAGTCCTTGCGGGCTGTGGAAGAAGTTCGAACAGGCTCATGCCTGGTGGGTCCAGCATGGCTGTCCAGAAGTGTCGGGGTTCGGGTTGACGGTGGGGCCGCGGAGTCATGTGGTGTGGCCCGGTTATTCAGGCGGCCCTCATGTCACCATTGAGGGGACGATGCTCGGGAAAACGGTCTAGAGTGTTGTGTGCAGCGAAGCTGCCCACAATCCAGATAACGAGGAGATAACGCCTCGCAAAATTGCAGGTCATCTTCTGTGAGCCCCACGCACGTGGGGATGGACCGTTTATTCCCGCACAGTTCGCGGTGTCTCCGGAGTGAGCCCCACGCACGTGGGGATGGACCCGGTTTCGGCGACGGCGGATCATCGGCGGGTCCGTGAGCCCCACGCACGTGGGGATGGACCACAGGGATTCAAACCATTCGTCGTCGTCGTCGAGTGAGCCCCACGCACGTGGGGATGGACCGCTTACGCGGACTATCTCCGCCGCACCCGGGCCGTGAGCCCCACGCACGTGGGGATGGACCGCCACGGAACACCATTCCACCGCGTGCCACACAGTGAGCCCCACGCACGTGGGGATGGACCGCTCGTCGTTGACCGTGAGCCCGTCCCCGCGTAGTGAGCCCCACGCACGTGGGGATGGACCGCGCACGGATACGGTCGACGTTGAGGGCGACGAGTGAGCCCCACGCACGTGGGGATGGACCTCACCCGTCGACTGTTCCGGTTCTGTCCCGGCCGTGAGCCCCACGCACGTGGGGATGGACCGCGCATCTGATGTGACCCCGTTCGCGGGCAGCAGTGAGCCCCACGCACGTGGGGATGGACCTCGTCCTGCTGGGGGGAGGGGGAGTCCTCAGCAGTGAGCCCCACGCACGTGGGGATGGACCGGGCGCTGGTTCTCCGGAGTGGCTCGTCGACGAGTGAGCCCCACGCACGTGGGGATGGACCCTGGTCGAGGTCGACGAGGTCAGCCGCTTCCTCGTGAGCCCCACGCACGTGGGGATGGACCGCAGGAGGGCCCGCGCTCGGCGGGCCCTGCTTGTCTCGTCTATCTGTCAGCGGCCTGTTCCCACAACCGCAGCAGTTCTCTGCTGCGGCCTAGGTGGCGCGCCATGTCGGCCTGAGCAACGCCGGCGTTGCGCAGGCGTCGGATGGTGGCTCCTAGGTGGCGGCGCGCCTCTGCCACCTGCAGTTCGGCTTTTTCCAGCTGTTGGTATGCGGCGTCGAGGGTCCGACGGGCTTCCTCGGTGAGTGTGGTTGGTCGTGGTCTTCTCATGCCGCCATGATAACCCCTCTAGGCCAAAACGACCGTGCCGGGTTGCATATGCCCAATCGGCTTGGCATACTGGGAGTCAGGCAAGACCAAGTCCGCCACACCAGGCGGCGAGCGCCGACAAACTGCAACGAAAGGCTCCTTATGCGCATCATCAACCTGACTCCGCGTGAGCCCCACGCACGTGGGGATGGACCGCCCTTCAGACGCATGTCTGGAGGGCTTTCTCTGTGAGCCCCACGCACGTGGGGATGGACCTCCCAGGGCCGCTACGGCTGCGTTTCACCTCATGTGAGCCCCACGCACGTGGGGATGGACCCACTTCCTCCACGACGGGGATGCCGTTGACCTCGTGAGCCCCACGCACGTGGGGATGGACCTGGCGGAGGAGGCCGCGGCCTATCTCCGTGGGCGTGAGCCCCACGCACGTGGGGATGGACCTGACCTGTTGCATCGGAGCGCCCTTCTCTCAGGGTGAGCCCCACGCACGTGGGGATGGACCGTTCTACGGGCCACCCACCACCAAGAAGGCGGAGTGAGCCCCACGCACGTGGGGATGGACCGGTGTGAACCGTGACCAGCGCGCGAATCCGGTCGTGAGCCCCACGCACGTGGGGATGGACCCTGAGCGCCCCGGCCGCATGGTCGCGGCTGGTTGTGAGCCCCACGCACGTGGGGATGGACCGGACGCCATGGTTGCCCCCAACTACCAGGAGGCGTGAGCCCCACGCACGTGGGGATGGACCGGATGCCGCGCTCCACATCCTGGACGACCTCCTGTGAGCCCCACGCACGTGGGGATGGACCGACGAACTTCGGTGACCACATGGGAACGCGTCGGTGAGCCCCACGCACGTGGGGATGGACCGTCCGTGGTGGGGATGGACTTGGTCCGGCATGCGTGAGCCCCACGCACGTGGGGATGGACCAGACCCGGGCCGCACTCGCGACCCTGCAGGAACGTGAGCCCCACGCACGTGGGGATGGACCTGCACTGTCTGTGGTGCGTCCGGAGGCACCATTGTGAGCCCCACGCACGTGGGGATGGACCCCGCCAGGACAGCCAGGTCACGCACGCACCGGCGTGAGCCCCACGCACGTGGGGATGGACCGCCGAGCGTGTCCCAACCGCGGACTCTGTCGACGTGAGCCCCACGCACGTGGGGATGGACCGATCGGGCTCCCGTCGATCGCGTGGTTCCACACCGTGAGCCCCACGCACGTGGGGATGGACCGCAGATCATCGAGAACTACCGGGACGCAATCAAGTGAGCCCCACGCACGTGGGGATGGACCGACGCTGCGGCCTTGATCTCATCCCAGTACATGAGTGAGCCCCACGCACGTGGGGATGGACCACCGGTGAGGCAGCGCAGTGGCTGATCGAGGTTGTGAGCCCCACGCACGTGGGGATGGACCGCAGATCATCGAGAACTACCGGGACGCAATCAAGTGAGCCCCACGCACGTGGGGATGGACCGCCGTCCTTGGCCTGCGTGGATGCGGATCACCCGTGAGCCCCACGCACGTGGGGGATGGACCGTGGCATGACGTGGTAGGTCATGCCGGGGATGGGTGAGCCCCACGCACGTGGGGATGGACCCAGACGTGCGGTCAGACGTTGCGACCAGCAGGTGTGAGCCCCACGCACGTGGGGATGGACCGCGAGCCTCCGTGTCGCGCCACACAACACGCGCGTGAGCCCCACGCACGTGGGGATGGACCGAGTGTCAGTCTCCGTGATCACCTCGAGTCGATCGTGAGCCCCACGCACGTGGGGATGGACCGCGGGGCGTTTCTTTTCTCGAACGGGTCCATCCATGCTCCCCGCGCACGTGGGGCTAGGCCGATTTGTTTCGTTCTGTGTGAGCGAAGGTGGGAGGTAATGCCTGGGGTTTGAAGACGGATGTTTTCTCTGCGGACGGCTTTAGCGCTGGTCGTTTCCTGGGCAGCTGGTTTTCGCGGGCGAGGCGAGCGCCTACACTCCGCGGAGCCAGCGTCCGGCGAGCGTGCCGTCCGATTCCACCAGCAGTCTGGGAACAAACGTCCGTTCGAGCGGCTTACCGGCAAGTAGTCTCAGCCGGTCGCCAGCCACGATGCGGGGTGCGAGCGTCAGGCACAGCTCGTCCACCAGGTCGGCGTCGACCAGGTCGTGCATCAGGTGCGGTCCGCCTTCGCACAAGACCCGGCGCAGGCCCTGCTGGGCGAGCGCGTCCAGTGCGGCACGGAGGTCGACGCGGTCCTCTCCGAGCACGAGGACCCGGTCGTCGCCCAGCGCCTGGCGGACCTCGTCCAGGGCAGCGGAGTCCGCGGCACGGCAGGTGAGCAGCATGACTTCGCCGGCGTCCTCCTGGTGTTCGAGGAGCGACGGCGGGAGGTTCGCAGAACGGCTGACCACCGCGATCACCGGGTGGGGGCGTTGCCCGGCGCGGCGTACGGCACGCCACCGCGCCGCGGTCCGGGCCCGCTGGTACTCTTCGGTGCGCACGGTTCCTGCGCCGGCGACGATCACATCGGACAGGGCGCGGATGAGGGAGAAGAGGATCCGGTCCGCGCCGGTGTTGATCGACCCGGAGCGGCCGTCGTCCCCGGTGACCGCGCCGTCCAGGGTGGTTACGAAGTTGGCGCGCACCCACGGCCGCTCTGCCACGGTCTCCTCCGGGTACGCGTACAGGGCGGCGAGTTCCGCCTCGGTGAGGTCCTGGCCGGGCTGGGCGACGGCAGGGTCCACCTCGTTCAGCAGGATGCGCACGACGGCTTGCCTCTCTTGTTCTCGGTGTTACCAGCGCCATTCAGCGACCACGTACATCACCCCGTACGGGTCGTCGGCGTAGTGCACCTCAACGCGCGGTGGGGTGTGCTGTGCGGCGGCGGCCCCGGCAAGCACCTGCCAGGCGGCCCGGCCTTCCGCGAGGAGGTCGCGGGCCAGGTCAGCGTCGAGTGCAGCCAGTTGCTGGGCGTCACCGCTGCGGAGGGCCGTGACGAGGCCGGCGTCGAACGGGTGGGCGCGCTCGTCAAAGTGGCCGGGGGCTTTGGGGCTGCGCCGTGCGCTGCCGTCCCCTAGCACGAGCAGGGCTGTGGGTCGGGAGGAGGCTGCGAGGTCTTGGCCGCGGCGCAGGCATTCCTCGGTGGGGGTGGTGTCCGCGACCGGGTGCAGTTCTACTGGCCCGGTCCACTGGGCGTCGTCTAGGAGGCGGAGGCCTACACGCAGGCTCCACGGCAGTCCGCCCGCCAGGTCGGGGCGGGTCGTGCCAGGGACGGCGGGTGCCCCGCCGATGAGGGCGACGTGTTCGGCGCCGTGCAGGACCCGGTCGACCGCGGTGCGGCACGCTGCGCGCAGTTCAGCGGCTGCGTCGTGCTGCCCGGTGAGTTCACGCAGAAGCAACGGAGGATGCGGACAGACCGCTGCGGCTGTGATCACCTGATCGTCTTCCCTACGCAAGTCCGCGCACAGCCCGGGAGGGGGCGCGGAGTCCTTTGATACTGCTGACCATGTCCAGCACCTGGCGGGTCTCGACCACCTGGTGGACCCGGTAGACGCGGGCACCGTGCCAGGCGCACACGGCGGTTGCTGCCAGCGTGCCTACCAGGCGCTCCTCGACGGGCAGGTCGAGGGTTTCCCCGACGAAGTCTTTGTTCGACAGGGACACCAGCACCGGCCATCCGGTCGCGGTCATCTCGTTGAGCCGGCGGGTGACTTCCAGCGAGTGGCGGGTGGTTTTCCCGAAGTCGTGGGCGGGGTCGATGAGGATGCGGGAGCGGTCGACGCCGAGTGCCACGGCGCGTTCCGCGAGTGCCACGGTGTCGCGGATCGCGGACTGGACGACGTCGTCGTAGTGGACGCGGTGCGGCCGGGTGCGGGGACGCACCCCGCCTGTGTGGGTGCAGACGAGGCCCACGTCGAATTCGGCGGCGACTTCCGCTAGGGCCGGGTCGTAGCCGCCCCACGCGTCGTTGAGCAGGTCGGCTCCGGCCTGGCAGACTTCGCGGCCTACTTCGGCGCGCCACGTGTCGACGCTGATGACGATGTCGGGGTAGGCGTCGCGGACTTTCGCTACGAATCCTGCGACTCGCCGGATCTCTTCGGCGACGGGGATCTCTTCGCCGGGTGCGGCTTTGACGCCCCCGATGTCGACAATGTCGGCTCCTTCTGCGACGACCTGGTGGACCCGGTCGAGGGCGCGTTCCTCTTCCCAGGTGGCGCCCCGGTCGTAGAAGGAGTCGGGGGTGCGGTTGACGATCGCCATGACGAGCATCTGGTCGTCGGTGAACGTGCGACTGCCCAGTCTCAGCATCGGCCCTAACCCCTCTCTCAGCGTCCGGCACTTGTGCCGACGGTTGCGCTCCTGGGACGGCTGGCGCGCGGGGTGGTCGCGGCTGCCAGGGTGCGGTGTCCTGTGGGAGCGGTGTGTGGCCGGGGGATGCGCGCCGCGTTCCAGGGTGGGGCAGCGGCATGTGTTGCTTCGCGGTTTCCGCGGTCCCACCCCACCACGCGTCGTCCTTTCAGTTGTGTCCTTCCCCCGCCGCGGGTACTAACGAGGGCTGGCCGCCATGCTACCCAGCGGGGTGTGCGGATGCCGCAGCAGCGCGGGGTTCTGGTGCGCCTGCCTGGTGTGCGGCGGCTAGGTGCGGGCGCGGCGCAGGATGGCGCGGGCCTGGCGCAGCAGCGGCTCGTCGATCATTCTGCCCTGGTAGCGGAACACTCCTGAGGGGGCTTGTTGGGCGGCTGCCACCACACCGCGTGCCCACGCCACGGAGGTCGGGTCGGGGGCGAATGCGGCGCGGACGGGGTCGACTTGGACGGGGTGGATGCACAGGCGGGCGGAGAACCCTGCTTGGGCGGCTTCGGCGGACGATTTGGTGAGTCCGGCGACGTCGTCCAGGTCGAGGTAGACGGTTTCGATGGCGGGGCGGTGTGCTGCAGCGGCGGCGAGGAGCACGTGGGAGCGGGCGTGCCGGGCCACATCGTGGTAGGTGCCGTCGGAGCGGCGGCTCGTGGTTCCGCCTAGGTCCGCGATGAGGTCTTCTGCGCCCCAGGTCAGCGCGGCGCAGGAGGGGGAGGCGGCGAGGCGTGGTGCGGCGAGGATTCCGGCGGCGGTTTCGCAGAGGGCGATGACGCGGGCGGGGGCGAGTGCCTCGAGGTCTTCGGGGCGTTCCGCTTTCGGCAGCATCACCAGGCGGGCTCCGGCGGCGCGTACTGCGGCGACGTCCGCTTCCCACCACGGGGTTCCTGGCGCGTTGACGCGTACGATCACCCGGTCCGGGTCGAGGTCGGCGAGTGCGGCGGTGACGAGGTCCCGGGCTCGGTCTTTGTGTTCGGGGGCGACGCTGTCTTCGAGGTCCAGGATGGCCGCGTCGGCGCGTGCCATGGCTTTAGCGTAGCGGTCGGGCCGGTCTGCCGGGCAGAACAGGAGTGCCGGGCCGGGCAGGTCTGCGAGGGTGTTGTTCATCGCTGCTCCTCGGGGAGGCGCAGCATGAGCGCGGTGCGTTCCACGCGGGCTACGAGGGTTCCGTCCTGGTTGTGGGCGCGGTGTTCGAAGCGGACGACGCCGTTGTTGGGCCGGGACTGGGACAGGCGTTTGTCGAGGACGCGGGTTTCGGCGTACAGGGTGTCGCCGACGAACACGGGGTGGGGGAAGGACACTTCGCCGAAGCCGAGGTTGGCGACCGTGGTGGCCTGGGTGAGCTGGTTGACGCTCAATCCGACCAGGGTGGAGAGGGTGAACAGGCTGTTGACGAGGGGTTTGCCGAACTCGGTGGCCGCGCTGAAGTGAGCGTCCAAGTGGAGGCTCTGCGGGTTCATGGTCAGGGTGCTGAACAGGACGTTGTCAGCGTCGGTGATGGTGCGTCCGGGACGGTGGACGTAGACCACCCCGGTCTGCAGTTCTTCGTAGTACAGGCCTCGTTGTTCGATGCGGGCTTCGCGGTGTGCGGTGGCGTCGCCTGGTTCCGCTGTCATCGGCTCCTCCTCATCCCGGCGGTCGCTTGTGGCTCCCTTCCCTGGGACGGCCCTACCCTATCGCCGCTGGCTTGTGGGGGAAACGGTCGCGTTGCGGGGAGTTGCGGGACCAAGGGCCCTGAGCGGGGTGCTTTGGACCGGGATTCGGGGGTAGTGCGCCGGGCAGGAGAGGGACGAGGAACGTCCCGGTACGTCCGGGGCGCACTGCGCCACTCCGTGAGGAAAGGTGACCGCATGACCATCGACGTCGGAGCCGACGCAGCCCACGCCTTGCTCACCGACGGCACGATTGTGCTGGTGCGTCCCGCCTACGCGGAAGACGAGCCGCAGGTCCGGGCGATGCACGAGGCGATGTCTCCGGAAAGCCGTCGGATGCGGTTCTTCAGCTCGGGTACTGCCACGATCAGCGAGTTGTCGCGTCGTATCTGCGCGGCCCCTAGTCGCGGCCATCAGGCGCTGCTTGCGGTTCTCGACGACGAGGTGATCGGCGCGGCCAGCTATGACACGATCGGCCGGTCGGATGTGGCTGAGGTGGCGCTTGCCGTGGCCGACCAGTTCCAGGGCAAAGGGGTCGGCACTCTGTTGTTGGAGCATTTGGCGTCCCGGGCCCGCAGGAACGGCGTCACCACTTTCTATGCGGATGTGCTGCCCGACAATCACGCGATGCTGCGGGTGTTTTCTGATATTGGTCTGCGCCCGCAGCAGCGTGTCGACCGGGGCATGGTGGAGGTGACGATTCCGCTTACCCCGGATGACCGCTACTTGGATGCGGTGGGCATGCGGGAAGCGGTTGCGGGCCAGCAGAGCCTGCAGCGGCTGCTGCGTCCCGCCTCGGTGGTGGTGATCGGCGGTACTCGGCGTCAGGTTTCGGTAGGTAACGCGATTCTCCGCAATATCCGCGCTAGCGGGTTCACGGGACGCTTGTATGCGGTGCATCCCCATGCCGCGGCTGTGGCGGACGTGTCTGCGGTTCCGTCCGTGGCTGACCTGCCGGAGGTCCCGGATCTGGCGGTGGTGTCGGTGCCGCCGGACGCGGTGCTGGATGTGGCCCGTGCTTGTGGGGAGCAGGGGGTGGGCGCGCTCGTCGTCATCACCGCGGATTTGGACACGGAGACCAGTCAGGAGCTGCTTGCCGTGTGCCGTCGGCACGGGATGCGGCTGGTGGGGCCGAACTGTTTCGGGGTGGCGTCGCTGAGCGACGGTGTCCGGTTGCAGGCGACGTTTGCTGCGGAGGCTCCGCGTCCGGGGCAGGCCGGTCTGGTCGTGCAGTCCGGGGGGATCGGTATCACGCTGCTGGAGCACTTGTCCCGGTTGGATGTCGGCATTTCCTCGTTCGTGTCTACTGGCAACAAGTTGGATGTCAGCAGTAACGACTTGCTGCAGTGGTGGGAGGACGACCCGGACACCGCGATGGCGATCATGCACGTGGAGTCGTTCGGGAATCCGCGTAAGTTCTCTCGGATTGCTCGGCGGTTGGGGCGGCGCAAACCGATCCTAACTGTGGTGGCGGGGCGTTCCACGGCTGGGCAGCGGGCCGCGGCCTCGCACACGGGGGCGTCGCTGACTCCCGCGTTGACGACGGAGTCGTTGTTCGAGCAGGCGGGGGTGGTGGCTGCGCGGAGTCTTGACGAGCTGGTGGGTACTGCCGCGTTCTTGGCCCACCAGCCGTTGCCGTCTGGGCCGCGGGTTGCGATCGTGACCAACGCGGGAGGCACGGGGGTGCTGGCGGCGGATGCGTGCGCGGATGTGGGGTTGGAGGTTCACGAGCTGAGCGAGGAGGTTCGCCTCGAGCTCGAGGAGCTGCTGCCTGCGGGGGCGGCGTGCGCGAACCCGATCGATACCACGCCTGCGGCCAGCAGTGACCAGTTGCGGGCCTGTTTGGAGCGGCTTGCTGCTGCGGAGGTGGACGCGATCATCGCGATCATGGTGCGGACTGCGCTGGCTGATCCGCTGCCGGTGGTGGCGACCATGGCCGGAGGGGTTCCGGTGGCCGCGGTCGCGCCCCACCAGGCGGAAGCTGTGACGCTCTTGTCCGCGGGAGGGCACTCGGTGCCTTCGTACAACGATCCTCGGGCGGCTGCTGCTGCGCTGGGGCATGCGTGGCGGCGGGCCCGGTGGTTGGCTCGTCCGGCTGGTTCGGTGCCGTCGCTGCGGGCGGTCGCGGTGGAGCGGGCCCGGGATATCGTGCAGGAATTCCTGAAACGGCATCCGGAGGGCGGTTGGCTGCCGTTGGATCAGACGATGGAGGTGCTGGGCTGCTACGGGGTCACGGTCGCGCCGTGGCAGTGGACCCACACCCCGGAGGAGTCGGTGCGGGCCTGGCGGGAGTTGAACAGCCCGGTGGCGTTGAAAGCGGACGTGGCCGGGGTGGTGCACAAGAAGCGGGCGGGTGCGCTGCGTCTCGACTTGTCGGGTGCGGAGCAGGTGCGGAACGCGCACGCGGAACTGATCTCCCGGTTCGGGTCCCGGCTTCGTGGTGTCTTGGTGCAGGCGATGGCGCCGCGCGGGTTCGAGGTGCTGCTTGGGCTGGCTCAGCAGCCTGTGTTCGGTCCGGTTCTGGTGTGCGGGTTGGGCGGCACGTATACCGAGGCGCTGCGTACGCGGGCGGCGCGGCTGGCCCCGTTGACTGACGTGGACGCTGCGGAGTTGGTGCGGTCGGTGCCTGCGCTGCGCACGCTCGGCGAGGGCGATGAGGAGAAGGCGGTGGATCTGGGTGCGCTGCGGGATATGGCGCTGCGGTTGTCCCAGTTGGCCGTGGATCTGCCGCAGGTCTCGGAGTTGGACATGAACCCGGTTTTGGCGACTCCGTCGAGTGCGATGTGTGTGGACGCCCGCATCCGGGTGACGGTTCCTCCCTCCAGCGACCCCTATCTGCGGTCGCTGCGGCCGCTGTGACCGGGGCGCAGCCTGGGGAGGGGGTGTGACGGCGGGCGGACCGTGAAGGGGTGACCATGGCCAGCACTGTCGGCGACCTGATGACCACGCATGTTGTGGCCGCGTTCGAGGAGGCGGGGTTTAAGCGGCTCGCTGTGTCGTTGCGGATGAACGGGGTGAGCGCGCTTCCGGTGCTGGACGCCGACCAGCGGGGTGGTGGGGGTGGTCTCCGAGAGTGACCTGCTGGCCTGGCTTGCCGCGCCGAACTTGGATGAGGCGGTGTTCGCGGGTGACATGCCCGAGGAGCCGGTTGCGCGGGATTTGATGAGCACGCCCGCGATCACGATCACGGAGGGTGCGTCGCCGCGGGAGGCTGCCGAGCGGATGCGCCGTCACCGGATTAAACGGCTGCCGGTGGTGACTGAGGACGGGAAGCTGCTGGGTATTGTCAGCCGTTCTGACCTGCTGCGTGTCTATTTCGTCTCTGACGGTGAGCTGCGGGAGACGGTGGAGCGGGAGGTTGTGCGCGGGGAGTTCGACCTGCCGGGGGTGGCCGTGTCGGTGGAGCGCGGTGTGGTCACGTTGGACGGCACGGTGCCGGTGCGTTCGCTTATTCCGCGGCTGATCCGCGCGGTGCGTCGGGTGGAGGGTGTGGTGCGGGTGCATGACCGACTCGCTTATGACACTGACGACTTAGTGCCGTTGCAGCGGGCACGGTGATCGTGGCGGGTCTGCCTGGGGGTGCGGGCGAGCCCGGCACGGTGTGGCAGCGTCCGGTCTGTTGTTGGGTGCCGGTGTCGCGGTTGTGAGGCGCCGGCGGCTTGGGCTGCGTCATTTCCGCTGGGTTGGGGGCCGCGGCGGGCGTTGGTGGGTGTGACGGCCCGTTGTTCCGGGGTGTTCCGCGCGGGGTGCCGGCGCTTTGCTGACGGGTGGGCTGTACCGGCGGGGCAGCGGGGTGGTCGGAGGTGTTGCCGTGCTCCGTGGCGGGGCGTGGTCGTGTCCTGAGTGTGGGCGGTTCAGCGGGGCGGGGAGCGTGGAACGTAAGAAATCCCACAAACCGCGGCCGCCCGCTCTGCTGTCTGTTGTGGTGTTGGCGCAGGTCAACTATCCCCACCCGAAGTTGTGCCGTAACAGACATCACGTACTATTCGGACAAAGCACCACATAGTGTGACATATCCCCCAAGACCCCCCAGGGACTCTCACACCCCATTGAGACCCCGGTGACATCTCCTCAAATCATGATAACAATAATAAACCTCATAATGAGCCTGTTCATTGTGTTGTGGGAGGATCCATGAGTACGTTCCGCTGGTCGGCAATCGGCTCGGCCGCACTTGCGCTCACCCTGTTCGCCACCGCCTGCGGCGGCGGCTCCTCCGCTGACAGCGAAGGCGGAGACCTCGTGGAAGCGGCCCAGAAGGAAGGCATCGTCACCTGGTACGTCTCCATCCCTGACGAGCCGGTGCAGGCCGTCGCCAACGCCTTCGAGCAGGAGTACGGCATCGCCGTCGAAGTCGTCCGGATGGGCTCCCCCGTCGTGGCGCAGCGCTACTCCACCGAGCGCGACGCCGGACAGGCCGTGGGCGACCTGGTCACCATCCCCGAAGCCCACGTGCTGGACGAGTACATCGAGAAGGGATGGCTCCGCACCCTCCCGGCCGACCAGCTGGAGAACCTGGACGAGTGGCCGGAAGAGGCCCTGCACAAGGACACCTACTTCCTGGTCAACTCCCAGCCCATCGGCGTGGCCTACAACACCGACAAGCTGTCTGAGGCACCACAAGACTGGGAAGACCTCCTCGACCCCAAGCTGAAGGGCGAGATCGACATGGCCGACCCCATGTCGTTCCTCTCCTGGGCCGCCTTCCTGAGCATCCTCAAGGAGGAGTACGGCGAAGAGTTCCTGGAAGGCCTGGCCGACAACGACATCAAGAAGGTGGACAGCGCCATCCCCGGCACCCAGCAGGTGGCCGCGGGCGAGTCCATCGCCACCTTCCCCAGCCTCCCCTCGGTGGTGAACCCGCTGAAGGAATCCGGTGCCCCCGTGGAGCTGGTCTACCTCTCCCCCACCACGGGAGTCGAGCAGTACACCGCCGTGTCTGAAGGCTCCCCGCACCCGAATGCTGCGCTGCTGTTCGCTGACTTCCTGATGTCCGAGAAGGGCCAGATCGCCCTCAACGAAGGCTTCGGTATCTCCCCGCTGGGTGACCTGGCAGGCACCCTGCCCAAGCCTGAGGGCTACGTCGCTCCGGACCTTGCCACTGCCCGTGAGGAACAAGAACAGCTCAACGCGCTGCTCGGCTTCTGACCTCGGCCTAGGAGAACGTTCCGATGACCGTGACCACGCACGCCACCTCGGCGCAGAGCTCTGCTGAAGGGCAGCCGCGCACCGGCGTGGACATTGTCGGCCTCCGCAAGCGTTTCCGTGCCCCGGACGGAACGATCGTGGCGGCCGTGGACGATGTCACCCTGCACATGCCCAAGGGCGACTTCTGCGTCCTCCTCGGCCCCAGCGGCTGCGGGAAGACCACCCTGCTGCGCTGTCTGGCCGGGCTGGAGCACCCCGACGAGGGCAGCATCACCATCGACGGTCAGCCGGTCTTCGGTCCCGGTATCCGCACCGTCGAACCGCAGGACCGCCCGGTGGGCATGGTGTTCCAGAACTACGCGTTGTGGCCCAACATGACCGTGGCCGACAACGTGGCTTTCCCGCTCACCACCGGTCCCCGCAAAAACCGGCTCCCCAAGGAGCAGATCCGTGCCCGGGTCGACGAGGTCCTCAAAATCATGGGCCTGTCCTCGCACGGGAGCCGGGCGATCGGACAGTTGAGCGGTGGCCAGCAGCAGCGGGTCGCCCTGGCCCGCGCGATCGTCGCCGGCACCGACGTGGTGCTGTTCGACGAGCCGCTGTCCAACATCGACGCCAAGGTCCGCGAGATCCTCCGCCGCGAACTGCGGGCCATGCAGCAGGACCTCGGGTTCACCGCGGTCTATGTCACCCACGACCAGGCCGAGGCGATGGAGCTGGCCGACCAGATCACGGTCATGCGTGCCGGGAAAGTCATGCAGACCGGGTCGGCCCGCGACATCTACGAGCGGCCCCGCAACCGCTATGTGGCCGAGTTCATCGGGACCGCCAACCTGATCCCGGTGACCTCGACCGGCAGCGAAGCCCACCAGGTGGGAACCCCAATCGGTCCGATACGGATCGCGGACCCCGGACCGGACGGCCCCGCCGACACTCCCCGGTTCGTGGCGAGCCGCGCCCACCGCTGGTGGATTGACACCGCGGAGCGGTCCGGGGAGAACGTCTGGTCGGGTGAGATCACCAACGCGGTTTTCGCGGGCTCCTACACCGAGTACGTGGTGCAGCTCGGCGAGACCAGTGTCCGGGTGTGGGCAGACGACAACCCGGAGCTCGCCCCAGGTCGGAAGGTGTGGGTCGGCGTCGACCCTGCCGCATGCGTTGTGGTGCTCGATCATGACTAGTACGTTGCAACGGCCCGAAACCGTTCCCCTCGGTGCCGCGCGGCCGCAGCGGGCCACCCGCTTCTCCAGCTTCACCCTGGTGAGCTGGGTGGCCGCGGCGGTGGTGGTCGCCTTCATCGTCTACCCGGTGGGCCGCGCCTTCATCGGTGAGCTGGGCATGGAGCTGCCCGCCGTGGTCGAGGTGCTCACCAGCTCCCGCACCCTGGAGGTCTTGCGTAACGCGGTAGTGGCCGTGGCTGCGGGCGGCGCCCTGGCCTTCCTCATCGGCGCGGTGCTGGCGTGGATCAATGTCCGCACCGACGCCCGCATGGGGTGGGCTGCTGAGGCCCTGCCGCTGATGCCGCTGTTCGTGCCCGCCATCGCGGGGTCGATCGGCTGGGTTTTCCTGGCCACGCCCGAGGCTGGTTTCCTCAACTACTGGCTGCGGAAGCTGCTGGCGCTCGTCGGCGTCCACCTGCAGACCGGTCCGCTGGACATCTTCACCTGGCCCGGGCTGGTCTTCGTGTACGCGCTCTACCTGACCCCCTACGCCTACCTGGCGATCTCCAGCGGGCTGCAGTCCTTGGACCCGGCTTTGGAGGAGGCGGCCCAGGTCTCCGGGTGCGGGCCGGTGCAGACCCTCTTCCGGGTGACCCTCCCTAACCTCAAGCCCGCGCTGGGCGCAGCGGTGCTGCAGCTCATCACCATCGGTTTCGCGCTGTTCTCCGTGCCCGTGGTGATCGGTACCTCCGCGCAGATCGAGGTGCTGCCGGTGTCCATCGTGCACGCGGTGACCCGGAAGTACCCGCCGGACCTCATCACGGCGCTGAGCATGAGCCTGGTGCTCATCACCATCGTGGTTGTCGCCTGGCTCGTGGAGCGCCGGATCGTGGCCAAGGGGCGGTTCGCCCGGATCGGGGGGCGTGGAGCGCGCGCAGCCCTGGTCACCATGGGCCGGTGGAAGCTTCCGGCGCGGCTGTTCGTGCTCGGCTACCTGGGCGCCACCTCGGTGTTGCCGTTCCTGGCGCTGCTGCTCGTGTCCTTCCAGGGCTTTTGGACCCCGCAGGTCGACTTCGGCGCGTTGACCGGGGACAACTACGTCGACTTGTGGAACCGCCTGTCGGTGCGCCGGGGAATCACCAACAGCCTGCTGTTGGCGTTGATGACCGCGACCATCACCACGCTGCTGTCGGCGCTGCTGGCGTACCTGTCCTACCGGCGCCGCTCCTTCCTGGGGCGTGTCGTCGACGGCGTGATCAAGGTTCCGGCGGCGATCTCGCACATCGTGGTGGGTATCGCCTTCCTGGTGGCCTTCGCTGGTCCCCCCTTCCGTTGGAACGGCACTCTGCTGCTCCTGGTCACCACCTATGTGGTGATCTTCCTGCCGCAGGCGTCGTTCTACGCCAACTCCGCGATCCAGCAGATCGGTCCGGAGATGCGCGAGGCCGCGGAAGTGTCCGGTGCCCGCGACTGGCGGGTTTTCCTCCGGGTGATCCTGCCGCTGATGGCGCCCAGCCTGGTGGCGGGGTGGTCGCTGCTGTTCATCCTGTCGGCGGGTGAGATCAACGCCTCGGCGATGCTGGCCGGTCCGGGGTCTCCGGTGGTGGGCCAGGCCATTTTGGACCTGTGGACCTCCGGAACGTTCCCGCTGCTGGCAGCGCTGTCGGTGGTGATCACCGCGGTGTCCACGACCGTGGTGCTGACGGTGCTGGCCCTGGGCGTCCGCCCCAACAGCGGCAACGCGCCCTAGCCGGGTGCCGGTCGGTGTGGCGGCCCTCCCGTGACGCTGCGGGAGGGCCGTTTTCGTGTCCCCCGGGCCGGGGCGTGCCCCGGCCGCGGAGCTGCGGGCGGGGACGCTGCGGTCCCTGCCCGCGGCGCTTAGGCCGTGGTGTCGTTGTTCTTCCACAGCAGGGCCCGGCGCGTCACGAGGTTCATCAGCCGGTCGACGAGGAAGCCGACGATGAGCAGCGCGAAGATCGCGGCGAAGGTGCCGTCGCTGTTGAACGTGCCCGCGTGCATCGCCACCAGGAAGCCGAGGCCGCGGTCGCCCGCCAGCATCTCGGCGACCACGACGCCGACGATCGCCTGGGGGACCGCGAGTTTCAGTGCGGCAAACACCCAGATCAGTGCGGACGGCAGCATGACCCGGAAGAGGACGTCGAACGCGGTTCCTCCCATCACCCGCACTGAGTCCACCAGATTCTTGCTGACGTCACGGATACCGAAGAAGGTGTTGTAGAAGACCAGGAAGAACACGATGGCCGCGGCGGTGAGCACGCGCAGCTCCGAGCCGATTCCCACCCACATGATGAACAGGGGGATCAGCGCGTGCTTGGGCATGGTGTAGAACGCGGTGATGAACGGTTCGCACACCCGGGCCAGCCACTGCGACTGGCCGAGTACGCACCCCACGACCAGCCCTAGTCCCCCGCCGGCCAGCAGGCCGAGGAACGCGTCCTTGAAAGTGCTGGAGGCGTGGTAGAGGAGCTCGCCGGAGACCACCCACGACCAGAAGGTCGGGAAGACCTCGGAGGGGCGGCTGGTGAGCAGGTCGTCGATCAGCCGTCCAGCGCTGAGCTCCCAGGACGCCAGCAGCACGACGATCACGCAGAGCTGCACGAAGTGGTGGAGCCGGGGCCGCCACCGCGCCCGGCTGCGGCGCGGCTGCGGCGCGGTCGCGGGTGCGGCCGAGTCGGTGGTGGTCTTGTCCGGCTCGGTGACCGTGGTGCTCACCGACATCACTCCTCTTCCTTCTGTTTCGGCACCCGCGCCCGGGTCAGCGCCTCTTGGAGTTCCTGCTGGATGCGGGCGAACCCGTCTTCGTAGGGCAGCGTCGCGGGGTCGCGTTCCGCTCCGAAGGGGATGGTGAATTCCGCGACCACTCCCCCGGGCGGCCCGCCGCCGATGACGAGGACCCGGTCAGCGAGGACGGCGGCCTCGGTCAGGTCGTGGGTGACGAAGAGGACCGTCTGCTGGGTGCTGTGGACTGCGCGCCGCAGGTCGGCGTGGAGCTGCTGGCGCATCTGCGCGTCCAGTGCGGCGAACGGCTCGTCCATGAGCAGCAGCTCCGGGTCGTAGATCATGCTGCGGGCGAGTAGGGCCCTGCGCCGCATCCCGCCGCTGAGCTGGGCCGGGTACAGTCCGGCCGCGTGCTGCAAGTCCAGGAAGGCGAGGTAGCGGGAGACTTCCTGCTGGATGCGCTGCTTGGGGACTTTGCGCATGCGCAGCGGGAGGGCGACGTTGGCGGCCACGGTGCGCCACGGCAGCAGGGTGTCGTCCTGCGTCATGTAGCCGACGGAGGTGTTCACCCCGGTGATGGGGCGGCCGTCGAAGAGCACCTCGCCCCGGCGGGGGCGCAGGAGGCCCGCCGCCAGGTTGAGGATGGTGGACTTGCCGCAGCCGCTGGGTCCGAGCAGGGCCACGAACTCCCCCGCGTGGACTTTTAGGTCCACGTCGGCGAGGACGTCGGGGCGGTCTCCGAATCCGACGGCCATGCCTCGGGTTTCGAAGACGACCCGGCGGGGTTCGGTGGCCTGGGGGGAGGTGGCGGTTTCCTTAGTGGAGATGGTCATGGCCTGCCTTAGGACTCACCACGGGCGGGTTCGGCGACGAAGTCCTCGTACACGATGCTCTCCAGGTCCTTGTCGGAGGCGTCCCCGAAGAGTTCGAGGTAGGTCTCCCAGTTCTCGCGGGTGAACAGCACGCCTTCGGGGTAGCCGGTCTGCGCCTGCTCCCAGGCGGTGGCGAAGACGTCGGCGTCGAGGTTCGCAAAAGAGTTCTCGTGGAGCGCCTTTCCGGCCGCTTCCGGGTCGGAGGCGACGAACTCTTGGGCTTCGGCGAGGGCAGCGTGGAAAGCTTCGACGATTTCGGGGTTGTTGTCCACGAACTCTCTCGTGCTGACGATGCAGACGCCGATCAGCTCGTTGAACTCTTCGATGTCGCCGCGCGGCAGGGAGATCCACAGGGTTCCGGAGCCGTCGGCGATGTTGGCGTCGGCGACACCGACACCGAAGAAGCTGCCGTCGAACTTGCCTTGGCGGATGCCAGCGACGATGGAAGAGGTGTCGGTGACCGGGACGATGTTGAGGTCCTTGTCCGGGTCGAGGCCGTGCTGCTGCACCAGGTGGCGCAGGGTGAGGTTGCTGGAGGACCCTGGTGGGCTGGTGGCGATCGTCAGGCCGCGCAAGGCCTTGATCCGCTCCTCTACCGGGTCGTCGGGGGCGACGTCGAGTCCTTTGGCGACGTCGGCGTTGAGGACGATGTTGTTGATGAGTCCGCCGGTTCCGGCGACGATGACCAGTCCGGCGCCTTCGGCGACGGCGTCCGCGGCGGTGGCGGTGCCCACTCCGGCGAAGTCGTATTCCCCGGCGCGCAGGGCCGCGATCTGGTTGGTGCTTCCTGCGCCGCTTCTCGTGGGCTGCATGTCAAGGCCGTGGTTGGCGTCGATGTCCTCGTCGATCACGAGGTTGATGAGGGCGGTGTTGAACGTGGGCTCGGCCAGGCCCACCCGCACCGTGGTGAGTCCGTCCTCGTTCTGTGCGGGGCCGTCTGACTCCGACGGGCCGCACGCGCTGAGAGTGAACGTCAGGGCTGCAGCGAGAGCCAAAGCGCGGAACGCTCCACTCCTGCGGGCACTACCCATGATTGCTGTCCTCACTAGTTGGGGGATTCTGTCCTGTCGGTGCGGTGCCGGCAGGACAGGTTCTCGGGGGTACGGCACACCCTTCCTTACTGATCCATCAGTAAGTGAAATACGCCACACGGGTACAAGATCATGATTCAGATAGTTATAACCAATGTCAAGAGATGGGATCTTTGTGGGACGCCCGCACATACGACAGCGGGCTTCCCACACCGGAGCGCCACGGTGCGGGAAGCCCGCCGGAACCAGTCCGCCAGGACTACTTCTGCAGCTCTTTCGCGAGCGCGTAGGCCTGACGGGTCACGGCCACCAGCCGGGTAGGAGCGAACGCGTCACCGAGGATGTGCAGCTCTGGCACACGGCCGCGCAGCTCCTCGTACAGGCTTGAGTCGGCGTCGCCGCCGCAGGCGAGGACCACCGAGTCGAAAGCGCCCAGCTCGCTCTCCTGGTGGGAGTAGGTGTGGCGGATCCGGATCCGCTCCTCCTCGATCCCGATCACGTCCTCCATGAAGCGGAACTGCACGCCGCGCGAAGTCAGCCGCGCCAGCATGCCGCCGAGGATGTAGCGGCCCAGCATCGGAGCCGGACCGGCCGTGGGGTAGACGATCGTCACGTCGTGCCCGCGGTCACTGAGGTAGTCGGCGACGATCAGCGGCGGCAGGTGGTCGTCCTGGGCCACCACGAGGACTTCCTGGCCGACCGCCACATTGCCGAGGAGCACGTCGCGGATGTCGTAGACGAAGTAGTCCTGGTCGACCCCTTCGATCTCCGCGGGACGGCGCGGCCGGGCGCCCGTGGCGACCGCGACCACGTCGAAACCGGCCTCGGCCACCGTGTCGGCGGTGGCGCGCGTGTTGCGGCGGACCGTCACCCCAGCCTTCTCCAGGCGGCGCTCCTGCCACTCCAGGTAGCGGGCCATCTGCTCCTGGAACGGCGCGTTGAGAATGGTCCGCAACTGGCCGCCCAGCTTGTCGGTGGCCTCCCACAGCTCCACGGTGTGGCCGCTCTCCGCGGTGAGGGCCGCCAGCTCCATGCCCGCGGGGCCGCCGCCCACCACCAGGATGCGGCGGGGGTTGGCCGCCTGCTTCCACGGGCCGTCGATCTCATTGCTGGTGTGGGGGTTCACCGCGCAGCCGAACGGCAGCTTGTCCACGTAGCGGCGGGTGATGCACTCGTTTCCGCCCACGCACGGCCGGATGTCGGCGAGGCGTCCTTCCCGCGCCTTGCGCAGGATGTCGCCGTCGGCGATGAACGCCCGGGCCATGCCCACGACGTCGGCGTTCCCGTCCGCGAGGACCTTCTCCGCGACCTCGACACTGTTGATCCTGCCGGTGTAGATGACCGGCAGGGACACCGAGCGGCGGAGCTGCCCGGCGAGGTCGGCCCACTGGGCCGGCTGGTAGAAGTAGGGCTGGATGTAGCTGGGGTCGCCCCACGGGCTGCCGATGACCGCGTGGAGGAAGTCCAAGAGCCCGGTGGACTCGAGGTACTGGGCGATCTCGATACCGTCAGCGAGGGTGTAGCCGCCCGGTTCTTCTTCGCGGAGGTTGAAGCGCACCCCCAGCGCCATGTCGGAGCCGATCTCCTCCCGCACCGCGGTGAGGACCTCGACCGCGAACCGCGCCCGGTTCTCCAGCGAACCGCCGTAGGCGTCGGTGCGCTGGTTGGTCAGCGGGGAGAGGAACCATTCCAGCAGGTCGTCGTGGTTGAGATGGAGTTCGATCCCGTCCAGCCCGGCCTTGCGGGCCTGGCTGGCGGAGAACCGGTACTCTTCGACGAACTCGGCGATCTCATGGGTGCTGAGGACGTGCGGCCGGTGGTTGTACAGCGTGGAGCTGCGCCGCGGGGACGGGGCGTGCGGCACCCCGCCGAGCAGGGTCAACTGGGTGGTGACCACTGCTCCCAGCGCGTGCATCTCCTCCACGAACCGCCCGATGCGCTCCACGTAGAACGGCTGGCGGAAGTAGCCGGTGGTCTCCGCGCCGTAGCCGTGCGGTTCGAACCCGGGGATGAGGATGTTGCGGACCCGCCCGGTCACTCCCCCGACCCAGGCGGGGCCGTCTCCACTGACTCGGGACCGCCAGTAGGCGAAGGTGCGCTCAACCTCCTTTTCGTCGGTGCCCCACAGGTTGCCGATCGCCGAGGAGTGCGGGGGAGCCATCACGCGGTTGCGCAGCCGCATCGGACCGATCTGGAACGGGCTGAACAGGTGGGGGAATCGGGTGCCGTCTCCGGTCGGCACGCTGTTCTCTTGCTGGTTGGGTGTGCTCCGCATCGTGCTTCCTCACTCGTGGTTGCGGTGTGGTCTGCGCGGACGTCCCTGGGTGCTGCTCCGGAGGGGCAGACCAGCCTCGGCGGTCCTGGGTGCGGTCGACCTCCTCGGCTCTTCCGGCGCGTTTCAGGCTTGGGGGGCGATTCCGATCACGGCGTCCACTGCGGCCGCACCCTGGCCTTTGAGGCCGACGATGACCGGGTTGAGGTCGATTTCGGTCATCCACGGGCTGCCCGCGAAGACTCTGGAGAGCGCGACTGCGACATCGACCAGCGCGTCCACGTCGTGGTGGCGTCCGCGGGCTCCGTCGAGCACCGGGTAGACGGCGAGTTGTTTGAGCGCGGCGCGCACGTGCTCCGGTGCGGCAGGGCAGGGCAGGAAGACCCGGTCGGCGAAGTGTTCGGCGAGGATGCCGCCCGCCCCGACCATGAGGACCGGGCCGAAGGTCTCGTCGCGAACCGCGCCGAGGATGATCTCGGTTCCGGAGAGCCGCTCGGCCACCAGGTAGCCTTCGACGGTGAGGTTCTCCTTCTCTGCGACGCGGGCCAGGTCGGCGAGTGCGGCCTCGGCCTCGTCTGCCCGGTCGAGCAGGCGGACCAGTCCCAGCTCGGACTTGTGGGTCACGCCGGAGGCGACGAGTTTCACGACGAGCGGCCCGTCGATGTCGCGGGCGGCGCGCAGGGCCGCTTCCGTATCGGGGGCGAGGGTTTCGGCGACGACCGGCACCCCGCCTTCCGCGAGCAGCCGCTTGGCGGCGTATTCGTTGAGTTCCGTGACCTCGGGCCGGGGCAGGGAAACCGGTTCCGGAGGCGTGGCCGACGGGGCCTGGGCGAGTTCGGCGTAGCGCCGCAGGTTGGCCAGCGCGGCGATGGCCTCGTCCGAGCTGGCGAACCAGCAGATCCCGGACTCGCGGAGCAGTTCTTCAGCCCGTTCGGTGAGGTTGCGCGCGGTCCACGCGGAGAGCACGGCGGGCTTGTCGCAGGCTTTGACAGCGTCGATGATCCGCGGGAGCAGCGCGTTGGAGTCGTAGGGCCCCCAAGTGGGGATGCTCAGGGTGATCATGTCCAGGTTCGGGTCGGCGGTGAAGATCTGCATGAGTTCGCTGAGCAGTGCACCGTCACCGATGACCTGGCCGGTGGTGTCGAGCGGGTTGCCGGGACGCGCCAGCTTCAGCTTCTCGCTCAGTTCGTCGAGGGTCTGCTGGGTGGGCAGGGGGATCTCCAGGCCGTGCGCGCTGGCACGGTCGGCGATGTAGCCGCACTCGCCGCCGGAGGGGCTGAGCGCACCGAGGCGCGGCCCCGCGGGCAGCGGGAGGCTGCTGAGCGCGTAGGCGGTGTTGAGCAGGTCATCGATGCTGTGGACCTCCACCACGCCCAGGTGGCGCATCATGCTGGAGAACACGGCCTGCTCCCCGGCCATTGCGCCGGTGTGTCCCAGGACGGTGCGCCGTCCAGCTTCCGAACCGCCGACTTTGAGCAGCACGATCGGCTTGCCGGCAGCGCGGGCGCGTTCCGCCGCAGCTGCGAACCGTTCGGCGTCGCGCAACTGTTCGATGTAGATGGCGATCACCCGGGTCTGCGGGTCGGCGACGAAGGCGTCGAGCAGCTCGCCCATCTGGATGTCGGCCTCGTTGCCGAGGCTGACCATGGTCCGGATGCCGATGGTGCGCCCTTGGGCCCGGTTGAACAGGGCGGCGGCCATTCCGCCGCTCTGGCTGAGCAGGGCGATCGAGCCTGGCGTGTAGGAGTAGGTGATGTTGAAGGTGGGGCAGCCCACGTAGGTGTCGACGGGGTTGAGCACGCCGATGCAGTTGGGGCCGAGGATGCGGACGCCGCGTTCCCGGGCCCGTTCGACCAGGCGCCGCTGGCGTTCGGCGCCTTCCGCGCCGAGTTCGGCGTAGCCCGCCGAGCAGATGGTGACCGTGCGGATCCCGCGCTCCAGGCAGTCCTCAAGCGCGCTTTCCACGGCCCGGGCCGGAACGAGCAGGTAGGCCGCATCCACCTGTTCGGGGAGGTCGCGCGCGGAGGGGTAGCAGGTATGCGCGCCGATGCGGTCGTACTTGGGGTTGACCGGGTAGATCCGTCCGGGGTAGCCGGTCCGCTCGAGGTTAGCCAGGCAGCGGCCAGCGTGGCCGGCTTCGTTGGGTGAAGCGCCGATGATGGCCACCGAATCCGGGTTGATCAGCGGTTTGAGATCGAGAGCCATGCTGTGCCGTCCTGGAAGTTGTGAACCGTACCGCATTTATCAAAACAATCATTAGCATAGTTAAGGACTTGCCCTCAACCCTGGCGACCCCCCTTGCCGCCATGGGGCCTATAGGCTAATTTGATTTTTGATTATCATCAATAACATCGAATGAGTGGGGTGTGCTTGTGCCACTGAAGTTCGGTCTCGCCATCATGAACGACTTCCCCCCGGACGTGGTCCCTGCCGACCGCATCGCCGCTATGCGGGAGCAGGTCCGGGCCGCCCGGGACGCGGGAATCTCGTCGATCTGGGTGCTGCAGCACTACCTCGGCAACATGCCCACCCTCCAGCCGGTGCCGATCCTGTCCGCGCTGGCCCAGGAGGCAGGCGACATGACGCTGGGCACCAACATGTTCATCCTGCCCCTGCACCACCCGGTCCAAGTCGCTGAAGACTTCGCCACCCTCGACCACATCACCGGTGGGCGGGTCATCGCCGGCTTCGGCATGGGCTACCGGGAGAACGAATTCGCCTCCTTCGGCATCCCGCTGGAGGAGCGGGTCACCCGCTTCGAAGAGAGCGTCACCCTGATCCGCCAACTGTGGTCGGGGGAACGGGTCACCTTCGAAGGCCAGCACTACAGCGTCAAGGACCAGCACATCAGCCTCAAGCCGGTCCAGGAGGGCGGCCCGCAGATCTGGATCGGGGCCGGCCCGCACAAGAAGGGGGCGCAGCGCGCCGCCCGGCTCGGCGACGCCTGGATCGTCCCGCCCCACGCCAGCCCGGAGAAGCTGAAGGTCGTGCTCGGCCACTACAAGGAAGAACGGGAGCGGCTGGGCCGCGGGCCTTCGGAACTGGTGGTCCGGCGGGAGCTCCTGCTCGACCCCGACCCGGAGCGCGCCCGTGAACTCGGCCTGCGCTACCGGGGTGCGCTCACCCGCAAGTACGCGGAGTTCAACGCGCCGGAGAAAGGCGAGAACTACCGCCACCTGACCACGGAGCAGGCCGCGGTCGAGGTCGCCGACGCCTCCTACCTGTTCACCAACCCGGAAGGCGCGGTGCAGGCGCTCAAGCAGTTGGAAGAGCAGGGGCTGACCTACATCGTCTTGCGGGCGCAGTGGTACGACACCCCCCAAGAGCAGGTCTTGCGCACCTTGGAACTGTTCAAGAACGAGGTGCTGCCCGCCTTCCGCTGATCGGTTCTCCGCACCCGTACGGCTGGCCCTGCCTGGCAGGGCTGCGCCGTCCCCTCCGCACACGCGAAGGCCCGTCCCACCACCCAAGGGACGGGCCTTCCTCTTTGTGCGGGCCGGGGCCCCGCCTGTGGCCCCGGCGCCGGGTGCGGCATCCGCTCAGCGGCCCCGGACGCCGCACCCGGGGGAGGCGGACCGGTCGGCTCGCCGACGACCGGTCACGCGTGGCTTACTTCTGCTGCTGCCGGTACTTCTCCCGGTCGTGGGTGTCCGTGGTGACCCCCTGCTCCCGCAGCACCGCCTTCTGCACCTTCTCCGAGGGCGTCTTGGGCAGCGCCTCCACGAAGCGCAGGTAGCGCGGGACAGCGAAGGCGGGCAGACGGGAGTCGCACCACTCCCACAGCTCCTCGGGAGTGGTGGGCTCGCGCACCACGACGCACGCCATCACTTCGTCCTCGCCCGCGTCCACGTCGGCGGGCACGGCGACGACCGCGCACTCCACGACCGACTTGTAGCCGAGGATCGCCTGCTCCACCTCATAAGAGCTGATGTTCTCGCCGCGGCGGCGCAGGGCGTCCTTGTAGCGGTCGACGAAGTAGAACCAGCCCTCCTCGTCGCGGCGCAGCGCGTCCCCGGTGTGGAACCACAGGTTGCGCCAGGCCTCGGCGGTCTTCTCCGGCATGCCGTAGTAGCCCAGGCTGGTGATCCACGGGACCTTGGGCCGCACCACCAGTTCGCCAACCTCGCCGACGGGGACTTCCTCGTCGGTCTCCGGGTCGACCAGGCGCACGTCGAACCAGTCGTCGGCCACGAGTCCGGCCGCACCCGCAGGCCGGTCCTCCCCGTAGGGCGACAGGATCGGCGCGGACGTCTCGGTCAGGCCGAAGACCTCGACGAACGCCTCGATACCGAAGCGCTTCTTGAAGTCTTCGAGGATGGAGGAAGCCGTGGGAGCCGCGAAGATGCAGCGCAGCGGGTTGTCGGCGTCATCGGGTCGGCGCGGCTGCTTGTAGACGAAGTCCATCATCACGCCGATGAAGTTGGTGACCGTGACCTGCGACTCCCGGATCTGGTCGATCCACCGGCTGGCGCTGAACCGGCTGCGCAGCACGAAGCGGGCGCCGCTGATCAGTGCGGGGTAGGCCGACATGAACTGGGCGTTGCCGTGGAACAGCGGGGTGACCGCCATGGCCGCGTCCTTGTCGGTGAGCCGGGTCAGGCAGGCGGTCTCCGCGGCGAAGAAGAACATCTGCGCGTGCGGCATCGCCACGCCCTTGGACGGCCCGGTGGTGCCGGAGGTGAAGAAGATGGAGGCCAGGGAGCGCGGGGAGACCTCGGGCAGTTCTCCGTCACGGTCGACGGTCAGGTCCTCCCACCGTTCCGCCTGCCATCCGGCCTTGCGCAGCTTGTCGATCGCCTGGTCGACGTCGCCGTTGTCGATCACCCAGAAGCGTTCGATGTCCTCGATCTCGTCGGCGACGTCGGTGAAGCGGTCGGCGAGCTCGGCGTCGATCACGGCCCAGCGGGGACGTGCGACACGCACCTGGTGGGTGAGGAAGTCGCCCTTGTAGGCGGTGTTGATGGGGGCTTCGACCATGCCCGCCATGGCGCTGCCGAGCCAGGTGAAGATGAACGCCGAGGAGTTGCGGGCCATGATGAGCACCCGGTCTCCCGGCTCGCCGTGCGCGAGCAGTGAACGGCCGACCTTTTCGGCGGTGGCGAGCGTCTCAGCGTACGTCCAGCGCCGGCCCTCTTCCGGAGTGTCGAGGTAGATCGCGTCGGGGGCCTGGGCGGCGCGGTGGCGCAGCACCGTGGGCAGGGCCCAGTCCTCACGGTTCGGGAAGGCAGGACGGAGATCCTTATAGGTGCGCATCAGTTCTCCTCGGGGCTGGTGAAGAGAGGGGCGAACCGGGGAGGCCTCTTCTCAGCGAAGGCCCGGGCCCCTTCGAGCATGTCGTGGCTGGCGATGGCTTGGGCGAGCATGCCGATGCCGGAGCGGAAGGAGTCACGGGCGCTGTTCCACCACAGGTTGGAGCTGATCTTGGCGATCTCCAGGTAGCGAGGGCTGAGCGCGAGGAGTTCCGCTGCCCACTCCTCGACGGTGGACTCCAGTTCCTCAGGTTCAACGACCGCGTTGACCAGTCCCATCTCCAGCGCCTGGGCGGCGGTGTAGCGGCGGCAGAGGAAGGACAGCTCTTTGGCGCGTTTCTCGCCGATCTGGATCGGCATGATGTTGGTGCCGCCGAGGACGGGGGCGCTGCCGACCCGGGGGCCGGTCTGCCCGAACGTGGCCTTCGTCGAGGCGATGGCCAGGTCGCAGGCGATGACCAATTCGTTGCCGCCGCCGGCTGCCGGGCCGTTGACGGCGGCGATGACCGGGCGCGGCGAGGTGCGGATCGCGTCCAGCAGGGCGAGGGAGCCCTCGTACATGGCGCGCACTTCCCGCGGGTCGGGGTTGTCCATGGTGGCCAGGTATCCACCAGCGCAGAATCCTCGTCCCTGGCCGGTGATGACGATGACTCCGCTGTCGACGCTGCAGTCTTCGATCGCCTTGACCGCAGCCCGCGCCATTGGTCCGTCGAAGGCGTTGAGCCGTTCGGGGCGGTTGAGTCGAATCCAGGCGACCTGTCCTCGTCGTTCGACGAGCACGGCTTCCTCTGCCATGGCACCTCCCATACTTACCATATAATCATATTCATGATTAATATTCGAGCGGTCACACCACTGTGTTAACCGCACCGCCCTAGCGCCATGGCGTCATAATCATTATAATAATTAATTGTGGCTGCCGGAGGTAGAGGTCCGATGCGGCTCCTGGGCGGTGAGACGCCCACTTAGCCAACAGCAGAGATCCCGCAGCAGTCAATCACGAGTAGGAGAGTCACCGGTGTTGGACCGACCCCTGATCCGCCCCTACCCCGTATCCCCCATGCCGCGTTCCGTGAGGGGGTGGATCTGATGGCGGGAGAACTCAACGGCAAGGTCGCCCTCGTCACCGGTGCGAGCCGGGGAATCGGGGCCGCGATCGCCCGCGGCTACGCTGAACGCGGCGCGCTCGTCGTCGGAGCAGCCCGCTCCACCGACCAGTTGCGCGAACTCGAGGCCACGAACCCGGAGCGCATCTCCACCGCCACCGTCGACCTGCGCGACGCGGAGTCGCTCAACAGCCTCGTCGACCTCGTCGTCGAACGGCACGGACGGATCGACATCCTCGTCAACAACGCCGGCGTGGCCCCGGCAGCCGACTTCGCCACCGAGCCCATCGAGCAGTGGCGCACCACCTTCGAGGTGAACGTCATCGCCCCGATGACCCTGGCCCAAGCCGCCGGCCGCTACTTCATCCCGCAGCGCAGCGGCAAGATCATCAACATCGCTTCGACCACCGGTATCCGCGGCAAGCCCGGACTGGTCGGCTACTCCACCTCCAAGGGCGCCGTAGCGCGGTTCACCGAAGCCCTGGCTGCCGAGTGGGCCCGCCACAACATCCAGGTCAACTGCATCGCCCCCGGCGCTTTCGCCACTGACGCGCAAAGCGCGGTCCTGGAGTCGCCCGACCTGCTCCACCGCCGGGTGCGCCGCATCCCCGCCAAGCGCATGGGAGACGTCTCCGAGCTCGTCCCGCTGGCCTGCCTGCTGGCCGCCCCCGGTTCCGACTTCATCACCGGCTCCATCTTCGTCATCGACGGCGGCGAGTCCGGGAAACTGTGAGGCCATCATGATCATCGACGCACACACCCACGTCTGGCCGGAGAAGATCGCGGCCAAAGCCCTGGCCGGACGCGTTCCGGGCATGGAAGCGAAGTTCGACGGCACCGTGGCCGGGCTGAAGCGTTCCATGGACGCTGCCGGGATCGACCACTGCGTCGCCTTCGGTATCGCCGACCACGCCCGCCACGTGGAGCGCGCCAACGAGTTCATCTCCTCGCAGCGCAGCGACTGGCTCACCCCGTTCGGCACCATCCACCTCGACCTGTCGGTCGAGGAGAACATGGAGATCCTCCAGCGCCACGGCATCAAGGGCGTCAAACTCCACCCGCTGTTCCAGCGGTTCCGCCTGGACGACCGGCGGCTGTGGGCCCTGTTCGACGCCTTCGGATCAGACATCGCGGTCATCACCCACGTGGGCTTCGGCGGTCAGGGCAGCGCCAACGAGAACTCCACGCCGCAGATGATCGTCGACATCGCCCGGAACTTCCCCAAGCTGCGGTTCATGGCCTGCCACTTCGGCGGCTTCCGGCGGTTGGACGAGGCAGAGAAGTACGTGGTCGGGCTGCCGATCGTGTTGGAGACCTCCTGGCCGCCCGGCCTGGCCGAGATCCCCACGGAACGGCTCCGCGCGATCGTGCACCGGCACGGTCCTGACCGGATCATCTTCGGCTCCGACTGGCCGATGGTCGACCCCGCCGACGAGATCGAAGCGATCCGGCGCCTCGAACTCCACCCGGACGACGAAGCCGCGATCCTCGGCGGCAACCTCGCCCGCATTCTCGGCATGGAAAGCTAATCTGGGGAAAATCCGGCACACTGGCGTGGTGCGGTGAGGGACACGGCACCGCACCACCTTCCCTTGAAGCTCCCGCTCCGTGCCCCTGCTTTTCCCCTGGTGCGGAGGCGCGGAGCGGGACCCGGGGCCGGTGTCGGCGTCAGGGGAGGGACCCGGCACCGGCTCCAGAGGTGTCCCGCCCGTACCGGACCTCACCTTGCGACGGGACGGATCCGGGGCGGCTGCTTCCGCGGCCGCCCCGGCACCTCCTTTGCTGGGCCTACCACTCGCCTGGGACCGGATCGGTTCCCGGCCAGCGCACGGTCAGTGGGCTGCGGAAGAGCTCCTTCAGGGCGTCCACCGGGGCGACGTAGCGGAACTTCGTGGTGCGCTCCTGGAACTTCCAGGCTCCCTCGTCGCGGACGTAGGTGTCGTCGTAGCGGAACGCGGCGACGAGGAACTCCCCGCCGCGTTCGATCTCGGCGTGCCCGGTGACGGTGCCCCGCGCCGTATCGTCGTCGACCCAGTCGATGACGACGGTGTGCGGCGTGTGCACGGTCTTGCCGTTGAGGTGCGCCCGCTCCTGCAGGAATGCGACGATCGCCTCCCGGCCGCGCAGGACCGCCCCCGCGTGGCGGAAGACCGCATCCGCGGCGTACATGCCCTGCAGGGCGGCATAGTCGTGGTCGTCGACGGCCAGGGCGTAGCGCGCCACCAGGTCGTGGATCGCGGCCCGGTCTTCTAGGCGGCGCAGCCGCCGCGCAACGTCCTCAACCATCCCTCAGTCTCCCTATCATCCGATGTTTTTTGTCAGGAGGGTGGCCAGCTCCGCTGTTCGCTCTCCTCCGCGGCCGGTTCCTCCCGCCTGACCGCGGCAGCCTTCGGGTGCGCATCCGCCTTACCGCCTCCCCGGCCGCGGCGGGCCCCGGCCACCACGATGCACGGCACCAGGAGCAGCGCCAGCAGGTTGAGCAGCGCGCTCATACTGAAGTCGACGGTGAACGCCGCCCGCAGCGGATAGTCCTGGCCCGGCGGGGTCCCCACCACCAGCACCACCGTGGTCACCTGCGACAGGATCGCCATGGCAATCGTGCGGATGATGGTGTTGATCCCGTTGACCGTGCCAGTCTCCCGTTCCGGCACGGCTTCCGCGATGAGCACCGGCAACGCGCTGTAGATCGTCCCGCCGCCGATCCCGGTGATCCCCGCGCCGAGCAAGACCGTGGCGGGCTGCACGGGGAGGAACGCCAGGATCGACAGACCGGTGACAGCGGAGGCCGCGCCCAGTGCCATCAAGGGCCGGATCCCGAACCGGGCCACGGCCTTCCCGGTCAGCGCACCCCCGACCAGGGTGGTCATCGAGAACGGCAGGAGGTACAGGCCCGCCTGGGTCACCCCCACGCCCAGCCCGGTTCCTCCCTCAGCGGGCGCCTGCACCATCTGCGGCACCAGCAGGAACGTGGTGATCTGCCCGCAGGTGGTCAGGAAGCCGATCACGTGGGCCAGCCAGACGTTGCGCTGCCGCATCAACCGCAGGTCGATCAGCGGATCGGGGATCCTCCGCTCCACCCCTAGCAAGACGACCAGTCCGATGACCCCCACGGCCGCCAGGGCCAGCACCGGTGTGGACGACCAACCCCACTCTGCGCCCCGGCTCACCGCGAGCAGGCCGGTCGTCAGTGAGAATGTCAGCAGGGTCGCGCCGATCCAGTCGACCCGGCCGCGACCGCGGCGGCGCGGTTCCGGGACCAGCAGCGCGATCGCGACCACGGAGCCGGCGGCCATAGCCGCCGAACCCCAGAAGAGCCCCTGGTAGCCGAAGTATTCGGCGACCAGGCCGCCCACGGGCAGCCCCAGGGCACCGCCCAGGCCGAGCATGGAGCTGACCAGGCCCATGCCGAACGCGGCCCGGTCCCGGGGCAGCAGCTGCCCGAGCAGCGCAAACGCCAAGGGGAAGACCCCGCCGGCCACGCCCATGATCACCCGCCCGGCCACGACTGCGCCCAGGGTTCCGCCTGCCGCGGCGATCAGCCCGCCGAGCGCGAACAGGCCGAGGGAGATGAGCAGCACCGGCTTGCGGCCGAACAGGTCCCCCAGCCGTCCGGCGATCACGGTGAGCACCGCGGACGAGATGAAGAAACCGGTGACCACCCATGCCGCTTCGCTTGCCGTGGAGCCGGTGGCGCGCTGGATCTCCGCGAGGACCGGGACGATCGCGTTCTGCGACATGGCATAGGTCAGGCCGCCCAACACGAGCGGCACGATGACCCGGAGTGGGGAGATGTGGGGGACTGCGGCCGGGGTTGCTGCCACGCTTTACCGCCTCCGTCGTCGCTGGGTGGCTGGAACGTCTCGTGACACACGTCGGGGCCGTGCACTGCACGGCCCCGACGCCTACGGTCAGGAACTGAGCGCTGCCTCCCCGAGGAAAGCGCGGACCACCGAAGAGTTCTGGCGGGCCTGTTCGGCGGGGCCGCTGAAGACGACCTCGCCGCGCGCCACGACCACGACGTCGTCGGCGATCTCCAGTCCCATCTCAGCGTTCTGCTCCACCATGAGCAGCGCGATCCCGGAGTCGGCGATGCTGCGAACACTGCTCAGCACCGACTCGACCATCGTGGGCGCCAACCCCATGGAGGGTTCGTCGAGCATCATCGCCCGCGGAGAGGACATGAGCGCCCTCCCGAAGGCGAGCATCTGCTGCTCCCCACCGCTGAGCAGGCCGGCCGGGCCGTTCCGCCGCTCCTTGAGGATGGGGAACATCTCGTAGACCTGTTCCATGGTCTCGGCCGCCTTCTCTTTGGACACCGTGTAGCCGCCGAGGATGAGGTTCTCCTCCACGGTCAACGGCGCGAAGACCTGCCGTCCTTCAGGAACGAGGACGAGACCGTCGCGGACGATGCGGTGGGTGGGCCGGCCGGTGATCGGCTTGCCGTCCAGCAGCACCTCACCGGAGCGGACGGGAAGGAGCCCCATGGCCGCCCGCAGCGTCGTGGTCTTCCCCGCGCCGTTGGCGCCCAGGACCAGGGTGATCCTGCCGGGGGACGCGGATGCGCTGACCCCGCGCACCGCCTCGATCTTTCCGTAGCTGACGTGCAGATCGCGGATCTCAAGCATGGGACCGCCACCGCTTTCCCAAGTAGGCTTCCTGCACCGCGGGGTGGGAGACGACCTCCTGCGGCGAGCCTTCCGCCACCAGGGAGCCGAAGTTCATCGCCACGAGGTGGTCGCAGGTGTCGACCATCATCTGGACGTCGTGTTCGACGATCAGTTGGGCCAGTCCCTCGTCCCGCAGTTTCTGCATCAGCTCCGAGACTTCCTGCCGCTCGGAGTGGTTCATGCCCGCGGTGGGCTCGTCCAGTAAGAGCAGGCGGGGCCGGGCCGCCAGCGCGCGGGCGATCTCTACCCGCCGGGCCATGCCGTAGGACAGCTCGGTCGGCCAGGCGTTCCGGACGTCGCCCAGACCGGTCCGCTCGATCGCTTCTTCCACCGCTTCCGAGGGCCGGTCGCGTCCCAGCCAGGACCGCAGCCGTCCCCGCGGGTCGTTGATGTCCGCGCCGAGCTGGACGTTCTGCAAGACGGTCAGCTCGGGCAGCAGCCGCACGGTCTGGAAGGTGCGGGCCAGGCCTTTGCGGGCCAGCTTCATCGGCGGCTCGCTGTGGTACTCCTTGCCGTCGAGCAGCAGGCGTCCCCGGGTCAGCGGCACCAGCCGCGTTACCGCGGCGAGGAAGGTGCTCTTCCCGGACCCGTTGGGGCCCAGGATGCCGTAGATCTTTCCGGGTGGCAGCCGCAGCCCGAAACCGTCCACGGCTTTGATCCCGCCGTAGTGCACCGCCACATCCTCGGCTTCGAGGACGTAGGGTGCCGCGGTCTCGGTGGTGGTCATCGCACCCCCTCCTTGGACTCGCCGCTGAGGGCTTGGAGCATCGCGCGTTCCTCCACCGCCTCCTCGGCGGGCGGCTCTGCGGGGGCCGCGGTCCGCGACCGGCCGCGGAGCTTCTGGTACAGGCTCTGCACCAGCCCGAGCAGCCCGGTGGGCATGAAGATCGCCGCGAGGATGATGATCAGGCCGTACACCACGTCCTGCCAGCGGCCCGTGGTGGCCAGCATGCTCGGCAGCCAGGTGAAGATGACGGCACCGATGAACGCACCCATCCAGGAGCGCGACCCGCCGATGATGACCATCGTCAGGGCGAGCACGATCAGGTGGAAGTTGATCTCCTCCGGGGAGACCGTGGTGCGCAGCAGGGCGTTCATCGCTCCGGCGCAGGCGCCGAGCGCACCGCTGACGGTGAAGGCGATCTGGCGGACCGTGACGACGCCGATCCCCATGGACATCGACAGTTCCGGGTCTTCGCGGACCGCTTCGATCCGGCGGCGCAGCGGGCCGCGTTCGGTCAGTGCCAGCAGGAACGCCACCACGACGCACACCGCGACCACACCGCCGGTGGTCAGGTCGCTCAGCGCCCCGTACAGCCCGTTCGCCCCACCGGTCAGCTCGCCGCCGTTGGTGGCCAGCACCGAGATGATCAACACGAACGCGATCGTGGCCATGGCCAGGTACAGGCCGTTGAGCCGGGCGACGATCAGGGAGAACAGGTAGCCGACCACGGCTGCGAAGACGACAGCCGCACCGATGGCGACGAACGCCGGCACGTCGTAGCGGATGGTGAGGATGGCCGCGGTGTAGGCGCCGAGCCCGTAGCTTCCGACCCCGGCGAAGGAGAAGACACCCACCCGCAGCGGCACCTGGATGCTCAGCGCCAGCAGGAAGTTGAGGAAGGTGGCCTCGATGAGGACGATGTTGGCCTCGTACCAGCCGATCATGTCCGCCGTACCTCCTTACGGCCGAAGATGCCGCGGGGCAGGAAGAGCAGCACCACGAAGATGAGCCCGAAAGCCACCGCGCTGGCCCAGGTACCTGACAGCTGGGTCACCACGAGCGTCTCGGCGAGCGCCAGGATCATCGACCCGACGACCACGCCGATGACCGATCCGATACCGCCCAGGATGATCGCGGCGAACGCGCTGATCAGGAAGCTGTCGCCGGTTTCGGCGGCAATGGAGCCCAGGTAGTAGGTGAGCAGGATGCCCGCGGTTCCGGCTAGTGCGCCGGCCGCGGCCATGGTGCCCAACGCCATCCGGCCACGGTCCACCCCCATGAGGCTGGCGACCTCGGGGTTGACCCCGATTGCTCGCAGCGCCAGCCCGGCCCGGGCGGACTTCAACCACCATGCAGCCAGGCCGGCCAGGCCGAAGGCTGCCACCAGGATGACCAGTTGCACATTGGAGATGTGTATGGCGCCGAGCTGGTAGGTGGTGGTCTTGAACGTGCTGGCGGAGAAACCGAACGGCACGCTCTTCGTGTAGTGCTGGGCGATCGCCAGCAGGACGCTGGCGGCACCGATACCGCCCACCACGATCTGCATCTCCGCTTTGAGCAGGTCGGGGTTGCGGCGCAGGATGAAGTTGAAGATCAGCGCCTGGGTCAGGACGGACAGCACCATGCCCACTGCGGCCCCGAGCAGGATCATGGCCCACATCGGCAGGGCCACCATCTGCACCGTGTAGTAGGCGACCATCGCCGAGAACATGAAGGTGCTGCCGTGGGCGAAGTTGAGGATGCCGATCGTTCCCCACGCCACGCTCATGCCGAGCGCGAACAGCAGGTACAGCGATCCGAGGGTGACCGCGTTAATCAGGATTTCCACAGCGGACCCCTCCTCTCGATCGTCTCCTGCCACACGCGTGTGTCATGCCTGTTCATCGTGTTTCCGGATAGTTGGTTGGGCACCAGTAGCCGCGGACCGGATCAGTCATCACCCAGCGTGACGACGACTTCCTCGGAGCCGTTCCAGCTGGCGATCACGCCCTCGACACGGACGTCGTTGTTCTCGAAGCTGAGGGGGCCTTGTGCGCCGTCGAAGCCTTCAGCGGCAACCTTGGCGATGCCTTCCCGGATAGCGACTCGGTCGGCGCTGTTGGCTTCCTTGATGCCGCGGGCCAGCAGCCACACGGCGTCGTAGCCTTCGGCGGCGTAGTTGTTGGGCAGCTCGCCGTACTTCTCTTCGTAGGCCTTGACGAATTCCTGGGTGGAGGGGACTTCGCTGCGGGCGCTGAAGTTGCTGGGCCACACCACGCCTGCGGCGTCCTCACCGGCGGTCTCCAGGTTGCCGGCGCCCATGGTGGTCATGCCGATGATCTCGCCGTCGTAGCCCTTCTGCTTGAGCTGGCTCACCGCACGGGGGTTCTGCGGGCCGAGCAGCAGGAGGAAGACAGCGTCGGGGTCGGCCTTGATGATCTCGGAGGTGACGGCGGTGAAGTCCTGGGTGTCGTTGCTCACCGTGTCGGAACGCTTGATGGTGACACCGTTCTCCTCGATCACCCCGGGAACCGCCTTCTCACCGAGCTCGGTGAGGGTGGGGTTGCCGCTGGTGTAGAGGACGGCGGCGGTCTTCACCTTCTTCTCGGCCAGGTAGTCGCCGATGATGTGGTAGTAGGAGGCGGCCGGAGCGGTCACGCGGTAGGTGTAGTCGCCGACGAGGACACCGTCGCTTCCCGCCTGGTAGTAGATGACCGGGATCTCGCCTTTTTCTGCGATCGGGGAGATCGCGGAAGCCTGGCTGCTCAGGCCGGGGCCGAGGATCGCGGAGTAGGACTTGTCCGAGACGGCCTGGGTGGCGAGGCTGGCAGCCTCCTGGGTGCTGTCCGAGGCGTCCTTGAGGTCGATCTCCAGCTTGGTGTCGCCCAGGAAGCCTTGTTCGTTGATCTGTTCGACCGCCAGGTCGATGCCCTTGGTGCTGTTCTCACCTGCGAAGGAGACGGGGCCGGTCATCTCCTTGATGGACATGATCTTGATGGTGTCCGGCAGCCCCTCTCCCGTGGAGCTGCTTTCTCCCGCCTCGTTGGTGCCGCAGGCGGCCGCGGCGAGCAGCGCTGTGGCTCCGGTGGCGGCGAGCAGGGTGCGGGACCAGCTCTTGCGCATGTTCATGGACGCTCCAATCACGCTGACCACGTAATCGTGATGATTATCGTGATGGTTGTCACGTTAGAGGTCCAGGTCACAACTGTCTAGTCCGTCCGGACTCCTCTAGAGCCGTTGGCCACAACCTGCAAGGTCCATCAGCCTGGCCCCACCCGCCACAAGGCTCTCTCTCCACCCACTGCAACCTGCAGTTATGACGTTCTGTAGGGTTTCGAGAACAGTCCACCGCCAAAGATTCACGAGATTATAACTATTAATATCAATAGGAGGCAGGTGAGTGCCAGAGGTCACATTCCGCAGGCCTCGCGAGCACGAGCTTCCAACGACAACACCCCGGTCACGGCCGACGCGCCCACTGCAGCCGACCGTGACCGGGGTGTTGTGGTCACCAGCCCTCGTCCAGCCGTCGCGCTGAGCAACGATTCCGGACGCGGATTGTCCCCGAATTCAGCGGTTGTCGCCCCGGCAGGTTTCCCGGGGTTGATTCTTGCTCAACGCCAGTCGACGACCTCGTTCATCAAGGTCGGTTCGCGTTCCGCAACCAAATCCGCGTATTCCTGGAGATGCTCCCGCATCAAGCGCTCCGCGGTCTCCGCATCGCCCCCGATGACCGCTTCTGCGATCTCCGAGTGGGTCTCCCTGATGTGATCGCCCTCATTAGCCACATAGATAGTCGAAGCGCGTTCCGTGAAAATGTCCTTCAACGCGCACGCAATGAGCGTGAGCAAGCCGTTGCCGGACATCGACAGGACTTTGGTGTGAAACGCGTCGGTGGCCTGCAACCACGCATCCGTGGTCTTTGCGGCAAACCCCTGCTGCACGATAGCCCGCAGTTCCTCGTGGTCCTTCGGGTCGTGCCGCTCGGCTGCCAGACGGGCCATAAACGGCTCCAGCATGAGCCGGGCCTCAACAAGTTCGCAGAACCGAATGTCGAGTACCTGGAAGAACAGAGTCGCCATCCGACCGAAGTCGCGGCTGCTCACCTCGGACAGCACCGGACCTCCGCCAGGCCCCGGTTTCATCCGGATCAGCCCGTGCACTTCGAGGATGCGTAGCGCCTCACGGAGAGAACCGCGCGCTACCTGGTAGCGCTTGATCATGGCGCTTTCGGATTCCAAAACGGAATTCGGAGCGGGGCGTCTCTTAGCGATGTCGCGCACGATCTCCCGCGCGACGATCTCGGAGACCTTCTCGCTACGCCGTTCCCATGTGACGCCGGATGGCCCAAATCCACTCATAATGTTCGGCAGCATACCGCTATTCCACTCCCCCGCCGATTTCACGACGGTTTATCTCCGGGAAAAGCACAGACCCCAAATCCCGAATGCGACCGTTTCGCGAGCCCGGCGGAGGAGTGGATCGCGGTTCCTCAGCTCACTGCTTCGCGGGAGCGCTGATCACACCTTGATCAGCGAGTTCCGCGAGCTCTGCTTCGGAGAATTCGAACTCTTCGGCCAGCACCGTGTGCGTGTGCTCGCCGATCTCGGGCACTCCGTGGTATTCGGGACCTGCGTAGCTGGACATGTGCAGCACCGGGCCCGGCATCAGCACCGACTTCAGCTTCTCGTTGCCGGTGATCTGCACAAGCGTGCGCTCCAAGAAGTGCGGATCGACCACGATGTCGCTGGCGTCGTTGACCGGGGAGCTGACCACCTCGTGCTCCTCCAGGATGGCCAGCACCTGGTCGCGCGGCAGGGAGCCGACCCAGTCGGAGACCTGCTTCTGCACCAGCTCGTTGTTGGCGAGCCGGGCCGCGTTGGTCGCGAACCGCGGGTCCTTGATCAGGTCGGGCTGCCCCATCGCTGCGAACAGCCGGGCCGCGATCGTCTGGCTCGACGCGGCAATCGCCAGGTACTTGCCGTCGGCCGCCCGGTAGATGCCCCGGGGCGAGGCCGCACCGGTGTCGTTGCCGATCCGGCCCTGCACCTCACCCAGCGCCGTGTACCGTAGCACCATGTCGCCGATGATGAACATCAACGGCTCGTACAGGGCCACGTCCACCACGTCTCCCTTGCCGGTCCGCTCCCGGCGGAACAGCGCCATGGCTGTCCCCATGGCCGCGGAAATACCGGCAATCGAGTCGGCGAACCCGAAGGGCGGCGCGGTCGGCGGGGTGTCGGGCCACCCGTTGATGTGGGCGAACCCGCAGGCGGTCTCGGCCACGGTGCCGAACCCGGGCCGTTCCCGGTAGGGGCCGGTCTGCCCGAAACCGGAGACCCGGGTCAGCACCAGGCCGGGATTGTCGGCGCTCAGCGCCGCATAGTCCAGCCCCCACTCCTCCAGTCGTCCCGGCCGGAACGACTCGACGACCACGTCCACGTGGGCCGCCAGCCGCCGGACGAGCTGCTGGCCCTCTGGCTTGCGCAGGTCGACGCCGATCGAGCGCTTACCGGAGTTGAGCCGGGAGAACCCCAGCGACAGGCCATCCTTCTGCGGCACCCACTGCCGGGCATAGTCCCCGGTCTTCGGATCCTCGACTTTGATGACCTGGGCTCCGAAGTCCCGCAACATCCGCCCCGCCGTGGGCGCAGCGTACATCGACCCGAGTTCGAGCACCCGCACCCCGGCGAGGGGACCGTTTGCTCCGGCCCTGTTCTCCGTCATGTTCGCCTACTTTCGAAGAGCCGTACCGAAGGGGGTTGGAACGGGTATCACAGAGCCCACTGGATGTGGCGCGGCTCCAGGAACTCCTGGATGCCCCACTCACCGAGCTCCCTGCCGATACCGGAACGGCCCGAGCCGCCGAAGGGTGCGTCGGGACGCATTGCACCGCCGCCGTTGATCCACACGGTGCCGGCCCGCAACTGCTCGGCCACGCGGCGGCCCTCCTCCAGGGTGGGCGCCCACACGTTGGCAGCCAGGCCGTAGGCGGTGTCGTTGGCCAGCCGGATCGCCTCGTCGACGTCCTTGTAGGTGAGGACGACGGCGACCGGGCCGAAGATCTCCTGCTGCACGGCGCGGGCGCTGTGCGGCAGGTTGCCCAGCAGGATCGGGTTGACGTACCAGCCCTTCTCCGGCAGCGGGGTCTCCACCTGGAGGAGCGCCTTGCCGCCCTGCTCGAGCGCCTCGGTGATGAACCCGTTGACGCGGTCGCGGTGATCGGGGCGGATCAGCGGGCCGATGTGGGTCTCCGGGTCCCACGGGTCGCCGACCTTCATCTTCGGGAACGCCTCGGCGCCCGCCTTCATGAAGCGGTCGAAGAGGTCCTCGTGGACCAGCAGCCGGGCCAGTGCCGCACACCCCTGGCCGGAGTTGCGGGACCAGCGCATGTGCATGTCCACCGCGAAGGACTCCACGTCGCAGCCGGGCAGGACGATGTTGGCGGACTTGCCGCCCAGCTCCAGGACGACGTCGTTGAGGTTGGCCGCCGCCTGCTCCATGATCTTGGCGCCCACCGCGTCAGAACCGGTGAAGGACACCTTGTCCACGCCCGGGTGGGAGGACAGGTACTGGCCGATGTCCGCCCCACCGAGGACGACGTTGATCACCCCGTCGGGCAGGTCCGACTCGCGGATGATCTCGCCGAGCAGCAGGGTGGTCAGCGGGGTGCGCGGCGACGGCAGCAGCACCACGGTGCAGCCCGCGGCCAGCGCCGCACCGTACTTGAAGCCAGCCAGGTTGAGCGGGTAGTTGTAGCCGGTGATCGCGGCGACCACACCCACCGGGTAGTGGTCGACGTCGCTCATCGTCGGCACGGGCACGTCGTAGGGGCCCAGGTGGACGGTGCGGTCCTTCTTCGCCGCGTCAGCGAACCAGCGCAGGTGGCCGAGACCCATCTTCACCTGGAGGAACTCGGCGGTGGAGACGGGGGTGCCCACCTCGTTGACGATGGAGGCCAGCAGCTCCTCCCACCGGGCCTCCAAGCGGTCGGCGAGGCTGTGCATGGCGGCGGACCGCTCCTCGCCCGACATCTTCGACCAGGTGTCGAAGGCGGTGCGGGCGGCCCGGATCGCCTCGTCGATCTGTTCTTTAGTGGCTCCGCTGACGGTGGCGATGACCTCTTCGGTGGCGGGGTTGTAGACATCCCAGGTCTCGCCGGCGGGCTTGACCGGCTTGCCGTCGATGGTCAGCTCGCGTACCTCGGGGACATAGTCGCGGAGGGCTGCGATCCGCTCGCTGCTGATGCTCATCAGGCCTCTCCCTTGTTGTCGTCGGCGTTGGCTGGCTTCTTGAGCATGAGACCTGCCCGGCGGCACACGCAGACCAAGACGTCGTCCTGGTTGTATCCGCGGTGTTCGAACCAGACGATCCCCGAGTCGGTGCGGCTCTTGGACTCGCGCTTGTCGAGGATGGTGGTCTCACCGCGCAGGGTGTCGCCGTGGAAGACCGGGTGGGGGAACTTGACCTCGTCGTAGCCGAGGTTGCCCAGGGTGGTGCCCATGGTCAGCTCGGGCACGTGGAATGCACCGATGAGCGCCAGGGTGAACAGGCTGTTGAAGACGCGCCGGCCGTGGATGGTGGTCTTCGCGAACTCCTCATCCAGGTGCAGCGGCTGCAAGTTCATCGTCAGCGAGGTGAACAGGATGTTGTCCATCTCGGTGACGGTCCGGGTGAACGGGTGCTTGTAGACCTTGCCCACCTCGAACTCTTCGTAGTACAGCCCTCGCATCGTTATTTCGCCTCCTCCGCGCTCGCGGCGTCACGCGCCCGCAACTGCTCGGCGCGCTCCAGCCATTCCAATGCCTTGTCGTAGTGGGCCTTGTCGATGTGCACGCCCCGGTAGCGCAGTGCGCCGACCCCCTCCGCAGCAGCTTTCTCGTACGCCTCGACCAAGCCTCGGTAGAAGGCGATGTCGGCGTCAGAGGGTGTGAAGACCTCGTTGATGACCGCGACGTGGCTGGGGTGGATCGCGATCATGCCCCGGTAGCCGAGCTGGCGGCCGCGCCGCGCGAACTCCCGCAGGCCGTCGAGGTTGTCCAGGTCCTCCCACAGCCCGGTGAGGGCGTGGATCCCGGCTTCTCGGCAGGCGAGCAGGATCCGGCTGCGGTGGTAGAGCGTCTCCGTGCCTTCCAGGGTCCACTCGTATCCCACGGCCCTGGCAATGTCGGCGTGCTCGGCGGTGGGGCCGATCATGGCGCCCACCCGCGGGGATGCGGCAGCCACCTCACGGCAGGCGTGGATGGCTTTCACCGTCTCCACCGGGATGATGTACTCCAGCCCGCTGACCCCGTTGCGGGTCTCGAAGTGGTCGAGCAGCGCGTCGTAGCGCAGCACATCGGTGGCCTGCTCCACTTTGGGAGCGAAGATACCGGTCAGTCCGGGGACCACGACTTCTTCCAAGTCGGCCCCGGTCAGCTTGGTGTGCAGCGGGTTGACCCGGACGAACAGCCCGATGTCGGAGTTGGTGGCGCGCACCCGCCGGATGGACTCGGCGACGGTGGCGCGGGCGGCTGCCTTCTCCGCCTCGGGCACCGAGTCTTCCAGGTCGAGGACGATCGCGTCCGCCCCGGAGGCCACGGCCTTGTCCACCCAGGTGGGCCGGTGGCCGGGGACGAAGAGAACGGAACGGTACGGCCGCATCAGTAGCTCCTCGGCAGACCCAGAACGTGCTCGGCCACGTAGTTGAGGACCATTTCCTGGCTGATGGGGGCGATGCGCATCAGCCGGGCTTCCCGGAAGTACCGTTCGATGTGGTACTCCTTGCTGTAGCCGTAGCCGCCGTGCACGCTCAGTGCCGCGTCCGCGGCGAAGAATCCGGCTTCGGCAGCCAGGAACTTGGCGGCGTTGGCTTGCCGTCCCGCGGGGTAGCCGTTGTCGATCAGCCAGGCGGCCTGCTGGCACATCAGGTCCGCGGCGTCGAGTTTGATCAGGGCTTCAGCCAGGGGGAAGGCGATGCCCTGGTTCTTGCCGATGGGACGGCCGAAGACGACGCGTTCCTTGGCGTAGTTGGTGGCCCGGCGCAGGGCGGCGCGGCCGATGCCGATGGCGGCGTTGGCGGAGATGACCCGCTCGGCGTTGAGCCCGGCCAGGATGGTCTTGAAGCCCTTTCCGACTTCGCCGATGACGTCTTCGTCGGGAACGAACAGGTCGTCGATGAACAGCTCGTTGGTGTCGACCGCGTTGCGGCCCATCTTGGGGATGGGGCGCACGGTGACCCGTTCGCGGTCCATGGGCGCGAAGAACAGGGTGAGCCCGTCGGTCTTCTTGGCCACCTGGTCGCGCGGGGTGGTGCGGGCCAGGAGGATGAGCCGTTCGGCTTCCTGGGCCTTGGTGATCCAGACCTTCTTGCCGGAGACCAGCCAGCCGCCGTCGACCTTGCGGGCGAAGGTGGAGAGGTTGGTGGTGTCCGTGCCGGCGTCGGGCTCGGTCACGGCGAAGGACACGTGCAGGTCACCGCTGACCAGGCGGGGCAGGAAACGCTGTTTGAGGTCTTCGCTGCCGTACTTGATGATCGGTTCGAAACCGAAGATGCCGATGTGGACGGCGCTGCACCCGTTCATGCCCGCGCCGGAGGCGGCGATCTCCTGTTCCACGATGGCGGCTTCGGTGACGCCGAGTCCGCCGCCGCCGTACTCGGTGGGGACGGTCAAGCCCAACCAGCCCGCCTCGACGATGGCGTTGTAGAACTCCCAGGGGAATTCCTGCGACTGGTCGTGCTTCATCCAGTATTCGTCGGGGAATTTGGCGCACAGGTCCCGGACTGCTTGGCGGATGTCCTCGTGCACCGTGTCTTTGCTGAAGTCCATGGGGTCCTCCCGTTCAGCCCTCGTCCGCCCGGGGCCGTGCTCCCGCGCGGACGAGGTGGTGTCCAGGTCGCTACTTGGCGGTCAGGCCGCCGTCGACAGGGATGGTGACGCCGGTGACGTAGCTGGCGTCGTCGCTGGCGAGGAACGCGATGACCGAGGCGATCTCTTCAGGCTGGGCACCGCGGCCGAGCGGGATGTTCTTGATGAAGTCCTTGGTCAGCTCGGAGACGTCAGCTCCCGGTTCCCGACCGAAGAACTGGGCGAGCATGGGGGTCTGCACGGTGCCGGGGCAGATGACGTTGACGCGGATGCCGTCCGGGGCGCCCTTGAGTGCGAGGGCGCGGGCGAAGGGGACAAGGGAGCCCTTGGTCAGCGAGTAGATGGGGCTAAAGGGGGATCCGACGAGCGCCGAAGTGGAGGAGGTCATGGTGATCGACCCCTTGCCGTTGGCGGCTTTGAGGAGGTCGTAGCCGAGGGTGCAGGTGTAGTAGGCGCTCTTGATGTTGACGTCGATGTTCTTCTGCCACTCCTCGTCGCTGGTCTCGATGCCGCCGGGGCCGGGCATACCGACTTGGGCGTGGAGGACGTGGAGGACGCCGTGGTCGGAGCGGATGCGGTCGAACAGCGCCCGGAGGCTGTCGTTGTTGGTGGCGTCGACCTGGACGGGAACGGCCTTGCCGCCTTGGGCGGTGATCTCCTCGGCGACTTTCTTCGCGGACTCTTCGCTGAGGTCAGCGACGTAGACGGTGGCTCCCTCTGAGGCCAGGCGGTGCGAGATGGCGCGGCCCATACCGGATCCACCGCCGACGATGGCGGCGATACGTCCTTCAAAACGGCGCATTGTCGCGTCCTTTCGCAGTGGTGTCGTGTCGTCGTCCGTGTGGGCTCCCCCGCCGCGACACACCCCACACCCTATTAGTCGTAATCATCATAATAGTTTTCTGTGTGAGGTGGGTCAAGGGATGCGGTTATGCAGAGCACAACCGCATCCGCTGCGGCTGGCGGGGACGTCTAGCTGCTGCGCTTGGCGAGCCTGCGGGCCAGGGAGTCGAGCAGGACCTCCGTGGCGCCCTCGTAGATGCGGAGCGGGCGGGCATTGCGGTAGAGGCGCTCGATCTTGGACCCGCGGATCAGCCCGAAGCGGCCCATGGCCTGCACCGCGCGGTCGACCACTCGTCCAGCCGCCTCCGTTGCGCTGACCTTGGCGATCGAGGAGTAGTCCAGGTGCGCGAGCGGATCGTTCTTGGCGAGCGCTGCCGCTCGGTAGGTGATGGCCCGGGCCGTCTCCACCTCGGTCCACGACAGGGCCAGGCTCTGGGACACTGCCCCCAGTTCCAGGAGCGGGCGGCCGAACTGGGTACGGGTCTTGGCGTGGCGTAGCGCCTCGTCCAGCGCAGCCTGGGCCAGGCCGACCGCCGAGCCCGCCACGGTGACCCGGAACACCGCGAGTGTCTGCAGCATGAGGGAGAACGCTTTACCCGGCACGCCGAGCCGGTGGTTTTCGGGCACTTCCGCACCGTCGAAGTGCAGTTCGCCGAGGATGTGCGGAGCGATCAGGTCGTCGCCACGCTCGACCGTCAGCCCGGGGGTGTCGGCGGGAACCAGCACCATGGAGTAGCCCTCGCCCTCCCGGCCGAGGACACAGTAGAAGTCGGCGGCACCGCCGTTGGTGATGAACGACTTGCGTCCGCTGACCCGCACCCCGGTGGGGGTGGCCTCGATCGTCGTGGTGACCCCGCGCAGGTCGGAGCCGATGTCCGGTTCGGTCAGGGCGAGTCCGGCGATCGCTTCCAGGCGCGCCACCTTAGGGAGCCACTCGCGTTTGAGCTCCTCGGTTCCGCCGACCGCCAGCGAGTAGCTGCCCACCCCCTGCATGCCGAAGAGGGAGTCCAGGTGGGCCGAGGTGTACATCAGCGCTTCGCGGATGACGGCGATCGCCAGCGGGTCGAGAACGTCGCTTTCTCCCCCGTAGGCGGCGGGAACCACATGGCGTGCCAGACCGCTCTCCCGCAGGATCTCTGCCACGCCCTGGTGGACCTCGACCGCCGCGTCTGCCTCGTCAGCGTACTCTTCCACCCGCTCGGCCACGGACCGCGCGATGCGCTGGATCTCGCGGTGACGCGGTCCCAGGTCGAACATCTGCCCCTCTTCCACGATCGCCCCTTCTCGTCTGAAGCTGTCTTGGTCCACGGTCCAGCTCGCGGCGGACCGTTTCGACGCGCGGCGTGTCTTCCGCCCGGGACCTGGTGGGCGTTCCGCGAACGTCGCTGTGGGCGGGCCCCCGCGACATGCCGCCGCTGTCCAGCCGCGTGTGGCGGGGGCCGACCGCTGATCCAGGAAATCCCTGTGGGCCAGGTGCTAGGCGCGCTGGTTGAACTTGCGGCCCAGCAGCTCGGAGACGATTCGGATCCGCTGCATGTTCGGGGTACCGCCCGCGATAGCCCAGCCGTGGGCGTCCCGGTGCAGCCGCTCGATGCCGTACTCTTCCGTGTACCCGTTGCCGCCGTGCAGTTGCATGGCCATGTCGGTCACGCGCTTGGCCATCTCGTTGGCGGCGCACTTGGCCAGGGAGACCTGCAGCGGGTCGGGCAGCTTCCCGCCCTCGGCGCTGGCCGCGGCGCGCTGCTGCAGCAGGCGCGCGGAGTCCACTTGCATCACCATGTCGGCCAAAGTGATCTGGACACTTTGGAACTCGATGAGCGGTTTGCCGAACTGCTCCCGCTCTTGGACATAGGCGATGGTGCGGTCGAGTGCCTCCTGGCCGATGCCGAGGCTCATGGTGGTGTTGCCGAGCCGCTCGATGGAGAAGACTCCGAACAGCTTGCCAAAACCGCCGGCGGGGACGACCAAGTTCTCCTTGGGGACCCAGACTTCGTCGAGGATGACGTCAGCGGAGGGAATGCCGCGGAAGCCCATGAGCCGTTCGGGGGGACCGAAGCTGAGGCCGGGGGTGCCTTTCTCGACGACGAGGGCGCCGATCCCCTTGGAGCCGGGTTCGTCGGTGAGGCGGGCGTAGACGAGGGAGAGGGCGGCTTCACCGCCGTTGGAGATCCACCGTTTGGTTCCGGTGATGACGTAGCCGTCGCCGGAGGGGCGGGCCGTGGTGCGCATGTCGGTTGCGGCCGATCCGGCGTCGGGCTCGGAAATAGCGACCGCCATGGTCTTCTCACCGGAGATGATGTCCGGCAGCCAGCGTTCGCGCTGCTCTTCAGTCCCCAGGTAGTTGATCACCTGGGCCGGACCGGTGTTGGCCTCGAAGATCTGGAAGGCGGCCGGGCGGCAGACCCGGGCAAACTCCTCAATCACCGCCAGCGCCTGGGCCAGCGGGGCTCCGGCACCGCCGTAACGCTCCTGGTGGGCGATGCCGAGGAATCCGAGCTCCCCGAGACGGATCCGCTCTTCGCGGGAGATCGGCTTCCGTTCCACGTCCAGTTGCTCGGCGATCGGCCCGTATACCTCGCGGGCGACCTTTGAAGCCAGTTCGCGGATCTCCGTGTACTCATCGACGGGTCTGGCCGTCATGGGGCTGTCCCCTTCCGGTCTTGGTTAATCATTATACTAGATTTCAGCATCCGGCTCCCCCTGGGTCAACAGACGTCGCACCGCCTCCAGCACGATTCCCCTCAGTGCGGCATTCCCGCCACCCTTGAGGTGCGCCGGGCGCTAAAACTCCCCCCACGACGCCTCCCACCCACGGGAGCTCTCCCCCACACCAGAAGGCCGCCGAACAAGCCGGTGGGATCGTCGTCACACCCCTCACACAAGCAGAATCATACCATAACCATGGTTATGTTGATCAGCAATTATGTGCTGGTTTCCCCCTTCGATACATCGAGGGCGCCCGCTCGAGCGCCCTCGATGCCTGTCTGCTCTTATTCCGGCTACCGTCCGGTCCAGCGCGGCTCGCGCTTCTCCACGAACGCGCGCGCCCCTTCCTTGGCGTCCTCGGACTCGCGCACCGGGTTGACGTACTCTTCCTGCTTCTCGAACTGGGTGTCCAGCGGCCAGTCCACCGAGCGGACCAGCACCTGCTTGGACGCGGCCAGGGCGAGCGGCGCGTTGGCGGCGACCTCCTCGGCCAGCTCCAGCGCGACCTCGAACGCCTTGCCCGGCTCGGTGAGCCGGTTGACCAGGTGGACTTCGGCGGCCTCGGTCGCGGGCCACATCTTCCCGGTCAGCACCAGCTCCATGGCGAGGTGGTAGGGGATGCGGTGCTGCAGGCGCAGCAGGCCGCCCGCCGCCGCGGTCAGCCCGCGCTTCACCTCGGGCAGGCCGAACTTCGCCTCTTGCGAGGCCACGATGAGGTCGCAGGCAAGCACGATCTCAAAGCCCCCGGCCAAGGCGTAGCCTTCCACCGCCGCGATCAGCGGCTTCTTCGGCGGCTGCTGCACGAGTCCCGCGAACCCGCGGCCCGGGACGACGGGGCGCTCCCCGCGGGCGAACCCCTTGAGGTCCATGCCCGCGCAGAAAGTGCCGCCCGCCCCGGTGATGATGCCGACACTCAAGTCGGGGCGGCTGTCCAACGTCTCCAGGGCCTCCGCGATGCGGTAGGCCATCGCCTGCGACATCGCGTTGCGGACCCGGGGCCGGTTCATGGTGATCACGAGCACCCGGCCGCGCTCTTCGACCAGAACCTCAGGTGCGTCGTCGTTGGTGGTGCTCATCGTCGCTTCTCTCTCCTGCCGCCCGCCGCTGCGGCGGCGGGACGCTGTGCGGTCGGGGCTCTCCGTTAGCGCGCGCTCATGCGCAGGGCACCGTCGAGGCGGATCACCTCGCCGTTGATCATCTTGTTCTCGATGATGTGGTGGGCGAGCATGGCGTACTCGTCGACGTGGCCCAGCCGGTTGGGGTGCGGCACCGACTTGCCGAGGGCGTCGCGGAGCTCCTGCGGGAAGCGGCTGAGGATCGGCGTGTCGAACACCCCGGGGGCGATGGTGGCGACCCGGATCTTCTTCGACGCCAGGTCGCGGGCGGCCACGAGGGTCATACCCACCACACCGGCCTTGGCCGAGGCGTAGGGGATCTGCCCGATCTGCCCCTCGTAGGCGGCGACCGAGGCGGTCAGCACGCACACGCCGCGCTCCTCGTCGACGACGTCGTTCTTCGCCATCCGGGCGGCGGCCAGACGCAGCATGTTGAACGTGCCGAAGAGGTTGACCCGGACGATCTCCTCATAGGTCTCCATAGACCCGGGGCTGCCGTCCTTCTCCACCACGCGCACGGTGGCGCCGCGTCCCGCGCAGTGCACCAGGGCGCGCAGCGGGGCCTTGGCTTCGGCGAGGTCGAGCGCGGCGTTGACCGCGTCGGTGTCGGTCACGTCCGCGGGGCCGAACTGCCCGCCGATCTCCTTGGCGACCTCCGCGCCCTTGGACTGCGGCAGGTCGATGATGACCACGTGGGCTCCCTGCTTCGCCAGCCGTGCCGCGGTCGCGGCTCCCAGCCCGGAAGCCCCTCCGGTCACGACGACGGAAGCTCCGTTGACGTCCACGCTGTCTCCTCCGAAAGTCAGTGGTCGCGGTCAGATGCGTTCGATGATGGTGGCGTTGGCCATACCGCCGGCCTCGCACATCAGTTGCAGGCCGAACTGCTGGTCGTTGTCTTCCAGGGCGTGCAGCATCGTGGTCATCAGCCGCGCGCCCGAGGCGCCGAGCGGGTGGCCTAGCGCGATCGCGCCGCCCCGGGGGTTGACCTTGTCGATGTCGATGTCGAACTCGGAGAGCCAGGCCAGGGGGACCGGAGCGAAGGCTTCGTTGATCTCGACGTGGTCGATGTCGGACAGCGAAAGGCCGGAGCGTTCCAGGACCTTCCGGGTGGCGGGGATGGGGGCCGTCAGCATGAGCAGCGGGTCGTCACCGCACACCGCCATGGAGTGGATGCGGGCACGCGGGGTGTAGCCGAGCTCTTCGCACTTGGCGCGGCTCATCAGCAGCAGCGCACTGGCCCCGTCCGTGATCTGGGAGGAGTTGCCCGCGGTGATCCGCCACTCGATCTCCGGGAAACGCTCGGACAGCTCGGGGGTGCCGAAGACGGTTTTGAGGGTGGCGAGTTTCTCGACGGTGCTGTTGGGGCGGATCGTCTCGTCGCGGTTGACCGTGCCGGACGGCGTCTCCACCGGGATGATCTCCCGGTCGAACAGTCCTGCTTCTTGGGTTTGGGCGGCCAGCGTGTGGGAGCGGACCGAGTACTCGTCCAGCGCGGTGCGGTCCAGGTTCCAGCGCGCCGCGACCAGTTCGGCCGCCACTCCCTGGGAGACGAGGCCCGGGTGGTAGCGCTTGGCGACGAGGGTGCCGTAGGGGTCAGCGCCCATACGCGCGGAACCCATGACGACGCGGCTCATCGACTCGACACCGCCGGCGACCACGATGTCGTAGACGCCGGCCATGATGCCTTGGGCGGCAAAGTGGACTGCCTGCTGACTGGAGCCGCACTTGCGGTCGATCGTTGTCGCCGGCACATGGGTGGGGAAACCAGCGCCAAGCCAGGCCATGCGTCCGGGGGTCGCCGACTGCTCGCCCACCTGCGACACACAGCCAATGATGACGTCGTCCACGGTCCCCGGGTCGAGGTCGTGGCGCGAAATCAGTTGGCGGAGCGTCTGGGCGAGCAGGTCCACCGGGTGGACGTCGGCGAGGGCTCCGCCCTCACGTCCGCGACCGGCGGCGGTGCGCACCGCGTCGACGATGACCACATCGTTGGATCGCGCTTTTGCCATACGTATTTCTTATCATGATTTGGATCATTCGTCTATATGTAGGCACAGCGCGACGCTCTGACGTGACCAGGGAAGACGGGAGGCGTGCCACCACCGCCACTCTGTCGCCGTCCAGCGCTCCCCCATGGGAGCACTGTTCACTGCTGCGGAGCGCGCGGCAGCGGGGAAGCTCAAGAGCTCCACACGATAGGAGCGTCGAGCACCTCGGGGAACTTCTTCTCGGCGTAGCGGACGTACTCGTGAATGTGCTGCGCCATCGCTTCAGCCGAGGCTTCCGGATCACGAGAGGCGATCGCCTCGTAGATGTTCAGATGGGCCTTGTGCACTGCGGCCCGACGGAACTGGGGATAGTCGATACCGATAGCCGAACCGTCGAGGATGCCGAGCAGGGAGTCCACGAGATACCCGAACATCACGTTGCCGGAGCCGTGGGCGATGAGGTCGTGGAAGCGCCGGTTCTGCTCCAGGAAGACCTCCTGGTCTTCCAGGTTGTCGCGCATCATGTCCACGCTCTCTTTGAGCTCTTTGAGCTTCTCGTCGCTCATGCGCTCCGAAGCCAGGCGGGCCATCATGGGCTCCAGCGCGGTGCGCGCCTCGGTGATCGTCCGGAAAGGCGCCTTCTCGAACTGCATGAGTAACGTCAGCGTGGTCGTGAGGCTGCTCGCATCCGGCTGCTGGACGATCGGACCGCCCCCGGGACCCGGCCGCAGTGAAATGACCCCTTGCAGTTCCAGGAAGCGCAGCGATTCACGGAGGGTTCCTCGCCCCACGGAGTACTCGTCGAGCATCACCCGCTCCGGGGGGAGTCGGTCACCCACCCTGTTTCCGCGCCGGTGGATGTCGGCGACGATCTGCTGGGCGACCAGCATCGCTGTCTTCTGTGGCCTCAGGGGTGGGTGGGCCATGGCAAGCACCTCCACTTCGGGGTCGATCCTCTGGCGGCGTGATTATCGCCAGATAGATTAATGATACGCATAGTTAAACTAACTAAGCTTCCTAGTAATACGAAAAGCAACATCTCAAGCACAGAGTGCTAGAGATTGCGCTACGGCAAAGAAAAAAGGGTGGCGCCATGTCAGAACACAATGGCGAACCACCCACTACGTAGCGCGAAACCGTCCCGGGAGCAACACGACCCCACTGGGTCGCTGCCGAAACGGCGTCGGGCCTACCGCGTGAAGACGATCTTGCCGAACAGGTCGCCTGCCACCATGGCGGCGAACCCGTCGCGCGCCCGCTCCAACGGCATCGTGTCGTGGATGACCGGCCGAACTCCGGTGAGGTCGAGGAAGCTCAGCAACTGCTCGAGCTCCCGTCGGCTGCCCATCGTGGAACCCTGCACCCGCATCTGCTTGAAGAAGATCCGGGTCAGCTCGGCGTTGTCCGGCTGGGGCCCCGAGGTGGTCCCTGCAATGACGACCGTGCCCCCGGGACGCAGCGACTTGACCGAGTGCGACCAGGTCGCCCGGCCGACCGTCTCCATGACCGCATCCACCCGCACGGGAAGCCGTTCGCCGGGCGCAAAAGTATCGTGGGCGCCCAGTTCACGGGCGCGTTCGCGTTTAGCGGCATCCCGGCTCGTCGCAAAGACCCGCAGCCCCGCGGCCCGGCCCAGCGCGATCAGCGCGGTCGCCACTCCCCCACCCGCGCCCTGCACCAGCACGCTGTCGCCGGGCTTGAGTTCAGCCTGGGTGAACAGCATGCGGTAGGCGGTCAGCCACGCGGTCGGCAGGCAGGCAGCCTCCTCGAAGGAGAGCGACCGGGGCTTGGGGACGAGGTTGCGTCGGGGAACAGCCACTTTTTCCGCGAACGTCCCCTGGTACCGTTCGCTGAGCAGCGAGCGGTGCGGGTCGAGGGTTTCATCCCCCACCCAGTCCGGGCTGCTGATGACAGCGTGGACCACGACTTCGTTGCCGTCCTCGTCGTACCCGGCAGCGTCGCAGCCGAGGATCATCGGCAGCTGCTCTTCGCGCAGACCCACCCCGCGCAGCGACCAGACGTCGTGGTGGTTGAGCGACGCGGCCCGGACCGTGACCACCGTCCAGCCCGCTGGGGGTTCGGGGTCGGGACGCTCCCCCAGGCGCAGCGCAGACAGCGGGTCATCGGACGAGAAACTCTCGGCGTAGACGGCGAACATTGACTTTCCCCTCGGGTCGCGAGCGCATCCGTGTGCCGGAGTATAGATGTCGCTCCGTGGGCTTCCCGGCACGGCACCGCGTCAAAGGGCAGGTTCGCCGGGGCCCGCCTCTTTTCTTAAGAGAAGAAGAGACGCGGCCCCGCGTCCGACGATCTCACTCGACGGTGATGGCCCGCTCCGGGCAGGCCTCGGCTCCATCCCGGGCCGCCGCCTCCAGTTCGGGGCCCACCTCTTCGTGGAGCACGTAGGCGTGCCCGTCTTCTTCGCGCGGCGCAAACACGTCGGGCGCGGTCATGTAGCACACACCGTGCCCTTGGCACTGCTTTCCGTCGACTCGGACGCGCATGTTGCCCTCCTTAGGGACCAGAGATCCCTATTCTCCCTGGCCATCTTGACATTAATGCTTTTGAGTATAACGATTATCACCAGGACCGCAATAAAGATCACACACCATACGAGATCTCGTCACAGACCATATCCGCACAGCTCACAACGGACTTCCGCGCACGAACCAGGACAGGAAAGGGCACACAGCATGAGCAACCCCACGCGTTGCCCGGTGATCCACTTCGATCACCACTCTCCGGAGCACGCCAAGGACCCGGTGGGCGCCTACCGCGCGCTGCGGCAGACCCACAAGCGCGGCTGGACCGAGGCCCACGGCGGCTACTGGGTGCTGTCGGACTACCAGAGCGTCTTCGACGCCGCCCGCGACGACGACCTGTTCTCCTCCACCCGTGAGGCGGCGGGCACTGACGGGCTGGCCATCGTCATCCCCCCGACCCCGATGTACCACCACATTCCCATCGAGGTCGACCCGCCGGAGTTCCGGAAGTACCGCAAGATCGTCAACCAGGTCACCGCGCCCGCCGCGGTGGAACGGATGAAGGAGATGGTGGAGCGGTACACCGTCGCCTTCGTCGACAGCGTCATCGAAAAGGGCGAGTGCGACTTCACCACGATCATCGGTGTGCCCGCGATCGTCACCATCGACTGGCTGGGCCTGCCCGTGAAGGACTGGAAGCGCTACGCTGACGCCCACCGCGCCACCCTGGCCGAGCCCCAGGACAGCGAGGCGTTCCGGCACGCCGTCGAAGTGGAGCTTCCCGCCCTGTCCCAGCAGATGTGGGACACCATCCGGGCCCGCCGCCAGGAGCCCAAGGACGACGTCATCAGCTTCCTGGTGTCGCAGAAGGTCGACGACCGTCCCATCACCGACGAGGAGGTCTTCGCCATGGTCGACCTGCTCGTCTCCGGCGGCACCGGAACCACGGCTTCGCTGGTGAGTCAGGCCCTCGTCTGGCTGGCCAAGAACCCCGACGTCCGCCAGGAACTCATCGACGACCTGAGCCTGCTCGACCGCGCTGTGGAGGAGTTCCTCCGGGTCTTCTCCCCCACGCAGGCTCTGGCCCGCACCGTCACCCGCGACGTCGAGTTCCACGGCTGCTCGATGAAGAAGGGCGACCGGGTCCTCCTCTCGTGGGCGTCGGCCAACCGGGACGAAGAGCAGTTCGAGAACCCCGACACCATCGACATCCACCGGTGGCCCAACCGCCACGTCGCCTTCGGTATCGGTATCCACCGGTGCGCGGGCTCCCACCTCGGCCGGTTCATGGCCAAGCGGCTGCTGCAGGAGATCCTCACCCGCATGCCCGACTACACGATCGACTTCGACGCCCTGGTGCCCTTCCACGACCAGGGCACCAACGTGGGCTTCCGGAGCATCCCCGCCAAGTTCACCCCCGGCAAGCGGGTGCTTCCCCTGTCCGAAGCGGTCATCGGCTGATCCCGCACGCCAACGCCCACTATGGAACGGATCGTCATTGTGGGAGGCGGCCTCGCCGCCTCCCGAACCTGCGAACAGCTCCGCAGCCGGGGATACGAGGGCGAGCTGGTCATGCTCTGCGCCGAGCCGCATCCCCCCTACGACCGGCCGCCGCTGTCGAAGGCTGCACTTCTTGAGGAGGAGCACGACTCCACCTTCCCCACCGACTACGCCCAGTTGTCGGTGGACGTGCGGCTCGGGGTCGCCGCCACCGGGCTCGTCCCCGATGCGCGCACCGTGCAGACCACTGACGGAGAGCTGTCCTACGACGCGCTCGTCATCGCCACCGGGGCCTCCCCGATCCGGCTGCCCGGCCCGGGACGCCAGTTCACGGTCCGCACCGTGGAGGACGCGGCCCAGCTCCGGGCCGAACTCAAGCCCGGACAGCGGGTGGTCCTGGTGGGAGCGAGCTGGATCAGCGCCGAGGTCGCAACCGCGGCCCTGCGCCGGGGATGCTCGGTGACCTGCATCGAAGCAGGGCCCGCTCCCCTCTCCGCTGCGCTTGGTGCAGACGTAGGCCAGCGCTTCCTGCCCTGGTGGTCGGAGGTGGACTTGCGGCTGGACACGGGAGTCGCCGAGGTCACCGAGACCGGGGTGCAGCTCGCCAACGGCGAGCAGGTGGACGCCGACGTGGTCGTCACCGGGATCGGGGTACGTCCGGCCGTCGACTGGCTGTCCGGTTCGGGGATCGCACTGGACACCGGGGTGGTCGTGGACGAGCACCTGCGCACCTCCCTGCCGGGCATCTACGCCCTCGGCGACGTCGCGGTGCGCTGGTCGCCGCGGTGGAACACCCGGATCCGGGTCGAGCACTGGGACGACGCGCGAGAAGCAGCCCGCACTCTCGCTGGCGTTCTGCTCCACGACCCGTCCAGCCAGGACCCGCTGCCTGTCCACGATCCGGTGCCCTACTTCTGGAGTGACCAGTTCGGTCACAAGATCCAGTACGTGGGACACCACAGCCCGGAGGACACGCTGGTCATCCGGGGCGACGGCACCCCGCAGTGGGCCGCAGCCTGGGTGGATGCCGAGGGGCGCCTCACCGCGCACCTGAGCATCGACGCGCCGCGGCTGATGATCGACGCGCGCATGGCCATCGCCGCGGGAGCCCGCCCTGACGAGGCCGCCCTGCGCGACCCGCAGGCCAAACTCGCTCCACCTTGCGGGCGTTGACCTCTCCAGGGGATACCGCCGCTACCGTCCCCGGTGCTGATCCCCCAGCACCGGGGACGGTTCTTTGTGCGCTCCTGCCAGGTGAGGTGGGACTCCTGGCGCCCGCCCCACCTCTTCTCCCAGGGTCCTGCTGCCCTGTCCCGCGGGGAAACGAGGGCGACACGGCTACGAAGACTCCCACCAATAGGAACGCTATGTAACCATAAGGTCACTAAGAGACGTGACATTGGGGGAGTCATGCGCCGTTCCATCACTCTTGCTCTCACCGGACTCCTGACCGGTGTGCTGGTCTCCACGAGCACGCCCAACGCCGCGGCCGAGGTCGACCACCAGCCGGTGATCTTGCCGAACTGTGCGGTAACCCTGGTCCCTAAACGGCGGGGACGCCGATTCCGCGGAATGCCTCCAGCCTGCCCGGGACACCATGGCCTCGAACCGCGGCAGCGGCCACCACCACTGCGGACACCACCACCATGGCCGCTGCGACGACGACTACGTCCCATACGTCGTGGTCGCGGAGCACGGGCCGTGGGGGTCGCGGGCTGAACGCGAAGGCTGGCACCTCTACTTTGTCGAACCCGGGCTGTACTACATCCCGCAGAAATTCAACGACCAGGCGAGCTCGTGGGCCTCCTACGGGTTCTGCGGCTACTTCCACGTCCACGCTCCAGGCACCGAGCCGGCCGCGTTCTTCCCGAAGAACCGGGCGGGCAACTTCCCGTACGGCAGGGTCGGCAACGACGAGCTCTCCGGGGTCAGCGTCTACGACCACTGCGCCTGACCAGCCCCGACCACAGCAGGGCTGGGGCGGTGTCGGGCACCGCCCCAGCCCTATGCCCGGGGTTATTGCTCTGCGGCCGGGGCAGAGGAACGGCGTTGGAGGAGCAGTCGCACCTGCGCGGAGAGTTCCGGCATGAGACACCAGGCAGAGCACGGCAAGCGCAGTGGCCAGGCCGCCGCTGCAGACCCGCTGCTTGTCGAAAAGGTCCTGACCGGCCTGGACATCGGGATCTACGTCACCGACGCACAAGAGCGCATCGTCTCAGTGAACCCGCGTGCCGAAGAGATCCTGCGCTGGTCCGCAGCGCTTCTGGTCGGCAGCAACGCGCATGACGCACTGCATCGGAGCGCAAACGGCACCCTGCTGTCGCCCCAGGAGTGCAAACTGACCCAGGACTACCAGCACGAATTCACCATCCGTGCGGGCAGCGCATGGTTCATGTGCGGCGACGGCGGACTGCTGCCGGTGGTGTGGCTGGTCGCCCCCTACCGGTTGGAGAACGGAGATCCGGGGACGGCGGTGCTGTTCCACGAACGGGTCTTCGACCCTGAAATGTTCGGCACGTACGACCCCGACCATGTGGCAGCGCTGACCGCGAACCTGTCGCTGATCTCCGCAACCACCACGGTGCTGACCTCCCATGTGGAGATCGCGGAAGCCCTGCGCCAAGTCGTGCAGTTGGTGCTGCCGCGCCTCGCCGACTGGGCCATCGTGGACTTGATCGACGAACACGGCCACGTCCGCCGGGCCGCGGCGATACACTACCACGACAACCGCCACGTGCGGGTCGAAGAACTGGAAGGCTCGCTCCCACCGGTTCCCCCGGAGTCGCAGATGCCGCTCTCCCGGGTCCTCAAAGGCGCCCCGGTGTCCCGGATCAGCCCCGAAGACTACAGCGTGCCCCCGGACGCGGAGATGGCCGTGGTGCAGCGGCGACTGTTCGCCACCACGGGGATGCATTCCGCGATCGCCGCTCCGCTGCGCGGCCGGGGCGGCAGCATCCTCGGCGCGCTGACCCTCGGCCGTTCCAAGGAGCGTCCCGACTTCACCTCCACCGAGATCACCCTGGTCGACGACATCGCCCACCAGGCCGGGCTCGCCCTCGACTACGAGCAGCAGCGCCGAGTCGCAGAAACCATGCAGCGCTACCTGCTGCCGCAGCTTCCCCGCATCCCCGGACTCGAAATGGAGGCACGCTACTACCCTGCACCCCAGTCCTCCCGGGTCGGCGGCGACTGGTATGACGCGTTCACCTTGGCGGACGGCACGCTCACCATGGTGCTCGGCGACGTGACAGGACACGACCTGCGCTCGGCCGCCCAGATGGCCGAGATCCGCAGTATGCTGCGCGCTTTCGCCTGGGACCACACGTCCACCCCCGGGGAGATCGTCTCCCGGCTCGACCAGGCGCTGGTCACTTTGGACGCCCCCACCATGGCCACCCTCATCTTCGCCCGGCTGGAACGGACAGCGGACTCTTCATGGCAGTTGGCCTGGACCAATGCTGGGCATCCGCCCCCGCTGCTGCTCGACCGCGACGGCCACAGCCGCTTTCTCGACGCGGAGAATGACCCTCTGCTCGGCATCGTCCCCTTTGCGCGTCGCCAGAACTTCACCACCACCCTGACACCGTCGACCACCGTGGTGTTCTACAGCGACGGCCTGGTCGAATCGGCTGCGCGCCCTATCGACACCGGCCTGGAGTCGCTGCGCGACCACGCTGCCCGCCTGGCGCACTCCTCCCTTGCGGACTTGTGCGACGGGCTCATCTCCCGGGTCCGTGCCGCGGGCCACGACGACGACGTGGCGCTCCTCGCGCTCCGTGTCACCGACCCTCAGATGGTCCCGTGCACCCCGAAGACGCAGATCAACAGCGCATCCCCCACCTGATCCCGAGGCCCGCTCCCGCTTCTTAGGCTGGGCGTGCCGCAGGCTTCGGTGCGGCGGGCGGCTGCCCGCACTCTCCAGCACCCAATGAGACTCAGATCACTCACATCTATGAAATTAATAATAAGCAATATATTGTTATCTGCGTCTCATTGCCGACCCCTCTGGGAGCGTTGATGAAAGCAGCCGTCCTGCACGAGTTCCGCAAGGACCTAGTGATCGAGGACGTCACTGTCTCCGAGCCCGCCCCCGACGAAGTCCTCATCCGCGTCGCAGCCTCCGGTGTCTGCCACACCGACCGGACCATGCAGCAGGGAGCCAACGACCTTCCCCTGCCCCTCATCCTCGGCCACGAAGTCGCAGGAATCGTGGAACGGGTAGGCAGCGCCGTCACCGCCGTCGAACCCGGCGACCACGTGGTGACCTGTGCTTCCGCCTTCTGCGGCACCTGCCGCTGGTGCATGCGCGGCGAACTCCAGCACTGCGCGCACAAGCGCCGCTCCAGAGACCCCGGCCAGCCGCCGCGGCTCTCCCAAGGCGACACCCCCGTCGAACCGTTCGTCGGCCTCGGCGGATTCGCAGAACAGGTCCTCGTCTACGAAGGCGCCGTCGTCAAACTGCCCGAGGAGATGCCGCTCGACCGCGCCGCCCTCCTCGGCTGCTCCGTCATCACCGGCATGGGCGCGGTACGCAACGCCGCCCAGGTGCAATCCGGTCAGACTGTGGCCGTTATCGGCTGTGGCGGTGTGGGCCTCAACGTGATCCAAGGAGCCCGACTGTGCGGGGCCGCGCAGATCATCGCCATCGACCGGCTCGCCGACAAACTCGACCTCGCCCGGCAATTCGGCGCCACCCACACCATCGACGCCAGCACCACCGATCCGGTGGAGGCCGTGCGCGAACTGACCGGCGGCGGAGTCGACCACGCCATTGAAGTGGTCGGCATCGCCGCGACCATGGAGCAGGCCTTCCGGATGCTCGACACCAAGGGCACCGCCACCGTCGTGGGTGTGGCCCACCCCGAGGTGCAGGTGAGCATCCGCGCCACCGACCTGCTGCTGGAAAAACGCCTCCAGGGATCCAAGATGGGCTCTGCCCGCCCCCGGATCGACATCCCCTTCTACTGCCAGCTCTACCTGGACGGCCGCCTCAAACTCGACGAACTCCTCACCGCCCGGGTGCCCCTCAGCGAGGTCAACAGCGCCCTGGCCGCCCTCGACAACCCGCTCGGCGCACGCACGGTCCTCACCTTCTGATCGCTGCCGACGGCCTGGCTTTTCCTCTCACACTTCCTCGTCCTCTCAGTACGGTTGGGGCCTCCCCGCGGGGAGGCCCCAACCGTACTGGCACGGAGAGCGCACCGCACCCCGCTCTCCGCCCTGGAAGCTCCCGGCAACGTCCCCGAGATTTGACGCGGTCTTCCGCGCCATAGAGCATCGAAGGCATTCGGGATCCCACAGCATCCCGTCCTCTCGAACAGGAAGCTGGGAAAGAGAGTGCCAGTCGCGATGTCCTCCCACGACAAGCACGAGGATGAGGGAGTCGCGCAACTACTCCCGATCTTCGACCCCGAACTGCCCGCCGAGGTAAGAGAGCGGCTCGCCCGTCGCACCGGCTCTTTGCTTCCTGCCGAGAAGAAGCCCAGCCGCACCAGGGGCGAAGAGGTCAGACCGCGCTCTGCCGGGGGCAGAGCAGTCAGCGCGGTCTTCCTTGTGGCCCTGACCGCAGGGGCTACTGCAGCAGTGGCGTGGGCGGTTTCCACTTTCATGGATTTCTTCGCTGTGATCGCCACGCTGCTCATGCTCGCAGGGATTGTGGCTGCTTTCCGCGTCCGCGGTTGGCTGGGAGGGATAGCTGCCTTTTCCTTTTTGGTGGCCTGATCACCTTTGGAGATTGGCTGGGCCACGACGGTATTGTCATCCTGGCCTCCGTTGTCACCGCCCTCCTGGGGATTCTGGTGACGATCGGTGTGCTCGTCGCGGACGACTCTCCCCGCACGCACCACGACCGCTATTTCATTCCCGACGACTTCGACGAGTACGGGCAGACACTCCTGCTGCATGTCCAGCGGACTCGACGTCTCATCGAGGAGTCCGCGGCGGCCCTCGGCGAAGCCTTCGACGGCCAGCAGGCATCGATGATCGTGCAAGATCAAGAGTGGCAGCTGGCGCGCCTGCTCTACCAGCAGCAGAAACTCAGTGCTGAGCTGGCGGAACGCGAGGAGAACGCCGTCTCTGCCACCGTGCGCGCGTCACTGCGGCCCCAGCGGGAGGCGATCCGCGCAGTGCACGAGGCGATCGAGCGGCGGGTCGCTGCCATCGTCGACTACGGGGAGAAAGTGCGCCTGGCCGTGCAGCGGCAGCGCGAGTGGGAGCAGATCGAGGAAGCACGGAGCCGGGACAGCGCCTACGGGGAGCTGCTCGCCGAAGCCACCGCGGCACAGCTCGGCGTCGACCACTTGGCCACAGCCGCAGACCTGGAGGCGATCCGCGAGGCCCGCGACGCCAGCATCCGCGACGCCCTGGCTGCAGGCCAGTGGCTGGCACAGGCCGCCGATGTGCTGTCCTCTCCCGAGCAGGACTGACGCGCTGCAGGACTCCCGGGGGACATAACCTCCCAAATCATCACTCATTTCACTTCTGTCATTTTATTTAAAAAATCCAACTTATGAAACAAAAGGGAAATATTCTCTTATTTTTATCACTCCCTGTTTTTGATCAATTCCAATTAGTAATATTTCTCTCAGCATGGGAGCGTTCCCATGCCCGGAGCCCCCACATCCGGAAATTTGGAGAACACTAATGCATCGTTACTCTCGTACCGGGAAACACCGGTGGACAGTACGGGCTCTCGCGGTCCTCTTCACAGCCCTTCTCGGGCTGACCCAGTGGACCGCCCCCGCGTCCGCCCACGGGTCGGTCATCAACCCCGCGACCCGTAACTACGGTTGCTGGCTGCGTTGGGGCCACGACCACCTCAACCCCAACATGCAGTACGAAGACCCCATGTGCTGGCAGGCCTGGCAGGACAACCCCAACGCCATGTGGAACTGGAACGGCCTGTACCGCGACTGGGTCGGCGGCAACCACCGGGCTGCCCTCCCCGACGGCCAGCTGTGCAGCGGTGGCCTCACCGAAGGCGGCCGCTACCGCTCCATGGACGCCGTAGGCCCGTGGAAGACCACCGACGTCAACAACACCTTCACCATCCACCTGTACGACCAGGCCAGCCACGGCGCAGACTACTTCCTGGTCTACGTCACCAAGCAGGGCTTCGACCCGACCACCCAGCCGCTGACCTGGGACAGCCTGGAACTGGTGCACCAGACCGGCAGCTACCCCCCGGCCCAGAACATCCAGTTCACGGTCCACGCCCCCAACCGCAGCGGCCGCCACGTGGTCTTCACCATCTGGAAGGCCTCGCACATGGACCAGACCTACTACCTGTGCAGCGACGTGAACTTCGTCTGATGCACCAGGTCTGACCGGAACAGTGCAGGCCCCGCCGGCAGCCGCACCGGCGGGGCCCTTCCTTCTCTCACCCGGGCTCGGCCCGACGTCCTCAGCTTGGGGCGGGCCGAGCGCGGGTGTAGGCGGCGCGCAGCGCGGACACGAACGTCTCCACGGGCTGAGCGCCGGACACCGCAAACGCCCGGTTCAACGCGAAGAACGGCACCCCGCGCACCCCGAGGGTGCGTGCCGCCGCGAAATCGTCCCGCACCTGCTGGGCGTAATCGTCCCCCGCCACTACCCGACGGGTCTCCTCCTCGGGAAGCCCGATCTCCACACCCAACCGGACCAGCGTGTCCGCGTCGTCGAGGACCTGCGCCTCCACCAGTTGGGCGCGCAGCAGCCGCTCGTGCGCGGCATCCCCCTTGCCATGCGCCTTGGCCAGATGGGTCAAGCGGTGGGCGTCGAACGTGTTCACCATCGTGGCCTGTTCGAGGCGGTACTCCAGGCCCTCCTCCGCGGCCAATGCGGTGACCCTCGCGTTCATCTGCCGGACCTGCTCGAGTGTGCCGCCGATCTTCTCCGCCAGCATCTGCGGCACAGGCTGGCGGACCCCTGCGGGGAACGTCGGGTCGAGCTGGAAGCTCCGCCAGACGACCTCCACCTCATCGGCGTGCTCGAACTGCGCCAAGGCACGCTCCAGGCGGCGCTTGCCGATGTAGCACCACGGGCACACCACATCCGACCAGACCTCGACGGTCACAGCCCGGTCCGGGGCGCTCACCAGCACACCCCGTCCGTGCAGGTCGGGGCGTCACTCTCCCCGACGATGACCAGTCCGTTCCCGGGGGGCGGTGAAGGAGCCTCCAGGTCCTCGTGCGGGTCGCGGGATCCAGCAGACGGTGTCTCTGGAAGCTGCGGCGTCTCCATCAACATCCTCACTCACCGGTGCTTACGGGGGGTATCAGTGGCCGACCGCACCGCAGTCGGCCACTGTCATCAACAGCCCCGGCTCGCGTCCTCTTCCCGCTTCACCGTTCGACCCGCTCCACCGGGACCCACAGTTCGGCTTCTACATAGGCTCCGTCCTGCGACATCGTGGTGCGCAACAGTTCCGGCCCCGGCACACTCTGGTAGGGGTTGGCGGGAAACCACTGGGTGAACACGTCCCGCCACAGGTATTGGATGGCGTACGGCGCCTCTCCCTCCACTTCGAACACCGCCCACAGCCCTGCCGCCACGGGCAGCACCGCCATGTCCTCGGGTGCTGGCGCACTAGTGACCACCCCGTGGTAGTAGTCCAGTTCGGTGCCTTCCGGTGCGCTCACCCGCTCACCGGCGATGTTGGCAACAGCTGCGACCACTCCCCGCGGCTCCTGATCGGACAGTTCCGCCAGCCGCTGCAGTGTCCCAGGGTCGATACTCCGCACAAACTCGACGATGGCCGGGTTAGGCCCCTCATAGACGAGAGGCACGCGCGCCTTCTTCCCAACCACCTGGAAAGCGTCCTTCTCCATAATCCGGTATCGCATGTCTGTGCTCCCTTCAACGACGAGCCGGAAGGACATCCGAGGTTGGGAGCGCAAAGGCGCACCGGTGCGCCGGGCCTCCCCCGGCCCTACCCCGTGCATGGCGCGGAACGCCCGCGCAAACGCCTCCGCCGAGCCGTAGCCGTAGCGCACGGCAATGTCGAGCAGGGTGCGGTCCCCCGCCAGCACTTCGGCTCCGGCAACGGTGAGCCGCCGCCGTCGGATGTACTCCGACAGCGGCATCCCCGCCAGTGCAGAAAAGAGCCGCCGCATGTGGTACTCCGACGTGGCCGCGATCCGCGCCAGCTCAGCACCCTCGATCCGCTGGTCGAGGTGGCGCTCGATGTACTCCATGGCCTGGTTGAGCCGGTCCAGCACCTGGATCTCCTTCCTCTGCTGTTTCACGCTAGAAGGAGCCCCCGCGGCCCCGCCCGATCTTGTATGCCCGATTCGGTCAGGTGGCTGGGCCGCTGCATTCACGCAGCCCAGCCACGCCGTACTCCTGCCCTGCCAGGCGGACTCCACCGGCCGGGGCACGGCGCTGCACGCGTGGCTCAGTCCCGCCCGGAGAGCCGAGCAATCGTGCGGAAAAGCGCAGAATGGTCCAGGTCGCCGTCACCGTTTGCGCGCGCTGCCGCAATGAGCTGCGCGGCCGCAGCCGCCACAGGAATCACCACCCCGGCTTCCCGGGCAGCTGTCGTGACAATGCCGAGATCCTTGTGGTGCAGGTCGAGCCGGAACCCCGGCGTGAACGAGCGGCGACGCATCAGCTCAGCCTTGTGCTCCATGATCGCGGAGCGCGCCAGCCCGCCGCCGAGGACGTCCAGAGCGGCCGACACATCCACCCCGTAGGCTTCCAAGAAGACGATCGCTTCGGCGAGCACCGCCAGATGCCCCGCCACAATGAGCTGGTTGGCGGCCTTCACCGTCTGCCCCGAACCGCTCGGCCCCACGTGCACGATCGTCTTTCCGACCACTTCGAGGAACGGTCGGGCGGCCGCGAAATCCTCCTCGGTGCCGCCAACCATGATGGACAGGGTCGCGTTCTGCGCGCCCACCTCGCCCCCGGACACCGGGGCGTCAACCATGCGCAATCCCCTGCTGCGGGCCTGGGCGGCAAGATCAGCGGTCACATCGGGGCGGATTGTGGAAAAGTCGATGATCAGCGTGCCAGGCTTGGCCGTCTCGAACACGCCGCCCGCACCGGTGAGAACCTCGACCACGTCAGGCGTGTCGGTGACCATGAGCGCGACCACGTCCGCATCGGCGACCGCCTCGGAGACGCTTGCCGCAGCGGTTCCTCCGGCCTCCACCAAAGCCTTCGTCTTCGCGGGAGTGCGGTTGTACCCGACAACCTGGTGTCCAGCATTGTGGAAGTGGACGGCCATCGGGCTTCCCATGATGCCCAGTCCGATGAAAGCGATACGGGCCATAGCGCTGCGGTTCCTCTCCACTCGGATCAGTTCGCGGCGACGCGCTGCGCGACCGGGGACCACTGCGGATCAGCGGGACCGCCCCGGCCCTCGCTCGGCGCGTCCGCCGGGCCACCACCATCCCTACCAAGTCCGCGTAGCCGCGCGCCCACGCGGGGTACCCGTGCCCGTTCCACGAGCAGGCTCTAGGCAGCGGTGGCGTCCTTGTCAGTCGAGAGGAACCGCGATGAGGTGTTCCGAGACGCCTCGTCGGCCGTCCCGCGGGACAGCCGGTCTGGGCACAGGTCTTCCCGGTGCTGCCGTTTTTCGCCTGGCAGCGCCCGCCAGCAGGCTAGAGGTTCGCTTCCTGGCGGAAACGTTCTGCCTGCGCAGCGTGCATGGCATTGACGTAGACGTCGTAGCGCTCTGCCTGCAGGCTCTGCACGCTGGAGAAGTCCCGCTGCCCCCGGGTCGCCCAATGTGCAGCAAACCCGAAGACCGCACCCCAGAGCGCACCGATCGCCACGCTGACCAGGATCACCCAGAACCATGCCGGGCCGATCGCGAACAAGCCGAACAGCAGGCCGACGAACAGGCCGAGCCAGGCCCCTGTCCCTGCGCCGGCCAGGGCCGCTTTCACCTTGGTCATCCGCCCGGTGACCTGCTCCACTGTGCGCACACCGTCCCCGATGATGCGCACATGCTCCACGGGAAATCCCCGGTCGGACATCCGATCGACTAGCCGCTGCGCTTCCGCGTACGTGGCATAGCTCGCGATCCGCCGCTGTCCTCGCTGCGCGGGGATGCTGCCGGAGGGAGCGTTGAACTCGGGACCGTTCATCATCGCCTCCGTGGACTCGTCCACCTGGGCGGGACCGCACAGCGGTTCCGCGTTCTCTGGCACGGCTGCCCCCAGCGGCGCGGTCCAATCATCCACCCGCCTACTTCCCGCCTCTTGCCCGCGAACCGGCAGGCAGCAGCCCCGTACGGTATCCGCTGGCTGTCCTGTTATCCCGTGCACCCCACCGTCCGGAAAGCCGTGCTCCCCTGCGCGCAGCGTGTTGCTCTTTTGATGTCCGCGGGTAGAGGCCACGGGGCACCGTCCGAAGAGGCCCCATGGAGAACTACACGGTTCAACTCGCGCTCGTCGCAGTTCTGGTGTTGACGAACGCGGTCTTCGCGGGCAGCGAGATCGCGCTCGTCACCCTGCGGGAAAGCCAGCTACGGCAGCTCGAGCGGCGCGGGGCAGGCGGGCGTGCTGTGGCACGCCTCGCCCGCGACCCCAACCGGTTCCTGGCCACCATTCAGATCGGTATCACCTTGGCCGGGTTCCTTGCCTCCGCGACCGCTGCGGTCTCCCTCGCCCAGCCGTTGATTCCGCCGCTCAGCACAGTCTTCGGCACAGCTGCCCCGCCCGTGGCGATCGTGCTGGTCACCGTAGCGCTGACTTTCATCACCCTGGTCTTCGGGGAGCTCGCTCCCAAACGCATCGCCATGCAGCGGGCGGAAACCTGGGCGGTGCTCATCTCCCGGCCGCTCACCCTGCTCTCCGTGCTGTCTCGGCCCGCGGTGTGGCTCCTCAGCGTCTCCACCGACCTGGTGGTACGGCTCAGCGGAGGCGACCCGGCAGCCACCCGGGAAGAAATGTCGCAAGAGGAGCTGCGTGACCTGCTCGCCACCCAGCCCAACATCACCCGCAAACAGCGCACCATTCTCACCGGGGCGTTCGAGATCGCCGACCGGAACCTGCGACACGTCCTCATCCCCCGCCGCGACGTCGTTGTCGTCCCCGCGTCCATGCCCGCCCAGGACGCGGCACGTTTCCTCGCCGAGCACGGGCATTCCCGGGCCCCGGTCGTCGCTGACGACGACCTGGAAACCGTGGTGGGAGTCGCGCACTGGGCGGATCTGCTGCGGGGGGAAGGCAGCGCTCGCGCAGCCGCTCGCGCCCCGCTGCTGCTCGCCGACTCCCTGCCGGTCTCCCTGGCTTTGGAACGCATGATCGCGGAACGCCAGCACTTGGCGCTCGTCGTCGACGGCACGGGAGCGATCGACGGCATCGTCAGCCTCGAAGACCTGCTCGAGGAGATCGTGGGAGACATCTACGACGAAACGGACACGGCTCCCCTCGCCGTTACCCGGCTGCCCGACGGTTCTTTGCGGCTGCCCGGCACGTTCCCCGTGCACGAACTCCCCGAGCTGGACGTGCACCTCACCGACCGGCCCGCAGGCGACTACGTCACCGTGGCCGGGATGCTGCTAGCCCAGCTCGGCCACATCCCCGAGAAACCCGGGGAGCAGGTGGTCTTGGGCTCGTGGACTGCCACGGTCGCAGCTGTGAACGGCCGGGCCATCACCGAAGTCGTGCTCAGCCCGCACGCAACGCCGGAGTGACCGCTCTTAACGTGCCGGGCCACCGGCGACAGAAAAGCGCGAACCGCCCGCACAACACAGCTCCCCTCCACCTTCGTCTCTCGGTGCAGGGGAGCTTGCACCACGCAGGCGTCCCGTTGGGACACCGCTGACCGCGTCCCAGGGCGGGCTGAACGGAACCCGGAAAACGGTTCTCACAGAAATTGAACCCGTCTCATACTTCCCCCCGCCCTACGAAAACCGGAACGGACAGTACGCATCAGTGCTCGACGTCGAGGAACAAAAGGCCTATCGATCCCCACGAAGGGATAAATCAGCCACTGTCGAGGATCTTTCTTCGCTAAAATCGACACACTTTAGCAACCAGCCAGCTCAGTCGCCTCGACTTTGCACCAGGAAGACGCACTAGCGCCAATAGTCTCCGAGGTACTGTGCTGAAATCCTTGCACAACTCCAGCAGCGGGAGGCTCCTTGAGCTTCTTCACACAGCGTCGGCTCCACCAAAAACGAAAACAGCGCTTCGGAAACGCCGGAGAGCCATTCTCCCCCTTCGCTCTCACCCTTTCCGTATCGGCAGCCGAGAAAAATCTTCCAGAGAAGAAAACGCTGGGTGTCATTACCTATGGCTATTTTCCCTGGTGTCTAGCCTCTGCTCCCGAGCTCCCCTCACGCTGCTTGCGGCTCCGCTCCCAGCAGGTAGCGCAGCGCCATCTCCGCGAGATGCCGGTTGAAATCGTCACGGTCGAGAGAAGCCGGCGCCAGCACTGCGCCGCACCCGACGTGCACGATCAGCGCGGAGTAGACAGCAATCAGGCACATCTGCACCGCCGTCTCCGGATCACTGTGCGCGATCTGCGGTTTTGCCAGCAGCAACAGGTTGGTGAGCCGGTCGATGAGCTGCCTGTTGTACCACTGGACCCGCCGGTAGATCCTGTCGTGGGTAGTGGGTGAAAGAGTCATGAGTGACCGGGTGAAGGACTCGTGGCGACGAAGGATGCTGCCGAGCTCCGTGAAGAGCCGTGTGACTAGTTCAGGACCGTCAAGACCGATCCACTGCTCCTCGTCGTCAAAAATCCGCATCTCCTCCCAGACCCGGTTCACCCAGTACTCGTAGACAGCAACGAGAAGCGCATCCTTGCTGGGAGTGCGGTCGTAGATAGCCCGAGGGGCAACCTTAGCGCGCTCACAGACAGCCGCAATGGTGAACGCCTCATACCCGCCTTCTTCGAACAGGGAAGCACCGGCCTCCAGCACCCGCGCCCACGCTCGACGGCTCCGCTCCTGACGTGGCGGTCGGATCAAGAATTCCTCGGTGAGCGCATGCGACTCTGCCTCTTTCACGATCTTCCCCTCATACCTCCGTGTCATCAGGGGGAACCCTACTCCTGTCCCAGCCATTATTCAGGCATTTAAACGTTCCCCCACCAACCGTAGTTTGGATTTCGCTTTGAAGGGATTGACCAGTTGGCATCGCGCAAATAACCAGTTGCCTTAACCCGTTTTGGAGCGCTTTTCTACCGCCCATCAAGAATGGCTCTTCTCACAGGCGAACCCTCTGCGCAGGCCAGCTGCACCAGCCACAGCCCCTGCACCTGCCCGCAAGAGAGCCCTCCGCAGACCACAGGCACCAGACGCCCCGCTCACCCCACCCCGCCGCACCCGCGTGCAGCCCGCACGGTCCACCAAACCCCGTCCCGGCCCACCGCCGGCATGACCACTCACCCCGCTCCGTTAACCTGATCCGACGGCGGGGCCCCGAGCCTCAGCCCCGGACGAGGTGCGCCGTACCCGGTCAGGACAAGACGGCGCGGCACTTCCCTACGACTCGGAGGCGGAGATGGCCTGGCTGCTCCTTATCTTGTCCGGACTCCTCGAAACCGTATGGGCGATCGCGCTCGACGCCTCACGCGGCTTCACCCGGCTCTGGCCCTCGGTGATCTTCCTCGTCGCCATGGTGCTCAGCATGGTTGGCCTGTCCCTGGCCCTCAAATCCATCCCCGTCGGCACCGGCTACGCGGTATGGGTCGGTATCGGCGCGGTCGGCACCGCCACCGTCGGCATGGTCTGGCTCGGCGAAGCCGTGAGCGTGGCGAAAATCTGCTGCCTCCTGCTCATCATCAGCGGCATCGTCGGGCTTCGAGTACTGGAATAAGCCGCTTCCCGCCGAGCCCACACGGTTCTAAAGCTCGCGGATCACCCGCGCAGGATTCCCCACCGCGACCACGTTCGCCGGAAGGTCACGGGTGACCACCGCCCCCGCGCCCACCACCGTGTTGTCGCCGATCGTCACCCCTGGGCAGACGATGACACCGCCGCCCAGCCACACGTTCTCCCCGATCGTGATGGGCTCGGCCGCCTCCCACTTGGCGCGCCGCAACTCGGGATCCAACGGATGGGTGGGGGTCAACAACTGCACGTTCGGGCCGATCTGCGTGTCAGCGCCGATCCGGATCGGCGCCACGTCCAACATGACCGCCCCGAAATTGACGAACGTCCGCGGTCCGATACTGATCTGGTAGCCGTAGTCCACGTACAGCGGCGGGCGGATCTCCACATCCTCCCCGACCTCACCCAACAGTTCCGCCAGGATCGCCCGCCGCCCGTCAGCGTCCTCCGCAGGAGCCGTGTTGAACCGCTCCATCAGCTTCATCGCCCGCCGCAGGTCAGCCGCCAGCTCAGGATCGTCGGCAATGTACAGTTCGCCTGCGAGCATGCGTTCCTTCTGCCCTGCCACAGTCGCCTCCCGTTTCCGCCCAGCGGAATGCCTGCCCCAGCCTACTTGCGCCCTGCCTGTCCGCGGCACCCCGCCCAGCCGCGGGATGCCGCACCCGACGGTTAGCGCTTCAAGAACGCGTCAATCAACCGGGCCGCATCATCGGTACCGATCGCGCGGCTGATCGTCTCCGCCTCATCAGTGACACTCTGCTGCGGTGACACCGTCCACGACGAGCGGAGCAGCCGCTTCGCCTGGCCGAGAGCAAACGCGGGCCCCGCAGCAAGCTGCGCGGCGACCTCTTCTGCCCGGCTGACCGCCGCCTCGTCGTCAACCACTTCGGTGACCAGCCCCCACTCGCGTGCCTCCTCTGCGGTCAACGGCCGGTTCATCAAGGCCATCTCCAACGCCCGCTGCTGCCCGACCGCTCGGGGAAGCAGATAAGACACCCCGCAGTCAGGCGTCAACCCCACCCCGGCATAGGCCATGAGGAACTTGGTGGAACGCGCCGCCACCACCAGGTCAGCGGTGAGCACGAACGCGAGACCGGCCCCGGCGACCGCCCCGTGCACCGCGGCCACCACCGGCTTAGCCAACTCTGTCAACCGCAGCAGCCCGTCGCCCAGCGTGGCAGCGAGCTCGTTCAAATACCCCGACCGGTCCTCAGCCGCCATCATCGACGCCACGTCCCCGCCGGCACAGAACCGCTTCCCCTCGCCGGTGAGGAGCACCACCCGAACCGCCGGGTCCCCGGCCTGGTCAACCGCCTCCCCAAAAGCCCGTGCGGCCGCCATGTCCACCGAGTTCGACGCTTCCGGACGGGCAAGCGTGATCCGCGCAATCCCCCCGTCCACCACGCAGCGCACACCACTCATCCGACCCACCACCTTCCCCTCGAATCCTGCTGTCTTCCAGTGGCGGGCCCGAAAACACTTCGCCAGCGGCACCGCCACGGGGATTACCAGCGCCACACTAGGCCGCCCCGCCCCCCCCCCCCCCCGGCCCCCCCCGGCCGCCTC